>NZ_JBXWMI010000004.1:0-361361 GCF_059609765.1 Ruegeria sp. YTSC106
TGTTATACCCCTGAAGCTCGCGGGTATGAATCACGCAGGCGGGATGGCGACAACCAAATTAATAGGTCCAGAACCTAACCAACCCTCCTGGCGATTTCCCGCGAATCTTATTGAAACTTTACAGCAGAGAGGTCAGAACCAGCCAGACATCTATGCAAGGTTATAATTTATGCTCGCGGAACTTCGGGAACAATATCTGACCACGGTTGCCCGTGCCCTGGATGGCACGATTTATGAAGACCCACCAATTCTGTTTGGAGACACCAAACCGGATTATGACTCCAAAAACCGTGAATACGGCTGGGATTGGCCGTCTGTTGCGTTCACGATGGTGGGCAGCAAGCGATTGGCCAATGTTCGCGCCATGGTAGAATCCGTCATTGGCAACCAGGTTCCCGGCGATTTTGTCGAAACCGGAGTATGGCGTGGCGGTGCCAGCATCTTTGCGAAGGCGGTTCTCTTTGCGTACGGCCAGAATGACCGACGTGTCGTTCTATGCGACTCGTTTCAGGGCCTGCCCGAGCCAAATGAAGAGCTTTACCCAGAGGACAAAGGGTCTGACTTTCACAAGTACGACGCCCTGGCCGTGTCAGCTGATACAGTAAGGGCAAATTTTGAAAAGTTTGGGCTTCTGGATGATCAGGTTGTGTTCATTGAAGGCTTCTTCAAAGACACCATGCCACTGGTACCCAGCGAGCAGATCGCCGTGCTGCGTCTTGACGGTGACATGTATGAATCAACCATAGATCCTTTGCGGCACCTTTTCGGCAAAGTCTCGAAAGGTGGATGGATCATCGTGGACGACTATCATGTGGTTCCCGCAGCCAAAGCTGCCGTGCATGATTATCTTGACGAAGTGGGTTATCAGCCACCCGCGATCAATGAAATCGATGGTGTGGGTGTCTATTTCCAGAAGGTGTAGAGAGAACCCGCTGGAACAGACTTGGAGTTCAGGTCACGGGTCAAGTTGGGCCTACAACTTGCGGGCGCTGCTGGCGTCGGGGCCCGTCACCTGAACACCTGAAACGTCAGGCTCACCAAGGCTGTGGCCTATTCGTGTTTCAGAATGGCCGACCAAGCAAACACCCCCGGGGGCACTACCGGACAGCATCCTCAACATCCCGATGAACGTCCACAATGTGGAACTGATTCAAGTTCTGAAAGCGTCTATTTCACTTGGTATAGCTGTCTTCGACAGCCCTTTCGGACCTCGCTCAGTGGACAAAAGAGCGGATGCAATCTTCGCACCCTTCATCAATTTCTAATTTTTTCACTGAGAGTTGGTGCGGTCGAGAAGACTCGAACTTCCACGGGTGTTACCCCACAGCGACCTCAACGCTGCGCGTCTACCAATTCCGCCACGACCGCACTGCCAATGACTTGGTAAAGCGGCGTATAGACGTTGGTGTGCGCGATGTGAAGAGGCAAAAACACTCCGGTTCAAAAACCTTCACCGCGACCTTATCTATGCTACCGGACAACACGCTAATGATCTGACAGGAGCCGCAGATGACCCCGCCCGATAACCGCCCAATCGTTCAGATCGATATCGTCTCGGATGTTGTGTGCCCCTGGTGTGTTGTCGGGTTTCGGCAGCTTGAGGAAGCGCTGCAGCAACAGGGTGTCCTTGCCCGGCTTCGCTGGCATCCGTTCGAGTTGAACCCGAACATGCCGCCCGAGGGCCAGAATTTGCGCGAGCATATCATGGAGAAATACGGCACGACCGGTGACCAAAGCCAGCAGGCCCGGGACAGGCTTACCTCGATCGGCGCTGAGCTCGGCTTTACCTTCAACTTCGACGAAGACAGCAGAATGGTGAATACACTCGCGGCGCATCAGTTGCTGGATTGGACGGAAGGGTTTGGTCGGCAGCATCCATTGAAACTGGCTCTGTTTGACGCGTATTTCACACATCAGAGGAATGTTTCCGATATTGATGTTCTGCTGGAAGCTGTTCGGTCCATCGGGCTGGACGCGGATAAAGCGCGACAAGCGCTTGAAAGCGGAAAACACATAGCCCCCGTACGTGAAAAGCAGCAGTTCTGGACCAGCCGGGGCATTTCAGGTGTGCCATCCATGGTATTTGGCGGAAAATATCTGCTGACCGGCGCGCAAGGATCTGAAACCTATGCACAGGTGTTGCAACGTTGCCTGTCTGAGGCCGCCTGACCCCTTTCCCTGACCGATCTGGACGGTTATGAGGCCGACATGGAATGGAAAATCACCGATGGTCTGACCAGCTATGACGACGCCGTTGCCTTTATGGAGGCGCGGGTCGCCGCAATCGCAAGTGGCGACGCCGAGGAATGTGTCTGGCTGTTGGAACACCCGCCGCTTTATACTGCGGGAACCTCAGCCAAGAACGAGGATCTGACCGACCCTGATCGGTTTCCGGTTTATGAAAGCAAACGCGGGGGCGAATACACCTATCACGGGCCCGGTCAGCGTGTGGCTTATGTCATGCTGGATCTGAACAAACGGGGACGCGATGTGCGCCGTTTTGTGAAGCAGCTTGAAACCTGGGTGATTTCAGCGCTGGCGGAGTTCAATGTACAAGGTGAGATTCGTGGCGGGCGCGTGGGGGTTTGGGTTCGGCGTGACGACAAGCCTTTGACGGCGACCGGCAAACCGGCGGAAGATAAAATCGCCGCCATTGGTTTGCGCCTGCGCAAATGGGTCAGTTTTCACGGTATCTCAGTGAATGTCGAACCGGATCTGGAACATTTTTCGGGCATCGTCCCATGCGGGATAAGCGAATACGGCGTGACGTCATTGGTCGATCTGGGGCTGCCGGTGACAATGGCGGATATTGATGCAGCTCTGGAAAAGACATTCGCAGACGTTTTTGGATCTGCTGATTCCTGAACTCAACTGCCAATCGCTGCGCAGCGAATCGCTGCGCTCTACTGTAGCAAACAACAATCCTTGTGACCGGGTGGCTCTGTTTCCCATGCGTAAGGCAATTAACCCTGAATTCGGTGGATTTAGGGAAGTCTTTAAGCATTTTATAACTCAGGTAGATACAAAGGCCCCGTTAACGAGTAATGTGGAACTGCCAATCAAGAGTGAGTGGTATGTTAACCGGTGATCCAGGGCTCGCCCTCGAAATCCGAGAAGTGTTTGGTTACGAGTCTGCCGTTCCGACCCCAAATCGGAACGGCAATTCTCTTTTAGGCACCGCTATTCTTCCTGGTGCCCAAATCGGGACGAACCGACGCAGGCGCGGTCGGCCTGTTCCAGTTCGAGCGTCGCATGGCCTACCCCAAAACGATCCAGAAGGGTTAGCCTGACACTGTTCCGCACCTCTTCGGCCGTTTGCCAGGCGTCTGTATCGATGACCAGATGAGCCGTCAGCGCGGGCTGCCGTTCCTGCATGCTCCACAAATGCATGTGATGCACTTCGGCCACCCCTTCTGTTTCTTCAATAGCCGCCGCAACTTGCTCTGGTTCCAGGTCGAGCGGTGCGCCCAGCATCAGAATGCGGATCGTCTCACCTATCTCACTTTTGACATGCCACATGATGTAGACCGAGATCAGGATTGTCACCACCGGGTCCACCCATGTCCAGCCGAACAGGATCACTGCGGTTCCCGCCACGATCACGGCGACTGATCCCAATGCGTCAGCAACATTATGAATGAATGCGGCCCGGATATTCATGCTCTCCTTGGCCAGAGCATACGTCAGCGCAGCGGTTACGAGATCGACCACCAATGCCAGCGCGGCGATCCAAACCATAATCCTCCCGTTGATCGGCTCGGGTTCAAAAAACCGTATCACTCCTTCGTAGAACAGATAGACAGACAGCACGATCAACGTGGTGTAATTGACCAATGCGGCGACGACTTCGGCCCGGCCATAGCCAAAGCTCATACGGGCATCGGCGGGGCGCCGGGCTATCTTTCGGGCGAAAAACGCGATTATCAGCGCGACGGCGTCCGAAAAGTTGTGCAGCGCATCGGCAATCAACGCCAGAGAGCCCGAAATGATGCCACCGATGACCTGAGCCACAGTCAGGAACATGTTCACCCCAATCGCCCAGGCGACGCGCGCATCACCTGCGTCGGGATCGATGTGACTATGATGATGACCATGTCCGGTGTGGGAATGCTGGTGTGCCATGTCGTTTCCTGTCCCTTGTTACGGCTTCCCAGAGCATGTAGTTCCTCTAGCCACTAGAGGTTCAAGAGGCCGCAACGGAAAAATGTACTCAATCGGGGACTTATCGCGCCGAACCGGAGTGAAAATTCCCACAATCCGGTTTTATGAAGACAAAGGCCTTTTGCCCAAGCCAGAGCGAACGGCGGGCAATCAACGCCGGTATGACGATACCGCGTTAAAGCAGCTGATCTTCATTCGCCATTGTCGTGATGTGGGATTGCCACTGGCCGACGTCGTGGGCTTGCTGTCCCTTGAGGGCGCGTCTGGCAGCGACCTTAACCGGGCGCACGAAATTGCCGAAAAGCAACTGGCCGACCTCCGGGATCGTATTGCCCGCCTTCAAAACCTCGAGGCGGAACTGACCCGAATTTCAGCGGCCTGCGACGGGCAGCACGACCACGTCTGTGCCGTGCTGCACGCGTTTCAAGATCATGGCGAATGTATGGGGCCACATGGCGCCGAATGATCAGGCGAGTGCGGCGCTGATCTTTTTCGCGTGGTCCCCGATAAGCTCGAAATCCCCCATCTTGCCCGGTGGGCGCATGGAAACGCCTTCGTAGCGCGGCAAGATGTGAAAATGCAGGTGGAAGACTTCCTGCCCGCCTGCCGCCTCACTGAATTGCTGAATTGTCACCCCGTCCGCGTCAAATGCGGACTTAACGGCCCGGGCCATTTTCTGCACTGTTCTCATAACTGCCGTCAGTTGCTCGGGCGTAGCGTCCAGTACGTTGCGGCAGGGCGTTTTGGGGATCACCAGTAGATGCCCGTCCGTGCGTGGCATGATATCCATGAAAGCCAGCGTTTCGTCATCCTCGTACACGCGCGTGCACGGGATTTCTCCGCGCAGGATTTTCGCAAAAATATTGTCGGGGTCGTAATCAGCCATCTCAAACCTCTGGATTGCGGGTGTTGGCACCGTTCTGAGACGCGCGCAGGCAACGGTCAAGGCGGAACTCTGCCAACACCCTTGCCGCATCGACAGGCCGGGCTTGAATTCTCGTCCGCCACGCCCAGATACCCCATGTTGAAGGCCGGAAAACCGCGCGGCACCCGCCTGCCCGCGACAATTAATCTTGATCCAGATCAAACTCGGCCATTGAAGGTGCCCTCTCCACATTCTAAAACCAGCAGGAATCCCGCGCGTTGGAGAGGTCCGACTGCGCGGTGCAGTTGCAACAGGAGGCACCTATAATGGCAGACGCAGCCATTCATGGCCACGACCATGAAGACGAGCGCAGCTTTTTCCAGCGCTGGTTCATGTCGACCAACCACAAGGACATCGGGATTCTGTACCTGGTCGTTTCGGCGCTTGCCGGTCTGATCTCGGTTCTGATGACCGTCTACATGCGGCTCGAGCTGATGCACCCGGGCGTTCAGTACATGTGCTTGGAAGGCTTCATGGCCGACCCATGTACACCCAACGGGCATCTGTGGAACGTCATGATCACCTACCACGGTGTTCTGATGATGTTCTTTGTCGTCATCCCTGCCCTGTTCGGCGGATTTGGCAACTATTTCATGCCGTTGCAGATCGGCGCACCGGATATGGCGTTCCCGCGGATGAACAACCTGTCCTTCTGGCTGTATGTCGCTGGTACCTCGCTGGGTGTGGCCTCGCTGCTCAGCCCCGGGGGTAACGATCAGCTTGGTTCGGGCGTCGGCTGGGTTTTGTACCCGCCGCTGTCGACGACCGAGGGCGGCATGTCCATGGATCTTGCGATCTTTGCCGTGCACGTATCGGGCGCCTCCTCGATCCTCGGCGCGATCAACATGATCACAACCTTCCTGAACATGCGTGCCCCGGGCATGACCCTGTTCAAGGTGCCGCTGTTCAGCTGGTCGATCTTTGTCACCGCGTGGCTGATTCTGCTGGCTCTGCCGGTTCTGGCGGGCGCGATCACCATGCTGCTGATGGACCGCAACTTTGGCTTCACCTTCTTTGATCCGGCCGGCGGCGGCGATCCGATCTTGTATCAGCACATCCTGTGGTTCTTCGGCCACCCGGAAGTGTACATCGTGATCCTGCCCGGATTCGGCATCATCAGCCATGTCATCGCGACCTTCTCGCGCAAACCGATCTTCGGTTATCTGCCGATGGTTTGGGCGATCATCGCGATTGGTGTTCTGGGCTTCGTCGTGTGGGCGCACCACATGTACACCGTTGGCATGTCGCTGCGTCAGCAGGCCTATTTCATGCTGGCCACGATGGTCATCGCGGTTCCGACAGGGGTTAAAGTCTTCTCGTGGATTGCGACGATGTGGGGCGGTTCCATCGAGTTCAAGACACCGATGCTGTTCGCCTTCGGCTTCCTGTTCCTGTTCACCGTCGGCGGTGTGACCGGTGTGGTTCTGTCGCAGGCTGGCGTGGACCGCGCCTATCACGACACCTACTACGTGGTCGCGCACTTCCACTACGTGATGTCGCTGGGCGCCGTATTCGCGATCTTTGCCGGGGTGTACTTCTACTTCAGCAAAATGACCGGCCGTCAGTACTCAGAGTTCTGGGGCAAGGTTCACTTCTGGATGTTCTTCATCGGCGCCAACCTGACCTTCTTCCCGCAGCACTTCCTGGGTCGTCAGGGTATGCCGCGCCGCTATATCGACTACCCAGAGGCTTTCGCCCAGTGGAACTTCGTTTCGTCGATCGGTGCGTTCATCTCGTTCGCCTCGTTCCTGCTGTTCTTTGGCATCGTGTTCTACGCCCTGTTCCGTGGTGCAAAAGAAACGCGTCCAAACCCGTGGAACGAATACGCGGACACGCTGGAATGGACCCTGCCCACGCCGCCGCCCGAACACACGTTCGAGCAGCTGCCCAAGCAGGAAGACTGGGACAAGGGCCACGCGCATTGATCCCGATCTGATCCAAAGAAACCCCGCCCAAGTGGCGGGGTTTTTCATTGCCTTCGCAGCCGGTTCGCCAATTGCACCAAAATCCGCTATGATACCCCCGCAGAACAGTCGGAGGATCGGCAATGCCGGAAATCGACTTTTGGTATTCAATCGGCAGCACATACAGCTTCCTTACCGTGATGCGTCTGGACGATTGGCGCGTTGAACATGACGCCACTGTTAACTGGCGGCCCTTCAATGTGCGCACGATCATGTCAGCACAGCAGAATATCCCGTTCGCCGGTAAACCGGAAAAATCCACATATATGTGGCGCGACATCGAACGTCGCTGTGCCAAGTATCACATCCACGCCAGCCTGCCGGCACCCTATCCGATTTCTGACCTGGCCTTGGCCAATCAGATCGCTGTCCTTGGCATGATGGATGGATGGGGCAAATCTTTTACCCAAAACCTGTACCGTATCTGGTTTGAGGAAGGCGTCGACGCAGGCAGCGAAATCGCTCTGTCCGAAGCTTTGCTGCGCTGCCAGCAAGATCCCCGTCTGACACTGGCACGTGCGCGCAGCCCGGATATCGTCGCGGCACTGGAAGCTGAAACGGATATTGCCGTGAAACTGGGTGTTTTCGGTGCTCCCAGCTTTGTCGTGAGGCAAGAAGTGTTCTGGGGCGACGACCGTTTGGATGACGCCTTGTCTTGGGCGCGTGTCGGCCACGTCGTCTGATCAAAACCCGTCGACTTGACGCAGCACCGCGTTATGTTTCCGGTATGCCGTACAAATGGAATCAGACATCCGAAACCGAACAGGAACTGCGCCTCTGGCCGCATAACTCTCTGCCGCGACGCGGGGCAATGATCACTGTCCTGTCAGTGTTTCTGTTCGGCCTGATCCCGCTGCTGGCCGTGCTCGGATCAGTGGTACTGTGGGGACTGTTACCGTTTCTGCTGATTTCGGTGTTGGGCCTGTGGTTTGCCCTTCAGGCGAACTATCGGGCGCGCAGCGTTTCCGAGGTATTGACGCTAACTGGTACCGAGGCCCACCTCGTCCACCATACTCCAGGCAACGGGTCGCAGGAATGGTCCTGTAACCGATACTGGGCGCGACCTGAAATGCACGAGCAAGGCGGCCCTGTCCCTCATTACGTCACCCTTATTGGGGACGGGCGCGAGGTCGAAATAGGAGCGTTCCTGTCTGAGGATGAGCGCATCACGCTCTATGACGAATTGGTCAAAAAACTGCGCGAACCAATCGCGCAGTAATTGCCTTGAGCATCGGATGACTCAGCAGTTTCCGTTTGACGCGGCGCAGAGGTGGTCCTTGACCATCGGCCCGACCTTGCCGAAATCCATCTGACCGGTATAGCGGGTCTTCAGCTCGCCCATGACCTTTCCCATGTCACGAATGGAACCGGCTCCGGTTGAAGTAATCGCGGCCTGAATCGCTTTTGACACTTCATCATCATCCAGCTGCTTGGGCAGAAACTCTTCAATGACGGCAACTTCCTGCATCTCGCGCTCGGCCAAATCCAGGCGTCCACCCTCTTCATAGGCGCGCGCGCTTTCCTTGCGTTGCTTGGTCATTTTACCAAGTATTTCAAGAACCTCTGCATCACCGCAGCCTTTGACCTCTTCGTTGTCCGAGGCGCGCGCGGCGATGTCACGGTCCTTGATGGCCGCGTTGATCAACCGCAGCGTCGATAGACGCTCGGCTGCCTTGTCTTTCATTGCTTGCTTCAGGGCGGCATTCACCCGTGATCGCATGTCCATTTGGCTTGTCCATCCCCATGACAACGGAACCCCGAACATATCTAAACAAAAAGCGTGTTACAACCGGGGGCGATCAGTATTAACCTATTGAAAAATAACGATAGCCTAAAAAATGAACGGACTTGACCCAAGCGCCCAACCCCCTTAGGTATGCGCCGGTTTACCTTGCAGGAGAGTCGCGCCATGGCCCAGAACGTCCCGTCCAAGCCCACCGCATGTCTGGCTTTGGCCGACGGAACACTGTTTTTCGGCCTCGGCTTCGGTGCAACCGGACAGACCGTGGCTGAACTCTGCTTCAACACAGCCATGACCGGATATCAGGAAATCATGACCGATCCATCCTATGCCGGGCAGATCGTAACCTTTACCTTCCCCCATATCGGCAATGTCGGCGTGAACCCGGAAGATGACGAAACCGGCGATCCGGTAGCCGCTGGCATGGTTGTCAAATGGGATCCGACCGAGCCGTCCAACTGGCGCTCGGCCGAGGAGCTGAAAGGCTGGCTTGCCCGCCGTGGCCGTATCGCCATCGGCGGCGTTGATACCCGTCGCCTCACACGCGCCATCCGCCAGCAAGGTGCGCCGCATGTGGCGCTGGCTCATGACCCCGAGGGCAATTTCGACATCGAAGCCCTGGTTGCTGCGGCCCGCGGCTTTGCCGGGCTGGAAGGTATGGACTTGGCCAAGGAAGTCACCTGTGCCCAAAGCTATCGCTGGGGTGAAATGCGGTGGGCGTGGCCTGACGGGTACAGGCGACAAGAGGCCCCTGCCCACAAAGTCGTGGCTGTGGATTACGGTGCCAAGCGCAACATTCTGCGCTGCCTCGCCTCGGCTGGATGCGATGTCACCGTATTGCCAGCGACAGCGACCGCAGCCGAAGTGCTAGCCCATCAGCCAGACGGCGTTTTCCTGTCGAACGGTCCCGGCGACCCGGCCGCAACTGGTGCCTATGCTGTGCCGATGATCAAGGAAATCCTAGACACAACCGATCTGCCCGTCTTCGGTATCTGCCTTGGCCACCAGATGCTGGCACTGGCTTTGGGCGGTCAGACAGTCAAGATGAACCATGGTCATCACGGCGCGAACCACCCGGTCAAGGATCTGGACACCGGCAAGGTCGAAATCACCTCGATGAATCACGGTTTTGCCGTGGACGCGCAGTCTCTGCCGGAAGGTGTTGTCGAGACCCACAGGTCGCTGTTTGATGGCTCGAACTGCGGTATCCGCATGACTGACAGACCTGTATACTCGGTGCAATATCACCCCGAAGCATCGCCCGGGCCTCAGGACAGTTTCTATCTGTTCGAACGTTTCGCCGATGCGATGGAAAAGAAAAAAGAGCAGGCATAACGCCGGAACTTACCAGAATTAACGGCACGTTAACCTTGTTTGAACAACCCTGAGCGCAGGTAACTGTGCCAGGGTTTTATTATGGTTGAGCTTAACCTCCAGGATTTTACAACCGCCGCCCCGTTCCCGGCGCCCGGTTTTCGCAAACCGCTGGGCACTTGCCTGTTGGAGAACGAGGTCATCACCCGCTCGCAACTGGACCACGCATTGAGCCTGCAGGCCAGACAGAAAGCGCCCCTTGGCGAGATTTTGGTTGGCGAAGGATATGCCAACAGGCAAGACGTTCTGACGGCCCTATCCACGCAGTTCGAGTGGCAAATCGCGGACCTTGAACAGATCCCACCAATGCGCGGATTGTGCGAACTGAAGCCAGTAGATTTCTGGCTTGAACACAATGTTATTCCCTGGATGCGCATAGGCCCGCTGCTTTTGGTCGCCACCGCCCGGCCTGATCGTTTTGCGACCGTTGTTACCGAGATGCAGGATTGCGACCATGCCATCCTGCCGGTTCTTGCGGATTCTCATCAGATCGACCGTGTCATTGCACTGCACTTCTCGCAGACACTCGCAAATGCTGCCGAAACCCGTGTAAACGCCGCACAAAGCTGCCGCAACTGGACCGCCGGATCCCGGCTTGTAACATCCGCAACAGCGGTGAGTGTGTTGTTTCTTTTCGCCCTATTCCCCGCGTTTGGATTGATGGTTTTGTTGGGCGCGGCCGTGGGGACTTTGGTTCTTTTTGCAGCATTTCGGACAATTGGCACCCTTGCCTACCTCGGCGACCACATGAAAAAGCCGACCGAACCACCAGAGGCGGCAATCGCGCTTCGGCACCCCTGTGTGTCCATCATGGTGCCGTTGTACAAGGAACGAGAAATCGCGAATGCTCTGGTGCAGCGGCTCCAAAGGCTGACCTACCCCAAAGCGCTTCTGGACGTCATCCTCGTGCTTGAGGAAACGGATGACGTGACGCGCGACGCCCTTGCGCAGGCGGCTCTGCCCAGTTGGATGCGTGTTGTTGTCGTCCCGGAATTGAACGGGCTGACCACCAAACCGCGCGCCATGAATTACGCGCTGGACTTTTGCCGTGGTGACATCGTTGGCGTTTGGGATGCCGAAGACGCACCTCAGCCAGATCAGATCGAACGTGTGGTGGCGCATTTCACTCAAGCTTCGCCCGAGGTGGTTTGCCTGCAAGGTGTTCTGGATTACTACAACCCTCGCACAAACTGGCGGTCACGCTGTTTTACCATTGAGTACAACAGCTGGTTTCGTGTGATCCTGCCGGGCATCGCACGAATGGGCCTGGTCGTCCCGCTTGGGGGAACGACGTTCTTTTTCCGCCGTGAGAAGCTGTTGGAACTGGGCGGCTGGGACGCCCACAATGTTACCGAAGATGCCGATTTGGGCGTGCGGCTTTGCCGGGCCGGTTATCGGACCGAGATGGTGGATACCACGACACTCGAAGAGGCAAATTTTCGGGCCTGGCCGTGGGTGAAGCAACGCTCACGTTGGCTCAAGGGTTTCATGGTTACCTATCTTGTGCACATGCGTAACCCACGGAAACTGTGTGCGGACCTGGGTGCGGTGAAGTTTTTTGGCCTACAGGCGTTCTTTCTGGGCACGCTGGGTCAATTCCTGTTGGCCCCTGTTCTCTGGATTTTCTGGCTATACGCCATGGGCATAACCAATCCGATGGAGCAAATCCTGTCACACCAGATGGCAACAGTGTTGGTCTGGCTGTTTCTGGCGACCGAGGCCCTGAATATCTGCGCCGGGATCATCGCTGTATCCGCGCGTGAACGCCGTTTCTTGCTGCCTTGGGTCCCGACGATGTTTCTGTATTTTCCACTAGGTGCGGTTGCCGGTTACAAAGCGCTGTGGGAGCTGGCGACAAATCCGTTTTTTTGGGACAAAACCCAACATGGTCAGGCCAGCGAAAACATTCCGCTGGCCTGACGTTCATTTATCGCGACGACTGGCATCCTGTTTCAGACGAGTCATGAAAGCGATTGAGATATGCTCCTTCAGCGCCCGCCCCGCGGCTTCCTCGTCGCGGGCGGCGATGGCTTCTACAATTCCCTTATGCTCACTTTGTGCAATCTCACCACGCCCCTGAACTGCCAGAGAAGTGGTCGCCATCAGGGCCATCGTCCGGTGGACCAGATCGAGCTGCTGAACCAGATAGCGGTTGTGTGACGCCAGATGAATCTGTTCGTGAAACCGTCGGTTGGCGCGCGACAAAGCCGTTGGGTCATCGATAAGTTTGTC
This sequence comes from Ruegeria sp. YTSC106, assembly GCF_059609765.1. Lineage (NCBI taxonomy): Bacteria > Pseudomonadati > Pseudomonadota > Alphaproteobacteria > Rhodobacterales > Roseobacteraceae > Ruegeria > Ruegeria sp. YTSC106. Next base: position 12,398 of record NZ_JBXWMI010000004.1, read on the forward strand.
GTCTTCAACAACCATATCCTGAAGAACCTTGATCTCTTCTTCAGTAGCGTGTTTTGCGGCCAGCCGTGCGGCAAGCCCTTCAAGTTCCCGGCGCACAATGTAAAGCTCGGCCATCTGGTTGTGGTCCAGAGACGCCACGATCAATGACCTCCCGTCCCGTTCCAGCAAGGATTGGGTTTCCAAGCGTTGCAGCGCTTCACGGATCGGAGTGCGCGACACGCCGAACCGTTCAGCCAATTCGCTTTCGACCAATCGATCACCGGGCTTGTAGACCCCCACATCGATGGCTTCGAGAATAAGGCTGTAGGCGTCCTTGGTCGGGGATCGGGTTTGGCTCATGGGATCATTTGTCTCCTCGTTCGGACATGTCTAGCCGTGTCAGGGGGCGGCGATCAAGTACAGCATTGAAAACCGCCCGACTGCGCCCTAAACCCAAGCCATGGTCAAACCTTCGTTTAGTCATGTCACCCAATGGGTGTTCGATCTGGATAACACCCTGTATCCGCCGCAGATGCGGCTGTTCGATCAGATCGAAGTTCTGATGACGGACTATGTGGTGCAAGCCATCGGTGTGGAACGGGCCGAGGCCGACAGGCTACGCGCGCATTACTGGCGCGAATACGGGACAACGCTGGCCGGATTGATGGCCGAATATGATCTGGACCCCGACCCTTATCTGCACGCGGTACATCAGGTTGACATGAGCCACATGGACCCGGATGCGGAGCTGGCCGACCATATACGCGCCCTTCCAGGTCGGCGGATCGTCTACACCAACGGCAGCGCGCCCTACGCGGAACGTGTATTGGAAGCACGCGGCCTGACAGGCTTGTTCGACGCGATATATGGTGTCGAACACGCAGGGTATCGACCAAAGCCCGAAAAAGCTGCGTTCGAAGCGATCTTTGAAAAGGACGGCCTTCAGGCCGAAATGGCGGCGATGTTCGAAGACGACCCTCGCAATCTTGCGGCCCCGCACGAGATGGGAATGCGTACGGTTCATGTTTCTCCTGACCGGCATGAAGCCGATCACATCCACCACCACACGGACGATCTGACCGCGTTTTTGGCCCGCCTGCGATAGCCTGTCACAGTGCGACGATCTGCACGTTCCGCACCTGCATCTGCGTCCCTATATGCGCAGCAGCGACGAACAGATGGAGACCCCGATGAGCGCGATCGAGATGCCCGGACGCCTGCCGATTTGGCAACGTCTTTTCTTTGCAATTCCGGTTATGGGGTGGCTGGCGCGCGACGCGGCTAACGCTAAGCCAGAAGATCTGTACTATACTGTCGCTGCCATTTTCAGCATGTGGGGCTGTTCCATAATGCTGTTCGGCCTTCCCGGTCTCTACATCCCCGCCCTTATGATGGTGCCGGTGATGTTTCTGATCCTCGTCCTGATTTCGCGCGGCTGAAATACGGGACAGGATGTCACTTGGCACTCGGGGCAGATCCGAATTAGGTTCTGCCCGGAATGATGAGAGGCGCCATGACCGACAGCTGTGACATCCTGATTTCCGGTGGTGGGATCGCCGGTCTGACCGCTGCGGCGGTATTCGGAACGGCAGGATTTGAAGTGATCTGCGTTGATCCGAGCCCTCCGATCACCGAGCGGGATGTGGACGGGTCAGACCTGCGCACCACAGCTTTTTTGCAGCCTGCGCGCGGCCTGCTGGAACAATGCGGTCTGTGGGCAAGGCTGGATACTCACGCGGCTCCGCTGCAAATCATGCGGATCGTTGACGCGGGCGGCGACGTGCCCGAGCCGCGCGTTGTCCGCGACTTCAACGCAGCCGACATTTCTGAACACCCTTTCGGTTGGAACTTGCCCAACTGGTTGCTGCGCCGAGAAATGGTGGCGCGACTGGCTGAATTGCCCAATGTCGATTTCCGCCCTGGCACCGGAACCACCAGCTTGTTCACCCGAACCGCCGAGGCCCGCGTGGGCCTGAGCGATGGAAACCGCGTCCGGTGTAAACTGGTGCTTGCCGCCGATGGTCGCAACTCACCTATGCGCGAAGCCGCCGGGATCAAAGTTCACACGACACGATATGGGCAGAAGGCGCTGGCCTTTGCGGTGACACACCCAATTCCACACGAGAATGTCTCGACCGAGATTCACAGATCCGGGGGACCGTTCACGATGGTGCCTCTGCCTGACTGGAAAGGGCAGCCCTCGTCCGCCATTGTCTGGATGGAACGCGGACCGAAGGCCGTTGAACTCCTGAACCTTGAGCCCGAGGCATTCGAAGCCGCTATGACCGCTCGTTCTTGCGGTTTGTTCGGCCCGCTGAATTTGGCCTCCCGCAGAACGATCTGGCCGATCATCAGCCAATCCGCAGAACGGCTGGCGGGGGAACGCATTGCCCTGATGGCTGAGGCCGCGCATGTGGTGCCACCCATCGGAGCACAGGGATTGAACATGTCGTTGGGCGATCTGCGGTGCCTGCTGGATTTGGCGCAAGCCCGGCCCGAAGGTCTGGGAGACGCACAGATGCTGGACGCCTATCACAAGGCCCGTCACACCGAGGTCGAGATGCGCGTCAAGGGCATTGATCTGCTGAACCGCGCCTCGATGATCGAGGCACGTCCGCTGCGGGATGCACGGGCGATGGGTCTGAGCGCGCTCTATTCTCTGCCAAGCGTGCGCAAGACGTTGATGCAGATGGGCCTTGGCGTTCGCTAAGGCCCGGTCCGCTTACAGAACATGATCCAGCACCCGCTTCAAACGCGCGATGGTGCCGTCCACGTCGTACAGCTTGTCGAGCCCGAACAGGCCCAACCGAAAAGTGCTGAACCCTTCGGGCTCATCGCATTGCAACGGGACACCAGCGGCAATCTGCATACCCAGTGCCGCAAATTTCCTGCCGTTCTGAATTTCGGGATCCGAGGTGTAGCTGACCACAACTCCGGGCGCGCCGAAACCGTCGGCGGCAACCGAAACAACGCCCTTGTCCTTCAGCATCGACCGCACACCGTCGCCCAACGCCCACTGCGCCGCACGCAGTTTTTCGAACCCATAATCTCGAGTCTCTGCCATGGTGTCGCGGAAAGCCAGCAAAGCATCGGTCGGCATCGTGGCGTGATAGGCGTGGCCGCCGTTTTCATAGGCTTGCATGATCTGCCGCCATTTCTTCAAATCAATGGCGAAACTGTCAGAACTGGTCTGCTCCAGCCGTGCCTCGCCCCGTTCAGACAGCATGACCAGACCGGCACATGGCGACGCGCTCCACCCCTTCTGAGGCGCAGAGATCAGAACATCGACACCGGTGGTTTTCATGTCCACCCAGGCGCAACCCGACGCAATGCAATCCAACACCATCAATGCACCCACCTCGTGCGCCGCGCTTGCCAGCGCGGTCACATAATCATCCGGCAGAATGACCCCCGCCGAGGTTTCGACATGCGGAGCAAAAACAACACCGGGCTTTTGTTCGCGAATCGCGGCGACGACCTCTTCGATCGGAGCAGGCGCAAAAGGCGATGGGCTGGCATTGCCAGTCTCCCGCGCTTTCATGACCGTGGTCGAGTTTGTCAGGGAACCGCTCTCAATGATCTGGCTCCACCGGTACGAGAACCATCCGTTGCGAACCACCAGCACATCCGCGCCGCGGGCAAACTGTCGGGCGACCGCTTCCATGGCATAGGTTCCACCGCCCGGAATAACTGCGACACCTTCCGCGTTGTACACGTCTTTCAGCATGTCCGAAATGTCGCGCATCACCTGCTGAAACTTCTGCGACATATGGTTCAACGAGCGGTCGGTAAACACGACCGAGAATTCTTCAAGCCCGTTCGGGTCAACGGTATCCAACAAGGCAGGCATGAGGCGTCCTTTCCAAAGCGTTTTCGAAGTTTTGTCCCCTTTGCCCGTGCGGGTAAAGCCCATTCGCGACAAAAGTTTGACCCCATGTAAAGTAGCGGAAACAGTAACTTTTTTCCGCCTACGCCCCTGAAAACACGAGAAATGACGCCAAGTAGTGTCACTTCCCCTTTACACTTCTGCTTGATTCTGAACAGATGCGCACACTTTATACTTGAAGGGACATATTTACCCGTGACGATACAAAAGCGGATCAGCTTCCAGTTCGTTCGAGACGAAGTAAAACGACGCATTGAAAGCCGTGTCTGGCCACAAGGATCGCTTTTGCCGACAGAGACTCAGCTGGCTGAGGAATTCAATTGCGCCCGGGCCACTGTGAACAGAGCCATGAGGGAACTGGCGGATCAGGGCTTTGTCGAGCGCAAACGCAAGAGCGGAACACGTGTCAAGAAAGAGCCCAGCAAACACGCCAAACTCGAATTTTCACTGGCGCGGCAAGTGGTCGAAAGCCAGAATGCAACCTATCGCTACGCGCTTGTTGAACGGAACGTAGTCACCAGCCCCGGATGGCTTTCGTCACAAATCAACGTGGCACCGGATGTGCGCGTTCTGCATATTGTCTGCATGCATTATGCAAATAATCGGCCTTTTCAGATGGAAGAACGGTGGATCAACATTGAGGCTGTTCCAGATGTAGAGGACGCGGACCTGATCGAACAGGGGCCACATGAGTGGCTGTTGACGGCTGCGCCCTTTACCGACGCCGAGGTTGCTTTCTGCGCCATTTCTGCGGATGCGCGGTTGGCAGAATTCATGGGCACCACGGCAGGGACATCCATGATTCAGATGGAACGCACAACGTGGAAAGAAGACAAACCACTCACCTTTGCGCGTATGACACACCATCCGGGTTATTGTATTCGTACCAAATACTGAGCGTATTCAACCGATCGGCCCAGGTAGGCGTTCTTCGCTAAGCAGCACGTTTGCCTCGACATCGCCCGCGCCCGGCAATGTCATGATCCGGCGCCGCAATACACGCTCGAAATCGGCCAAGTCTCGGGCCACGACACGCAGTCGATAGTCATACAGTCCAAGCACATGCTCGACTGTCTGCACCTCGGGAACGGCACTGACGGCGCGCTCAAAATCTTCAAGGCTGATCTGGCCTTTTCGCCCGAGTTTGATACCCAGAAAGACGGTAACACCAAACCCAAGCGCCTCGGCATTCAGGCGCAGCCGTCGGCCCTTGATTACCCCGGTTTCTTCCAGCCTGCGGATACGACGCCACGTGGCGGGTTGAGATAACCCGAACCTGCGCCCCAACGCTCCGGCACTTTGCGTCGCGTCCTGTTGCAGTGCGCGAAGAAGACCGCGATCGATCTCATCCAGCTCAATCATACCGGCAGTACCTCGTCCCGCTTGACCCTCGCGATATGCATCAGGGCCTCGATATCGGCGATATGAGGCAGGGTCAGAATCCGGTCGCGATAGAGCTGCTGATAGTGCTTCATATCTCTTGCAATGACGGAAAGACGAACGTCGACACGACCCAGAAAGGTCTGGATCTCGATTACCTCTGCCACATCACGCGCCGCCTGCGTGAATTCGTCGAACGCACGGGCTTGTGTCTTGTCAAGCGTGATCCGAAGCGAGACCTCGACTGCATATCCCATCGCGGCCCAGTCTATCACGGCCTCCTGCCCTTCGATGATCCCTGCGGCCTGCATCTTTTCGATCCGCCGCCAGCAGACACCCGCGCTGATCCGGCAAAGATCGGCCAGTTCCGCTGTTGTCAGGCTCGGGTCTGCTTGAAAGTGGCGCAGAATGCGTCGATCAATATCATCAAGCATGATTTTTATATTTTCTCCTGCTATCGCGAATTATTCTTCATCTTTTTTGCAAATACTCAAGCCCAACCCTATCGCCATTGCGCGAACAGGCAGATACAACCGCCGCAACCTAACCAGAAAGGACCGGCGAAATGCGCGTCTATTACGATCGCGATTGCGACATCAACCTGATCAAAGACAAGAAAGTGGCCATCCTCGGCTATGGCTCGCAAGGTCACGCTCACGCGCTGAACCTGCGCGACTCCGGTGCAAAGAACCTGGTTGTCGCCCTGCGCGAAGGATCGCCTTCGGCCAAAAAAGCCGAAGCCGAAGGTTTGCAAGTCATGGGCATCGCCGAAGCGGCGGCCTGGTGCGACGTCATCATGTTCACCATGCCCGACGAGCTACAGGCCGAGACCTACAAAAAATACGTCCACGACAACATCAAGCCCGGTGCGGCCATCGCGTTTGCGCACGGCCTGAATGTTCACTTCGGCCTGATCGAGCCGAAAGAAGGCGTCGACGTCATCATGATGGCCCCCAAGGGCCCCGGCCATACAGTGCGCGGCGAATACACCAAGGGCGGCGGCGTTCCCTGCTTGGTCGCGGTTCACAACGACGCAACCGGCAAGGCGCTGGAAATCGGCTTGTCCTACTGCTCGGCCATTGGTGGCGGCCGCTCGGGCATCATCGAAACCAACTTCCGTGAAGAGTGTGAGACCGACCTGTTCGGCGAACAGGCTGTTCTGTGCGGCGGTCTGGTCGAACTGATCCGTTGCGGGTTTGAGACTTTGGTCGAAGCCGGTTACGCCCCTGAAATGGCCTATTTCGAGTGTCTGCACGAAGTGAAACTGATCGTCGATCTGATCTACGAAGGCGGCATCGCCAACATGGATTATTCGATCTCGAACACCGCCGAGTACGGCCAGTACGTCACCGGGCCGCGTATCCTGAAATACGACGAGACCAAAGCGCGTATGAAAGAGGTCCTGAACGACATCCAGCAGGGTAAATTCGTTCGTGACTTCATGCTGGAAAACGCCGTTGGCCAGCCGACCATCAAAGCGGCGCGCCGTGCCAATGACGAGCATCAGATCGAAGAAACCGGCGCCAAGCTGCGCGGCATGATGCCGTGGATCTCGGCCGGCAAAATGGTCGACAAAGAAAAGAACTGAGCCTGACCTTAGTCAGCATAAGGGCGGCCACAGCGGTCGCCCTTTTTCGTTTGCACAAAAGAGTGGCGCGGCACAAAAACTCCCGATCAGACTGATCTATTTCGCGAACTTGCGCTGCCCGACAGGACAAATCAATGGTGCAACAGCCGACAAAACAGGACTGGAGCGGCGTCTTTACGCTGGGCCTGATCTGGGGCGCAACGTTCATGGTCGTTGCGATGGCGCTGGAAGGCTATGGGCCGATCACGGTCGCCACGTCCAGAACCACCCTGGGTGCCGTAACGCTTCTGTTGCTGATGTGGGTAACCGGGCGCAAAATGCCTGTTCTGACGCCTGCCCTTGGGAGTTCGATACTTCTGATTGGTGTTCTATCCACAGCCGTACCCTTCATGCTGCTCAGCTGGGGGCAACAATTCGTACCATCCGCCTTTGCTGGGTTGTCCATGGCCGCCATTCCACTGATGGTATTGCCGCTTGCGCATTTCTTTTCTGACGAGCCGCTTAATCTACGTCGCTTGCTGGGCGTGTGTCTGGGCTTCTCGGGAGCTTTGGTATTGATCGGCCCCGGTCTGGCACAGCTTGGCCAGGGAGCCGAACCTCTGGCCCAATTGGCCTGTATCACTGCCGCATTGTGCTATGCGTCTTCGTCGATTTTGACCCGTCGCTGTCCGCCTGTCGACCCGTTGGCGCTTGCTGCGCTGACCCTGCTGGTTGGGGCTGCGTTGTTGGTGCCAATCATGCTGATGACCGAAGGCTTGCCCAGATGGCAAGGCACGCGCCCCACACTTGCTCTGATCGTGCTGGGCTTGGTGCCGACGGCATTCGCCACCCTGCTGCGCGTGTCCATTACCCGCAGCGCAGGTTCCGTGTTTCTGACACTGGTGAACTACCAGGTGCCCATCTGGTCAATGGTATTCGGCGCGTGGGTTCTGTCCGAGGCCCTGCCCCTGCGCTTTTTCATCGCCCTTGCGTTGATCCTGACAGGCATGGCCATCAGTCAATGGTTCAGCCTGCGCAAGGTTCTGTTCGGGCACTAGCTTGTGGCGGCCTCAACCTCGGCGACGATGCTGTCAACTACTTGGGTCAGCAACCCATCGTCTTCGCATTCAGCCATCACGCGGATCAACGGTTCGGTCCCGGATTTGCGGATCAACAACCGGCCCTGCCCATTCAACCGTGCCTCGGCATCGGCAATGGCCGCCTGTACACTTTGCACCTCCAACGGGGTTTGATCGCTGGAATAACGTACATTCTTCAGCAACTGCGGCACGGTTTCGAACTGTTTGGACAGATCCGACGCCTTGCGCCCCGACAGAACCATTTCCGCCAGGAAATGCAGGCCTGCCATCAAGCCGTCACCGGTGGTGGCATAATCGCTCATCACGATATGGCCGGACTGTTCCCCGCCAAGGTTGAACCCACCTTCACGCATCCGTTCGACCACGTAGCGATCGCCGACAGCCGTTCGCTCCAGACGCAAACCCTGCGCTGTCAGGTGGCGTTCCAGACCCAAGTTGGACATGACAGTCGCGACCAGGGCATCGCCCTTCAACTGGCCCGATTTCTTCCACGCCGTCGCCAGCAAAGCCATAAGCTGATCACCATCAGCCACCTGACCGGTTTCATCGACCACAACCACCCTATCCGCGTCGCCATCCAGACAAATGCCCACGTCGGCACCATGCGCGACAACGGTTTCAGCGGCCAGATGTGGCTTGGTCGATCCGCAGTTGAGGTTGATGTTCTTGCCGTTGGGCGCAATTCCCACGGGAATCACATCTGCACCCAGCTCCCACAGAACTTCCGGCGCGGTGCGGTGGGCTGCGCCGTTTGCACAATCGATCACCACTTTCAAACCATCCAGGCTCACGTTCCGCGGCAACGACGATTTCACACGCTCGCCATAGCGAAACCGTGCATCGTCAACCCGGCGCGCTCGACCGATATTCTGCGCCTGGGCTGGCCTGACGCCATCGTCGATCAGCCTTTCGATTTCGACCTCGGCCTGATCGGACAGTTTATAGCCGTCCGGGCCAAAGAACTTGATCCCGTTGTCTTCGGCAGGGTTATGGCTGGCCGAGATCATGACGCCCAAATCGGCTCGCATGGACCGGGTCATGAGACCAACGGCGGGGGTCGGAACGGGTCCCAGCAGCAACACATTCATTCCTGTGGACGTCAATCCGGCCGTCAGCGCGTTTTCCAACATATAGCCGGACAGGCGTGTATCCTTACCGATGACAACCCGGTGCACACCTGTCGCGTCGCGTCGAAAGTACCGCCCGACCGCTGCCCCGATGCGCAGCGCCATCTCTGCCGTCATCGGATGCGTGTTGGCGGTGCCCCGCACCCCGTCGGTTCCGAACAGCTTGCGCATAAGTGTCACTCCGTGATTTGTCGTGCGACCGGATTACCGGACAGCAGCCCATAGGCGCAAGGCCTGAGAGGTCTCGGCCACGTCATGAACGCGAATGATCTGCACGCCCTGAGACAATCCTGCCAGAGCCACTGCAATTGATCCCGGTGCGCGGGCAGTCTTGCGAGGTTCATTTCCGATGGACCCAATGAAGCCCTTGCGCGACACGCCCAGTAGGATCGGGCAGCCCAACCCGTGGAACAGGCTGAGATTGCGCAGAAGGGTCAAATTGTGATCCTCTGTCTTCCCAAACCCGATCCCGGGATCCACGACGATCAGATCGCGGCTCAGGCCCAAGCCTTCCAGCATCGCAATCTGGCTTTCGAGAAAGTCGTAAACATCCAGCAGAACATTGTCGTATTGGGGATCGTCCTGCATCGTCGCCGGATCACCTTGCATGTGCATGACACAGACAGGCGCACCTTGCTTGGCACATAACGGTGCCAATTCCGGATCGAAGGTGAAGCCCGAGACATCGTTGACCAACCCCGCCCCGGCGTCACAGGCGGCCTTGGCGACGTCGGCCTTGCGTGTATCGATGGAAATCAAAGCGCCTGTTTCTGACCGGATCGCTTCGATCAACGGGCGGGTTCGTGCAATCTCTTCCTCCACCGGAACAAAATCAGCACCCGGGCGGGTGGATTCTCCACCGACATCCAGAATTGTTGCCCCATGTGCCACCATCTCGACTGCAGCCGCACGGGCCGCGTTCGCCGAGCTGTGAACACCGCCATCCGAGAAACTGTCCGGCGTGGCATTCAGAATCCCCATGATATGAGGCACGTGCATGTCGAGACCTGCGACGTCAGCCCGCGGTTGGCTCAAACGGCTCAGGTGATCCGACGGAACGTCCGAGGCCGCGACGATTTCGGGTTCGGACCCGCGCCGCAGGGCCTCGACATGGGTGAACCAGAGCGGTTGGCCGACCAGCGGCACAGCGTCTGTGGGACGAGTCGCTCCATGCTGGACCAGTGGTCTGAAATAGGCGCTCACAGCTGGGCCTGATCCACCGCAACAGCGCGCAATGGCGTTTTGGGTTCCGTCGGCAAAGCGCCGCCTATCACCATCATTTCGCTCGCCTCAAAGGTCGCGGCAAACCATGCAGCCAACGCTACGGCATCCGACGGGGCAGCGGACGGGCCGTCAACGGCGTCCAATACGATCTTGGATGGCGCCCAAACGCAGATTTGGCCGTTCTTCATCGCCCAATCCAATTCGGTCCGCGTCGAGACCACCACACAGCGATGATCTCGTGCCGCCAGAACCCACGCATTCTGTTCGATGGCCAATAGGTCAATCCGGCGCTGCGTCATCGCATGTCCCGTTTGTGGAGCGGCCAGTTCCGACGCCCCGACACACAGGATCAGTGGACGCCGACGGTTCTCCAACTGATCAATCCAACCCGTCAGATTATCCGAGGCAATGGCGTCATTCGACAGGAACACAAGGCGGGGGTGCGGGCGTTCTTCTTCGGCCACTTCGTGGTGGACCGAGTCTTTTCCGCGCACGATCTCAACCCCCAATGCGCCCGGACCCCGATCCAATTTTTCGATGCGAACAAAGACTCTTACAGCCTGAGGCTCAAGCAGTATGCGTTCCGCAACACGCTCTGCCAATGTCTCAAGCAGATTCAGGCGCTCGGCCGCCAGCTCATAGGCGATGGATTCCGTTACCCTGTCATAAGACAGGATGCGATCCACATCATCATCAATCGGGTCTGTCAGAGGCCGGACTTCGACCACGATGTTGAAGCAGATCCGCTGGGTTGTTCCCCGCTCGGCCTGGAAGGCACCGATTTCGACTTCGACAATATGGTCGCGCAACGAGATACGATCCAACGGCCCCCGGGGGGACGTCGCCTCGGACCGTTCGGACGGGTGTGCGAATGCCAGACGGATTTCAGAACTCATGGGTCAGGCCTTTTCGGGCTCGTTTCAAAGTTCGCCTACTATAGGCGTTGCGAGGGCCTATAGCATTCAAACAAGCGCCATTCCAACCGCCGAATGCGTCGTCAGAAGACCCGAAACCAGCTCATCATCCCGGACGCGGCGTGCCCCAGCATATGGCAATGCAGCAACCAGTTCCCCGGATTGTCCGCGATCAATGCGATTTGGCGAGCCTGTCCTCGCCCGACCAGAATAGTGTCGCGCCAGGGACCAAGAGAACCATCACCAAGGATCAGTCGGAAGTGATGTCCGTGCAGATGCATCGCATGCGGAAAGGCGGATTCATTCACAAACTCAATCCTGTGCAAACTACCGACAGCAGCATCCAGAAACGGCTCTTCGGGGCGCTCGGCGTAACCATTCAGCGCCCAGAACTTGCCCAACTGCGCCAACTCGCGGCCCGACAATTCAGCTTCGCCCAGCCGGGCACTTTCCAGCCAGCGCATTGCACCACCTTGCAGACGCATCTGGTGCGTTTGTGCTTCTTGAAGATTTCCGATCTCAGGCAAGGGATTAGACGGCAACGCTGACACACCCTGCCTGTGCGCCTTCGCAGCACTACCACTGACTTCGAACCGCGCCAGACCAAAGGATCCATCCCTTTCGACACTGACCAAGCTTGCCGTATCTCCTTCGGCGGTGACATCGACAATCAGATCCGCGCGCTGCGCCGGCGCCAGCGGGAAAGAGCTGGATAGTTCTAGTGGCTTTTCCAAAGGCATTCCATCCAACGCGACGATCCACCCCACAAGACCATCCAGATCCAGATCCAGGATCCGGGCATTGGACGCGTTGACCAGTCGCAGTCGCAGCCGCTCGTTTCTTCGCACCGCATACACAGGATCGAATGATCCGTTGACGGTAAGGATGTTCCCAAGCCTACCTGCATGGCTCAGATCATGGCCATTGTCGAAATCATCCATTATCTGTGCGGTCTCAGGGTTCAACCGCCAATCATCCAACATCAGCACCAGATCCTGATCGACATCCGGTGCCGTGGCCTCTGCAACGATCAGCGGCCCGTAAAGCCCGCGGGCCACCTGTTCCATCGACCGGTTATGCGCGTGGTACCAATAGGTGCCCGCGTCGGGAACGACGAAGTCATAGTCAAAAGAACTGCCCGGTACGACGGCATCCTGAGTCAAACCGGGCACACCGTCCATGGCGTTGTCTATGCGGATCCCGTGCCAGTGGACCGATGTTGCTTGCGGAAGGTCATTCACCAGTTTGCGCTGAACGCGTGCGCCCTGATCGACCCTTATGGCCGTTCCGGGGACTGTGTCACCGTAACTCCAGACTGTTGTGTCAGGAAACCCTTGAGGTGCAACGCGTTGGCGGGTCACATGCGCCTTGAGCGGCGGATAACCGGCCCGGGCCGCGACCGGCAGAATTGTGGCTGCGACGGCTGTTTTAAGAATGTGTCGTCGGGTGAAAAGCATTACGGGCCTCCTGAGCCCGCAATATAGACTGCAACCCGCATCGCGCCATCAAGCTTCCAGCGCGGGTGCGTCAATCAGTTGCTCGCTGTCCGATAGTTGTGGCGGTAGAAAATATGCACACCAATCCGCGCAGTCTGCTTATAGACACGCGACCAAGATGGACGGACCGCTGTCGTGTGGTAGTGCGTCGCCCCTTCGGTCAGCTCTTTGCCAACACCATCAATAGCTGCACGAGCGACTTTGGATACGCGCTCATAGGCCTTCTTCTCATGAATGACTTCTTTGCGGCCGTCGCAAGTGTAAGTGAACTGGCACTGGTATTTCTTACCGGTCCCCTGGCGGATTACACCACACAACGAACTCGGAAAGCGGCTGCTCTTGACCCGGTTCAGAATAACCTCGGCCACTGCAAACTGACCGCGCACGCTTTCGCCACGGGCTTCGAAGTACAACGCCTCGGACAGGCACTTCCAGTTTTCGTCACCGGTCGCCTTGGGCCGTTGGTCAAGCCAGTCCTTGGAGTATGTTATTTCAACAGGTTTAGCCGCCTTACGGGGCTGGAACAGTTTGAAATAGTCACGAAAGCTTTGCGCCGGCAATTCGCTGCGGGCGACAAGTTCTTTCTTTGCAGTATCAATCGCTTCCCTCTCGGCGAAGGACGCACTCGGCAGCACGGTTGCCGCCATTGTGGCAACAGCCATTATGTAACGTAGCATCAGATAACCTCGCACAGGCACTTCACGCGCCATACCCTCCCCCGGCGGGCGCGACGAGGCATCTAACGCAATCTAGCGAAAAGGTCCAGTCTTTCAAAAAATGCAAGTGGAATCTTGCCCGTAGCGAAGATAAATTTCGCCTACGAGTGTCCAGATAACCCACTAATCCTTGGGTTTTCAGGCCCTGTCAACCCCCAAGTCTGGAGGAAATCGCCAGTTGAGCGGCAGCCAGCCGAGCGACCGGAACCCGGAACGGAGAGCATGACACATAGTCGAACCCCAGATCGCGACAGATGGCGATTGATTCGGGGTTTCCGCCGTGTTCTCCGCAAACAGACAGGGTCACATCCGGTTTCGCAGCTCGTCCCCGCTCAGCTCCAAGCTTAAGCAGTTCCCCTACCCCATCCGGATCAAGAACGTGGAACGGATCTTCCCGAAACACTCCCTGCAGAACATACGCCGACATAAAGCGCCCAGCGTCGTCGCGGGACAGACCATAGGTCATCTGCGTCAGGTCATTTGTTCCGAAACTCATGAACGCGGTCTGCGGGGCAATCTCTTCTGCGCGCAGACAGGCGCGCGGGGTTTCGACCATCACACCCAGCCGATATTCAAACTCCTGCCCTCGTTCCGACGCTACCGCCGCCGCCACGGTATCAATGCGGGACTTGACCAGTTCGACCTCTCGTTTAGCGGATACCAGCGGTATCATCACTTCGGGCACGACGGGGGCACCATTCTTTCTGGCATCCAGCGTGGCTTCAAAGATCGCGCGCGCTTGCATGTCATAGATTTCAGGCACGGTCACACCCAGACGAACACCGCGCAGGCCCAGCATCGGATTGTATTCGGTCATCGCATCAACCCGACGCTCGACATCGGAAACCGGCAAATCCAGCGCCTCGGCCAATTCCCGTTGACCGCTGCGCGTGGTTGGCAGGAACTCGTGCAATGGAGGGTCGAACAGGCGAATGCAGACGGGCTGCCCTTCCATGATTCTGAACAGCTGAACAAAGTCCTCACGCTGCATCGGAAGCAAACGTTCCAGCACAGCCGCCCTGCCCGACGACGTTTGTGCAAAAATCATCTCGCGCATCACGATCAGGCGGCCGGGCTCAAAGAACATATGCTCTGTCCGGCACAAGCCGATCCCCTGCGCCTGAAAATTGCGCGCCGTTTGCGCATCGGCCGGTGTGTCGGCATTGGCGCGGATGTCAATATCACGCTCGGCATCGGCCCACGCCATCAATGTCTGAAAACAATCATCCAGCGCGGCTTCAAGCATGGCAGGCTGCCCCGCCAGCACCTGTCCAGAGCTGCCATCGATGGTCAGAACATCGCCAGTTTTGAAGACACGACCATCGGGCGCAGTTAGCATCTTCTGTTTTGTCTGGAACCGGATGTCAGAAGCGCCAACGATACAGGGCAGGCCAAGCCCACGACCAATCACGGCGGCATGGCTGGTCATCCCGCCTTTTTCAGTCAGAACCGCAACGGCAGCATGCATCCCGCGCACATCCTCGGGCGAGGTTTCGCGGCGAACCAAGACACAGGCCTCCCCGCGCGCGGCACTGGCCTGCGCTTCTGCAGATGTAAACACGATCTTTCCCGTTGAAGCGCCCGGGCTGGCACCGATGGCCGTCGTCAGCACATCACGCCGCGCTTCCGGATGGACCTGCCGGTGCAATAGTTCATTCAACGCGTGGGGGTCGACACGCATCACCGCCTCCTGCGGCGGTATGATCCCGTCTTCAGCCAGACGAACGGCAATTCGCATCGCCGCGCGCGAAGTTCTCTGAACCCGGACGCCATCCAGAATATGCACTTTGCCGTTTTGAATGACGAACTCGACCTGCATTTCTTCGCGCAGTTTTTTGCGCATCAACGCGGCTTGTTCCTTCAACTCGGCAAACGCTTTGGGTGCGACTTCTTCAAGCGACGGTCCACGCGGGTCTTTTTCAAGAAATAGTGCTGCCACATCTTCGCCCAGCGCATCCCGGCCCTGGCTCTGGCTCAGGTAACGCCCTGTGATCTGCGGCATTCCGGTGGTGGAGTCGACCAGTTGAAGCACACCTGACCCGCACTCACCTTGTCCGACCCCTGGGATCATCTCTTGAATGACAAGCCCAAGACCAGCATCTGCGGGGGCGCCTTTGGCCTGCCGCAACAGCCGTGCGGATGTCCCGTCCCATGCGCGGGCCATCGAGCGCAAAACCCCGATCAACTGCTCACCGCGGTCCTGCGGGAAGGCTTCGTCCGTTTCATCTTCGTATGCGCGCAAGGAATGGCGCAGACCTTCGCTGCCATCCATGTCGATGTCATCGAACACGTCCGCGTCTAGCCGCGCCACGTGGATCGCATAGCTTTGAACAAACCTGCGATACAGCGCTGCGGCGGCCTCTGCCCCCATGGTATCGGACAGGTCCACGTAGCGTGCATCATTCATACCAATATTCAGAACCGCACCGGGCCCACCCCAGTCGGGATCTTCGGAACTTGGTCGGACGCACAGCAATGTCGCCGGATCGAATTGCTCAAGGATCGCGTCAAGGTTCGGAACATCGCCTTCCGCAATCTGGTGGACTGCATCAAACGACAACGCGACGGTCCGGGGCACCGGCAGGTCCAGTCGAACCAGTCGTTGCAGACATTTGGCCCGCCCGCCATGCGTATGAGCCGTGACCGGAGCATCGGGTGTAATGAGCGTGGTATGCGGATTATTCTGCACTGCAGCACCTTTTGATTTGCGTGCAGCATAAGCGCTTGCGCCCTTCGTGCAAGGGCGTTGTGGGCACGCATCGCTGCGTGCCCGAGGTTTTAGCCTTCGATCCGCGACAGATCGGCCACGCTGGAACAAACCTGCCGAATCTGACTGAGCAGGTTTAGTCGGTTGCGGCGGACAACGTCATTGTCGGTGTTGACCTGAACGTCCTCAAAAAACCCATCCACAGGTCCGCGCAGCGCAGCCATGGCGGCCACAGCGGCTGGGAAGTCTTCGGACTTCAGAGCCACATCGATCTGCGACTGAGCCCTATCCAAAGCCGCAAAAACCGCCTTCTCGCTGTCGGTCTCGGCGAATTTCACATCTGCTCCGTAGGAGTATTCCACTCCGTCCTTTTCCTCGGCCTGGGTCAGGATGTTGTTGGCACGTTTGAACCCCTGCACGAGGTTTTCCCCATCCTCGGTCGCGATCACGGCATTCAGCGCGCGCGCTCGTTTGACCAGCAGATTGAGGTCGTCATTGCCATCCTTCGCAATACAGGCGTCGATGATGTCGTGGCGGATGCCCTCATCTCGGAGGAAGACCTTGAGCCGGTCGTGGAAGAAGGACAAAAGGTCATCGGACGTATCGGGAACCTTTTTCTCCAATCTCAGGAAGTCGCCGTTCGGCATCTTAGCCAGCTTTTCCTTGACCGCCTGGAAAGCCGCACCAAAGACGCCATGGTCCGCGATTTCACCCAACAACGCATTGATATCATCGGTCGCCAGCGCATCATTCGCGGCACTTTCTGCGCGCACCAGTTGGCTGTCAAAATATCGATCCAGCTTCAGACGCAGGTTGTTATTCAACACCAGGCGAATAATACCCAACGCCGCTCGACGCAGCGCGAACGGGTCTTTCGACCCGGTAGGTTTCTCATCAATCGCCCAGAACCCGGTCAGCGTATCCAGCTTGTCCGCCAGTGCCACGGTCACCGACAGCGGCGCGGTTGGCACGTCATCCGATGGGCCCAGCGGTGAATAGTGTTCCTGCGCCACAGCAGCCACGGCAGCGTCTTCGCCTGCCGCTTCGACATAGTAACGCCCCATGAGCCCCTGAAGTTCGGGGAATTCATAGACCATCTCGGAACTCAGATCGGCCTTGGCCAGACGCGCGGCTTTCTCGGCCTGATCCGGGTCGGCGCCCGTCACCGGCGCGAGTTCACGGGCCAGCGCCGCGATGCGATCAATCCGTTGGGCCTGGGTGCCCAGCTTGTTGTGGAAGGTCACGTTCTCCAGCGCACGGGTCCATTGGGTGATGTCCGACTTGGCAATGCGCAGGTCGTTCTCCCAGAAGAACTTGGCATCGGCCAGACGTGCCGACAACACCTTTTGGTTCCCCGCCAGTATGGTCGCGCCATTGTCAGCGGTTTCGCGGTTGGCGACGGTGATGAACCGTTCGATCCGACCTGTCTTGGTGTTGCGCACCGAGAAGAATTTCTGGTGCTCTTTCATCGAGGTCTGTAACACTTCGGGCGGCAGTTCCAGAAACTCGTCATCGATCTGGCCCATCAAAACCACGGGCCATTCGACCAGACCGGCCACTTCTGCCAACAGTCCCTTGTCTTCTACAATTTCCAGACCGGCGGCAAAAGCCATGTTCTGCGCATCATTCCAGATGTGCTCGGCGCGTTCATCCGGTGACAGAATCACGAATGCGCGTTTCAGCTTGGCGGCATAGTCCTCGAAAGACGTAACCGGGAACCGGTTGGGGGCCATGAAACGATGACCGGCTGTGGTGTCACCGGAACGGATGCCATCGACCTCCATCGGAACGACCTGCGCCCCGGCGTCATCGGTCAGGATGCACAGAATGGAATGCAACGGACGGACCCACCGCAGACTGCCACTGCCCCAACGCATGGATTTGGGCCATGGGAAATTGCGAATGGTGGCCTCCAGCACTTCGGCAATGATCTCGGCGGCCGGACGACCCGCCTTCTCGATGGTGGCGAAATAAACGGCGCCCTTGGGAGTCTCGCGCTCTTCCAATTGGTCGCGGGTCATGCCCGCGCCCCGCAGGAAACCCTCAATCGCTTTGTCCGGCGCGCCGACCTTGGGTCCTTTGCGCTCTTCCCGGATTGTCGGGCT
This sequence comes from Ruegeria sp. YTSC106, assembly GCF_059609765.1. Lineage (NCBI taxonomy): Bacteria > Pseudomonadati > Pseudomonadota > Alphaproteobacteria > Rhodobacterales > Roseobacteraceae > Ruegeria > Ruegeria sp. YTSC106. Next base: position 30,599 of record NZ_JBXWMI010000004.1, read on the forward strand.
TTGCGCCAGCAGACCTTCCACCGCCAATGTCAGACGGCGGGGTGTCGTCAGGGTGGCAGCGCTTGAATAAGTCAAGCCAGCCTCGACCAGACCATCGGCAATCCGCTTTTTCAGATCCTCACCTGCTCGCGCTTGCATCCGCGCAGGAATCTCTTCGGAAAACAGTTCGATCAGCAAGTCGGGCATTGTCGGTCCTTAGAAATTTACGATCGTCTGAATGACGATGGCATTTGCGATATCCACAAAGAAGGCGGATACAAGGGGCAGCACGATAAAGGCAATAGGCGAAGGCCCATATCGCTTGGTTACCGCGGTCATATTTGCAATCGCCGTGGGTGTGGCGCCCAGGGCAAATCCCCCGAAGCCCGCTGCCAGCACCGCCCCCCGATAGTTCGAGCCCATCAAGGGAAACAGAACCCAAATCACGAAAACGACCGTGAACAGAGTTTGCGCCGACATGATCACGGCAATTGCCATGCCCAATTCTGCGATGGTCCACAACTGCAGGCTCATCAATGACATTGCCAGAAAAGCACCAAGAGCGAATTCAGACAGCAATGCCAGTGACGGTGTACGCGCAACCGGCGGCGCCGACGGAGCGATGGCCGCTCGGACATTGGAGATCACGATGCCCATGATCAGACAGGGCACAAACAGCGGCAGTTTCAGCCCCGCTGCCGAAATCGCCTCGCCCAGCGCATAGCCCAGAATAATCGCAAGGTTCAGATGCAGCAGCACGCGCATAATGGTCATGTGGTCAATTTCGGTGGCCGCGGTCGTTTTTTCCGGCAGTCCGACCGTATGTTCTTCGTCAGGGCGGTCCGGCGACAGGCCTCGTGTTTCCACCAGAAGACGGGCGATGGGGCCACCCACCAGCGCTGCAAGCACCAGACCAAGCGTTGCCACAGCAACGCCAAGTTCGGTTGCACCGTCCAGACCCGTTGCGCCGGCCACTTCGGGTGCCCATGCGATTGCGGTTCCGTGTCCACCAATCAATGCGGCCGAACCGAACAGAACGCCAGCTTGCACCGGATAGCCAAACAAGGAAGCCCCCGCCGCGCCTATAACGTTCTGCGCAACGATCGTAAAAAGCGTCAAAATCAGCAGAATCACCAAAGGCTTACCACCGGCAATCAAGTCAGAAAGCCGCGCGTTCAATCCGATTCCGGCAAAGAACAGAACCAGCAGAGCGTCCCTGGTCTGCAACTCGAATGACAGCTCAACATTGGCAACGAGATAGAGAAGCAAGACCACGAGCGAGGCCAAAAGGCCGCCTGTGACCGGTTCAGGAATGTTGAACTGTCTAAGAACCGCGACTTTGCTGTTAATCCGGGCACCCATCAAATACACCGCAAATCCCAGAGTTGCAGTAATGAAGTCCGGGATCAAAACGGCGTCGGCCATGGTTTTCCTCAGTTATCAGGCTGTTTTGGGCACTCCTCACCCACTACCGTACCGTCATAGGCTTTTTCACCGCAATTGTTCAACGCGTGCCAGACATACCCCTTGCCGTCCTTGGCAACCGCCACAATCCGGTCGACGCCGAAATGGATGTTTTTCACACCCAAGAACGCCTGAGCCTGACCTGATTTCAGCGCATCGCCTAGCGACACGGCGTCGTAACAGTCAAACCAACCCGGCGCGGTCAATGGTTCGGGGTTTTCGACAGGAATAAATCCGGCCATCTGATCCGGTTTTAGATCCGTTTCAAAACAGCCGCGGTAGCGGATCGGAGAACTGTCTGCGTCGATCGCCTGAAACTCTGAATAGGGGATCGGGACGGGCGTATCGCCTTCTTCCGTCATCAGGACCACGTCCTGACCGGGTTGCGCTTCGACCTCATAGTAGAAACCGTAGATCTGCAAATAATACATTCCGGCCCCGGCGACCAGGGCCGACAGCAACAGGACAATTGCCAGCAGTTTTCCCGTCATCTCTTAAACCGCCTCTTTCAAGTTCTTGTAAAATAGGACAGGTTTCATCCGAGTACAGGCATTAATGAGGTCAACACCATGGATTCCACGCTTGCTGTCGGTTTTTTCGGCGCATTGTTTGCGATCATGAACCCGGTTACCAACCTGCCGGTGTTTCTGAGCGTCACTCAGGACCTGCCTGCCGCCGACCAGCGCAAGATTGCGGTGAAGACGGTTATCTATTGCCTGATCCTTGGTGGTGCCTTTGCGCTGGTTGGAAGTCAAGCACTTGGCCTTTTTGGCATCAGCGTCAATCACCTGCGCGTCGCCGGTGGCCTGGTCGTCATGATGATCGGCCTCAACATGCTGAACGGAAACGAAAGCACCTCTCACCACGGAACGAAGGGAGAGAAGGAGGCTTACCCCGAACCAGACACTGTGGCCTTTTACCCGCTGGCCTTTCCTATCCTGGTGGGCCCCGGCACGATAACCACCCTGATCCTGTATGCACATCAGGTCCAAACTCCGGTCGAAGCCTTTGTTTATGCAGGAGTATTCCTCACCATAGTTGGCCTGCTTCTGATCACGTTCTGGAACGCCGCGTGGCTGGCTGAACGATTGTCCAGCAACGCGCGCGTGATCATGAGCCGCTTCATGGGCATGATCCTTGCCGCCATTGCCGTCAGCATGATCGCAGACGGACTCAAAGCACTTTTGCCCGGATTGGCCTGATTGCCTCATCAGGCCTGAAACCCGGCGGCCTCGGTCTGCACGAATGCATCCGCACATTGTTTGGCCAGCGCCCGAACTCGCCCGATATAGGCCTGCCGTTCTGTCACTGAGATTACCCCGCGCGCGTCCAGCAGGTTGAAGATGTGACTCGCCTTGATGCATTGATCATAGGCGGGATGCGCCATGATGATGCGTTTGCCAGTCTTGGGGTCCACATCCTCCTGCGCCAGAATGGCGGCGCACTCGACTTCGGCCTCTTCGAAGTGGCGCAGCAGGACCTCGGTGTTCGCGACATCGAAGTTCCAGCGGGCGTATTCCTCTTCAGTCTGCTTGAAGATATCGCCGTATGTCAAAGGGCTGGGCGACTGGGGATCGTTGAACGGCATGTCCATCACGTGATCAATGCCCAGAACATACATGGCCAGACGCTCAAGCCCATAGGTCAGTTCGCCTGATACCGGTGCGCAGTCATGTCCGCCGACCTGTTGAAAATAGGTGAACTGGCTTACTTCCATTCCGTCACACCAGACTTCCCAACCCAGGCCCCACGCGCCGAGTGTTGGGCTTTCCCAGTCATCTTCGACGAACCGGATGTCATGCAGATCCATATCGATACCGATGGCTTGCAGGCTCCCCAGATACAGTTCCTGCAAATCCGGTGGGCTGGGTTTGATCAGTACCTGATACTGATAGTAGTGCTGCAACCGGTTCGGGTTCTCACCGTAACGCCCATCCGTCGGGCGGCGCGACGGTTGAACGTAAGCCGCGGCCCAAGCCTTGGACCCCAGCGCGCGCAGGGTCGTCGCGGGATGGAACGTTCCGGCCCCAACTTCCATGTCATAGGGCTGCAGAATCGCACAGCCTTTTGACGCCCAATAGGTCTGAAGCCGCAGGATGATCTCCTGAAATGAACGCGGTGCGCTGGTCGGTTCGGTCATGACATTCCCTCTGGGCGCCTTTACGCCCGGTTCCGGTCGGTTTTGCCCTTCCTATGCAAGGGGCCAAGGGGCGTCAACGGGGCTTGGGGCCAAGCCTGTATCTGCAGGGCCACACAGCAAATTCCCCGCATTCATGGCATGGCGTTTCGCAAGTGAATTCGCGTATTCTGTGCCAAAGCACGAACACTGCATAAAACGGGCAGACTATGACACGCGTAATTTCAATAATCCTATTGTTTCTTCTGGTCGGCCTGCGCGCCGCAACCGCGCAACAAGATCCCGGCGTCTGGGTCCAGATCGAGGCTCAGCCCTCGCTGAGCAAAGCACAAGAGCGGGCACAGGCCTATGCCGGCGCGTTACCGGACGTGAACGGATTTCGTCTGAACAGCGGCTGGTATGCAATCGTGATCGGCCCTTATGCACGCACTGACGCCGAACAGGTATTGCGCGTTTATCAGACCGAGGGCCAGATCCCGCGCGACAGCTACATCACATTTTCCAGTGCGATGGGACAACAGTTCTGGCCCGTCGGAGCAAATGTACTGAACCGTGGCACCGTCGCGGCACCAATTGAACCGGCGGCGCAACTGGAAGAAGCCCCGGCAGTGGTCACGCCTCAGAATTCGGATGAAAACCGCGCACAGGCGCTTCAGTCCGAACGTCTGCTGACCGCGCAGGAACGCAAAGATCTGCAAACGGCTCTGCGCGCGGCCGGGTTTTACAACTCGACCATTGATGGTGCGTTCGGGCAAGGCACCCGCCGCTCGATGAGCGATTGGCAGCGCTATAACGGGTTTGATGCAACGGGGGTGCTGACCACTTTGCAGCGCAAGGCCCTGATGGATGAATACAACGCGCCGCTAATCTCTGTCGGAATGGAGCGGTATTCCGACAACAAGGTCGGGATTGTGCTCGACATGCCTCTGGGCGCTCTGAGCCTTGATCGTTATGAAGCCCCGTTCGCACATTTCAAAAGCATCTCTGACCTGAACGCCAAGGCGCTCCTGATCAGCCAGGAGGGAGACAAGAACACGCTCCGCGCCCTTTACGAGGTGATGCAATCGCTTGAGATCGTTCCGCTGAATGGCCCTCGTGAGCTGGGCCGCGACCGGTTTACCCTTGTAGGGCGCGGCAACGGCATAGTGTCCTTTACGCAAGCGCAATTGGCGGATGGAAAAATCAAGGGTTTCACCCTTGTCTGGCCCGAAGGAGACGAGGCACGTCGCCTGCGAGTTCTGTCAGCGATGAAGTCCAGCTTCAGCACAACGGATGCGGTTCTGGATGCCGCCGCCGGTGCATCCGCAGAACAGCGCATTGATCTGGTGTCGGGCCTTCAGGTCCGCAAGCCCCGACTGACACGTTCTGGTTTCTTCGCGGATGAGAATGGGACAGTACTGACGGTTTCTGAGGCCGCAGACAGGTGCACGCGGATCACGCTGGATGGTGATCAGGAGGTTCAACTGGCCCTGACAGACCCTGAACTTGGCGTTTCAGTCCTGCGTCCTGCAAAGACACTCGCCCCCATGAGCGTCGCCGCATTCAGTGCCGCCATTCCGCGTATCAAGTCGGAGGTGGCCGTGTCCGGCTATTCCTATGAGGGCGCATTAGGCGGCCCTTCTCTGACCTTCGGGCAGGTCGCTGACGTTCGTGGGCTGAAAGGTGAGGCGGGCGTCAAGCGTCTGGCGTTGAACGCCCAACCCGGCGACGCAGGCGGCCCCGTTTTCAATGACAGCGGCAACGTCGTCGGAATGCTGTTGCCCACACCGTCCGAAGGGCGCACCCTGCCCGCTTCGGTCAGCCTTGCGGCCACCGTTGATCGGTTGACTGAAATTCTGGCAGAGGCCGGAGTGGCCGGTCAGTCGAGCGAGGAAACCACACGGATCTCGCCCAATGAGTTGAACCGGCGCGCAACCGGGATGACGGTTCTGGTTCGCTGCTGGGATTGATCCGACAGCACATCAACAAAAAGCGCCGCAGGAAAGTGCGGCGCTTTTTCGTTACAGAATGTCAGGTGTCACGTGGATCAAGGTTGGCACAGGCGCATCGAATGCGGCTCGGACTGCACTTTGCATCTCTGCCACATTCGAAGGTGCTGAAGAGCGCGCACCGAAGGCTTGGGCGAGTTTGCAGAAATCAGGATTGTGGGCCATGACCGCATTGGGGGCGATCTGACTGCGCACCATACTGTCCTCGATTTCTTTCAGTTTGCCGTTGTCCCATAGAATGATCGGCAGCGACAAACCCAGTTCAACCGCCACGCCCAGTTCCTGCATCGTGTAATGGAACCCGTAATCCCCGGCGATAACGGCCGTGGGTTTGCGGCGTCGGGCAACCGCCCCGCCAATACCGGCGGGCAACCCATAGCCAAGAGTGCCAAACCCCGTCGGATGATGCCAGTGATGAGGATAGGCCATGTCCCATACCTCTTTTGCTACGTAAGCAAATTGCGTCATGTCCGAATAGATCATGGTGTCGGCCGGCATGGCCGCGCGCAGGGCGTCTGCAATCGGCACGATTCCCGGCCGCTCGGCATCCACCTCAGCACGCCAGCGGGCGCGCATGTCGGCCACTTCCTCGGCTGACCAGCCCGTTGCTGGTTTCATGTCCTGGGTTGCGTGCCACAGGGCGCGGGCAAAGCTCTGGCTGTCGACTTGCAGCTTGATGGCGGCGCGGCGACGATCAGACAGAACCTCGGGGTCGAGATCAACGCGTATCAAGGTCGCCTTGTGCCCCAACTCATGCCGCCACAAATCGACCTCGCCCAGCTCGGCCCCTACCGCGATCACCAGATCAGCCGATGCTATCACCTCGGCACTGCTAGGACGCGGCAACATGGACCCGAAATCCAGCGGATAATTTGCGCCCGACAGCCCACGTCCGGCATAGGTGGTAAAGCACGCCGCCCCCAGCTGCGTCAGAATCTGCCGCCATTCATTGGATTTGCAGCCCCCACCCAGAATGAACAGCGGCCTGCGGGCCAGGTTCAACATGGACACAACCGATGACACGTCAGGCGGCAACGCTTTGGTGCGCAGCGCGGGCTGGTTGGGGAACGGCGCCGGGTCGGCCTCGGCCTCCAACTGTGCGATGGGCACCTGAATGTGCTTGGGTCGCGGGCGCAAAAGCTCGAATTCTTCAAACGCCCGTTCTATCAGCCCATAGGCAGCTTCGGCGGAATCGGCCTGTAGAGACCAATCCGCAACCGTACTGGCCGCGGCACGTTGATCTTTCATCTGGTGCAACTGGCCCCGGACGGCCTGTGTTTCATTCAGACAGGAGGACAGAATCAGCATCGGAACCGAGTCGCTGTAGGCCTGTCCGATCGGGGTCATGATGTTGCACAAACCGGGACCGGTGATCACATAGGCGACGCCGGGCTGGCCGGTCGCACGCGCGTAACCGTCAGCCATAAAGCCAGCCCCCTGCTCGTGCCGGGCCAGAACATGCGTGATTCCGGCCTCTTCGATACCGCGATACATTTCCTGATTGTGGACACCGGGAATGCCGAAAATCACATCCACACCACGATCCTTGAGCATATGCGAGATTTGCGCGCCAAGGGGTCTTTTCATCAGCCTCTCCAGAATTGAACGGTGAAGATCGCGTATACGGCCAAAAGCTCGAGCCGCCCGACCAGCATTCCGGTTGTCAGCAGCCATTTGGCCGTATCGTTGAGACCTGCAAAATTACCCGCAGGTCCGATCTGATCGCCAAGACCCGGGCCAACGTTGGCCAGCGCTGTCGCGGCCCCGGACACGGAAGTAATGAAGTCCAGACCTGTCAGTGCCAACGCCCAGGACAACACGCCCATCGACAGAACGAAGAACATGAAAAAACTCATCACCGAGGTCAGAACGTCCCGTCCGACCGGCCTTCCATCATAGAGCGGCATGAACACGCCATGAGGGGACCTGATCCGTTTGATCTGGCTTTTGATCGAGGCAAACAGCAACTGATACCGGAAAACCTTGATCGAACACGCCGTCGACCCCGCGCATCCACCGATCAATCCGATCAGGAAAAACAACATGATCGGAAAGCTGCCCCACCCCATGTAATCGACACTGGCATATCCTGTCCCCGAGATGATCGAGGTGATATTGAACAACGACTCGCGGAACGCCTGTTCCCAGTGGTGGGGAAAGACCGAGGTCAGAAAGACTGACATGATGACAACCAGAACCAGAATGGTCGCCAGAAATGCCCGTATTTGACTGTCTTTCCATAAGGACGCCGTATGACCATTGGCCAATTGGACATAGCGCACAAAGGGAAGAGCCGCCAAAATCATGAAGACGGATGCAGCATATTCGGCCGGGCCTGAAAATGTTCCAAACGAGGCATCATAGTTCGAAAAACCGCCGGTAGACATCGTCGTGAACGCGTGCACCAACGCGTCAAAAAAACTCATCCCTAACCCGGCATAGACCAGCACGCATACAAGAGTCAGAAAGACGTAGATCAGGGAAATCTGTCCCGCAATCTCTTGCGCGCGTGGCAGGATTTTTCCCATGGTTTCAAATCCTTCCGATCGGAAGATTTGCATGCCACCAACCCGCAATTCCGGCAGGAACACCATGGCGACAACGATGATACCGATACCCCCCAGCCATTGCAGGATACCCCGCCACAACAAAAGCCCCTGCGGCAGCGTGTCCAACCCTGATATCACGGTCGAACCTGTCGTCGTCAGTCCTGACATCGCCTCGAAATACGCATCGACAAAGCGCAGCTCGGTTTCACCGAACAGAAACGGAATTGCACCGAAGACGGGCAGCGCAACCCAGACCCCTGTTGTCAACAGAAAGGTTTGCCGAATGGTCAACCCCTCGCCCACGCCATTCGAACAACTCATCGCCAGAACGGATCCGGTCAGCATCGTGATGATCGCGCTTTCCAGGAAGACATTCCATTCGCCGCGACCCTCGATGATGTCCGCAAGCATAGGAAACAGCATGGTCGCCCCAAGAATGGCGACCAGCAAGCCAATCACATATCCGACCGGGCGAAGATCCATCATAACGCGCAGCGTTGGCGCGCCAGCCCGACCGTGTCAAGCAGATGATCCCGGATTACGCGTCTGTTTTGGTATCTGCCCCCGGCATCGCGGGTGGATTCGACGGCGACCGGGTTTTGCGCGCCTGCGGTTTTGATTGCTCTACCGCTGCCGCGGGTTTTGGCTGCGTAGCAGAAGGCGCTTGCTTCGGAGATGTTGCCTTGGGCGTACGGGGCGCGGGTTTTGCTCGGGTCGATTCGGTTTTTTCAAGCGTCTTAGCAGCTTTGGACCGTGCGGAGGGCGCCTTGGTCGCGGAATCCGCAGGTCGGGCCCGAGGTTTTTTCACCGGGGCTGCTGCACCCGAGGAAGACGCGGCGGGGGTCGAGTTCCGTGCAACCGGCTTAACGTTATTGGCACCAGATACAGCCGGTTTCGTTTCTGTTTTTGGCTGCGGTGCCGGTTTTGGTGCTGGTTTGGCTTTCACTGCAGTTTCAACCCTAGGGGTGGCGGCGGCGCGTGGCTTCGCGGAAAACTCTGCAGGTTTGGGTTTGGGTTCGGGTTTCGGTGTAACCGCAACAACCTTCTTTACCGGTTTCTTCGCAACAGCGGTCTTTTGGGCCGCTGAATTTGACACGCGCGGTGCGGTAGCATTGGCCTTGACCGTCGTCTTTTTAACCGGTTTTGCAGGAGCTGATGCAGCCGAGTGCAGTGCTTGCACAGGTGCCATGGGCAGTTCAAACGCAGAACGAGCCACAATTTGCATGATCTTTATCTGGTTGACCATTGCATAGCCTGCCATGCGAATTGCCGCAGCTTGAAACTCCAGCGGTTGGGTAATCGGATTCATTACATGTTTCTCCTGTAAAAACGATGCAGCCCGAGATTTGTGACTAAAGTGCCTTGTCCGCTTCGATTTCTCGAGCGACGGTTTCGGTCTTGCAGTCCAAGGCGTCTCACGTCTCGGCCTCCTTTCAGGGCCGTTCACCATTCAATTGGCATACAACGGCTGCTGCATTCCCTATGGACATACAACAAAAAACCGCGCAGATGCAGCATTTTTGCTGCATTGCGGCAAAGGAGCGCCTACAGATGAAATCTCTGATTAAATTCTAACCGCTTACGCAGGTGTATTCACCCAACGTGAAACAGGGTGGTGAACAGTCTTGGATCCAAGCTGGATGCCGCAAAGGTTGCTCCTTCGGTCAGAATCGACACGGCGTCGTGGCTGTGCAGGCTTTCCTGATGGCTGGCGACAACCCGGAAATCACCGACGTGATGATCTGCCAGCAATTCAGCGCAGAACAAGCGCGCCGCATCTTCGACAAAAATCGGATTGGCGGCGTTTAGCTCGGCAAAAGCCTGTTCATCTTCACGTTTGACCATGACCTGCGTTTCGGTCGGAACCGCGCGTCGGCATAGCTCGATCAGGTCTTCAAACCACAGACAATCGGCGTCGCAATCGACGACCACGGAAATCCGCGCGACAGAACGTTGCGAATGCGGTGTCGCCAATTGTCCCCGCGTGGAACGGGCATGTTCACTCAGTTCCAAAGAGCACGGGCAGGTTGAGGAATAGACATAGTCCAGATGCATGATCTTCTGGCGCACACCGTTGGATTCCACCAGTTCCAGAGCGATGTCGTAATACTGGTACCCTTCCAGACCCGATCTCAGACTCTTGATCTTGTCCGGGTAGGAAAACCGCATTTGGATACGGGCATCGAAACTGTCCAGATCGGTCATGTAGTCGTCAAGCGCCGCCTCCATCACTTCGAAACTGAATGTGCGCTCAGCATGTTTGTAGAATGACCGCATGATCCGGGACATGTTGATGCCCTTTTTCTCGGCCTCAAGGCTGACGGTACCGGTGATTGACGTCTCAAGCGTCAGGTCTTCACCCTCTTTCCGATGAAATCGGATCGGCAGGCGGAAATTCGAGATGCCGACATGCTGGATCTGCTGCTTGGCACCGCGGATCAGGCTGGACGGACCGTTTTGCAAATCAGGCAATGTCGCGCGGTAATCCGCGTCAACTGAGAAACCATCCGGGTACTCGCGCGAGAGCGAAGGATAGTTCACCGCAGTCATGCTGGGCACCAGCCGCGCAATAGCCGGATCCAGTTGGCTGATCTCGGATGCCGTCGCAGATTCCGCCCATTGCCGCAGAACCTTCAGAGCCTCGGCAGCTTTTTCCTGATCCGGAGTATCATCAATGTCGCGCGGGTGAACGTTCATCGGCTGCGGTTCCTCGAATGGTCGGCAGAATATATACGGCTGCAGGTCACTTACCAGTTTAACCCATTACGCAGGAAATAGCAGTCCGGATTGAAAAAACCGGCGCAAAACCGTCATTTTGCAACGAATTACGCCTTTCGCAGACGCAAAGGTCAGGCCTCAACCGTGAATACCACCCGAAAAGACGCCGCGTTCACAGACAACGCGACGCCCAAAGCGGTAAGAGGCTTTTCACTGTGCTCCAGTTTGTTTCTGCGAAGCCTCCAATGCCTGCTGGATGTCCGCCAGCAAGTCCCCGGCGTCTTCCAGGCCAACTGAAAAACGGATCAGGCCCGGCGTTATGCCCAGCTCATCTTTTTGTGCATCACTCAGACGCTGGTGGGTGGTGGTCGCCGGGTGCGTCGCGATCGACTTGGCATCGCCCAGGTTGTTGGAGATCACAGGAATGGTCATCGCATTCAGGAAAGCAAAAGCCGCGTCCTTGCCACCCTTAATATCCAGAGACAACACGGTTCCGCCCTTTCCGCCAAGTTGCGATTGAACCAGAGCATTTTGCGCGTGGGTCTTCAAACCAGGGTAAAGGGTACGCAACAGCGCGGTATGCCCTTCAAGCGCCTCCGCGATCCTTTGCGCGCTGTCGGCCTGCGCATTGACGCGCAGCGCCATGGTTTCTAGACCTTTGAGCATGACCCAGGCGTTGAACGGGCTGAGCGCGCCGCCGGTATGCTTCAGATACGGCTCAACGGTTCCGCGGATGAAGTCCCTAGTGCCGATGATGACGCCGCCCAGCGCACGGCCCTGCCCGTCAATGTGCTTGGTTGCCGAATAAACGACCACATCCGCGCCCTGTTCTATCGCGCGCGAGAAGACGGGCGTCGAGAACACATTGTCCACCACCACAATGGCGCCGACTGCATGGGCCAGCTCGGACACGGATGCGATGTCGATCACTTCAAGAGTTGGGTTCGACATGGACTCGAAGAAGACCGCCTTGGTGTCCGGGCGGATCGCTGCCTGCCATTGCTCCAGATCGGTGCCGTCCACAAAGGTCACTTCGACGCCAAAACGGGTCAGGATGTTCTCAAGAATGTACAGGCAGGACCCGAACAGAGCCTTTGCTGAAACAACATGGTCCCCGGTCTTCAACATCGAGGTCAGCGCACCGTTGACCGCCGCCATGCCCGAGGCCGTCGCGAACGCATCCTCGCCACCTTCAAGTGCCGCTATACGCTGTTCGAACATAGATACGGTCGGATTGCCATAGCGGGCATAGATGAACTCATCGGGGCCGCATTCCAGAAACCGGGCTTCGGCCTGTTCGGCGCTTTCGTAGACAAAGCCCTGCGTCAGGAAAATCGCCTCGCTCACCTCATTGTACTGACTGCGGCGGATACCGCCATGGACGGCTTGTGTGCGCTTGTTCCAGTTCTCGCTCATCTCATTCCTTTCAGCCTCTGGCGGAGGCAAACAAAAAACCCCAGACGCGGCCAAGCGAAAGGGGTCTTTCATCCTGACCTTTTAGCGGTGTTGTTTAGCGTGGCCCGCAATCCGGTAACAAATCGCCACGTAGCTCTGGGATGGCAATACGCCTCGGGCGGTTTGCGGTCAAGCCCGGCTTGCATTCGGTCACGCTTTCGTAAGCGGCACTTGCCGAGCCGGCAGAAACCCGCATGATCCCCCCAACACCTGGAGAACACATGGCTGACCCGATTGATCTGTATTTCTGGCCCACACCGAACGGCTGGAAAGTGTCCATCGCTCTGGAAGAGATGGAGCTGCCCTACAACACTCATCTGATCGATATCGGAAAGGGTGATCAGTTCGACCCCCGATTCCTGAAGATCACCCCGAACAACCGGATGCCAGCAATCGTGGATCCAGACGGGCCAGATGGTGCACCGATCTCGGTTTTTGAAAGCGGCGCAATCCTGATGTATCTGGCCCGCAAGACCGGGCGGTTCTATGGAAAGACCGAGCGTGATCGGATCGCCGTCGAAGAATGGCTGATGTGGCAGATGGGCGGCGTTGGTCCGATGGCCGGTCAGGCGCATCACTTCCTGAAATACGCCCCTCGGCTGAGCCCCCCACAGGACCTGCCCTACGCCAAAGACCGTTACCGGGCCGAGGTCGGTCGTCTTTACGGGGTACTCGACAGACGGCTGGCCGAGAACGAATACGTTGCAGGAGACTTCTATTCGATTGCCGACATGTCGATCTGGGGCTGGGCCAGCCTGTGGGAAGGGCAGCAGCAAGTGCTGGAGGACAAACCCCACTTTGCGCGCTGGCTGAAGGCCGTCGGCGCCCGCCCCGGCGTTCAGGCCGGGCGCGCTCTGCACGCAGATCTACGTGGAGACAATCGCGACAAGCAGGCGCAGGAGGTCTTGTTCAAACGATGACTGCGTTGAAAACCCGTTTGGATTGACGCTGATCATCGACCCTGGCTGCCTTGGCCGCGGCAGGATCGGCTAGCGAAACTTGAATTCGGGTTCCGCAGGGAAAGACATCAGTCTATTCCTCCAAACCCCACTGCGCAACGCGGCAGTATTTCTGTGGTCAACGCGCATCCGGGGCGTCAGGACAAAAGCCGCTTGCGTTTTCCTTACCGCGTTTGTCCCAACTGGTTCTGCGGGTCGCTCATTCGTATCGAAAGAAAGGCCACCCGGCACCTTCGAGCGCGCCGAACGAAAGTTGGGAACCGAGTGCATTTTTTCACCGGTTTCTTCCACCAAACGTGTCATCTCATTGCGCTTTAGATGTTGCAATTCCGAGAGGTATTTTTGGGTGTTCCCAAGATGTCTGTGCTCGAAAGAATGGGCACTCAATGCTTCTTCGATCATTCTGGCGGTATGCACATATCCCTTTGAGCGTGTAAGCGCCAAGAGCTCCCCGAGGCGACTGGTTATCTGGCTCTCATCCAGCTGGACGTTTTTTTCGAAAGATCCATGTTGTGTTACGTTGGGCATCTGAACCGACTCTGAGATGATGTGAGTAGCGTGCAATCGCGCCTGCATTCTGACACAGGCGACGCATAGATTTGCCTGCCATTACTCACGCGGCATCAAAGAGTCGACCAACCAGCGCCAAAGTGGCAAAAAATCGCCTCTGTTCCGCCGGTGCATCAGTGGGCAACCAGGCGAGCACAGGTCTTGGTGCGCGCAAGGCGGCAACGCAGACGTCGGCTTTTGCCCGTGAAAGCTGGCCTACCCCTCGCCCCGCACCAGCACATCCAACATCCCCGAAATATCCTCGATCTCTTCCGCAATCACATGGGTCACTGAATGCGCCCGCTGCATACGGCCTGTCACTTTCAGCAACCGCCCCGAAATCACCGCACGGCGGAACTGTTCGTAGATTTTGCGCCAGACCACCACATTCACGATCCCGGTCTCATCTTCAAGCGTCAGAAAGATCACGCCCTTGGCCGTCCCCGGCCTCTGCCGCAGGATCACCAGCCCGGCCACAGCCACGCGCGCACCCTCGGACGGGGAATCCAGTTGGTTGGAAGGCAGACAAGACGGCGGGCGCGGCCAATCACGGTTTGAAGCCACAAGGCGAATGGGTGTAACAAGCATGAGAACAAAAATAGAACAAATAGCAAGAAAGTCCAGACACGGCGCACTGAGTCGCAAATGAGGCTGGAAAGACCTAAATGCCTTCACTAAGGAAGAAATCGAACATCGCAAAAGGAAGACGCACGCAATGGCAAAGATCACCTATGTCGAGCACGGCGGTACCGAACATACAGTCGAGGTCGCCAACGGACTGACCGTCATGGAAGGGGCCCGTGACAACAACATTCCCGGCATCGAGGCCGATTGCGGCGGCGCCTGCGCCTGCTCGACCTGCCATGTTTACGTCCATCCTGACTGGATCGAAAAAATTCCGGCAAAGGATGACATGGAAGAAGACATGCTGGACTTTGCGTTCGAGCCCGATCCGGCCCGCTCGCGCCTGACCTGCCAGATCAAAGTCACGGATGCGCTAGACGGGCTGGTCGTTCAGATGCCCGAAAAACAAATCTGATGTACAACAAGGCGCCGTGGCTGCCCCGCTGCTTTTGGCAAAAACGGGCGCGCGGCGCTTTCTTACCTTTTGGACTTTGGCTCACGCTGCCACTAGCTGGCACAGCAGATACCATTAACGACGCCCGCTTCACAGAACCAACCACTCGTTACGCCCATGGCGTCTTGGGTGACACTATCGAATATGGCGCGCTGGAATTCACGACCGGCAATACGGTCGTAACTGTTCGCCTGCCACAGGATCGCGTGTTCGAAGACATCGCTCCGCGCTTGGCAGACGTCAACCGAGATGGTGCACGCGAAGCAATTGTCGTTGAATCCCACAACAAATCAGGGGCTCAACTAGCGATCTACGACGCCGCCGGAGAAAAGATCGCAGCCACGCCTCATATCGGAACCCGCTTCCGCTGGCTCGCCCCGATTGGGGCCGCCGACCTGGACGGCGACGGGCATATCGAGATCGCTTACATCGACCTCCCTCACCTGGCCAAAACATTGCGTATCTGGCGCTTCAAAGACGGCGGGTTGGCAGAAGTCGCCGCTCTGCCCGGATTGACCAACCACAGGATCGGTGAAGATTTCATTTCCGGCGGCCTGCGCACCTGCGGCGACCGCCCTGAACTGATCGCAGCCAGCGCCGACTGGTCGCGGATCGTCAGCGTCTCCTATGACAACGGCTGGATCAAATCTGACCTGGGCCCGTTCAAAGGCCACAAAAGCCTAGCCCAAGCCCTGAACTGCTGATCCGCCTCTTCATCTGGCCAAAAACACCCTGGGGGGGGCGGTTGAAAGGAAATCGTCCAGTGGACGATTTCGACCGCGAACGCGCACAGCGCCGGGAGACCGCAAAACCAAGGGGGCAGCGCCCTTAGCCCGTTCGTTAGTTGTACTTTCAGTTGTGGTCGAGAAGTTGTCACCCTGATTGTGATCTATCGGGCATTGCCCAAGCGCGAACGTCAAAATCGGGCCTTTGCAGCTGTCCAAGAAGTATTCGTTCGCTGCAATGCGGCTTCCCGAAAGCAGCCATTCGCGCGTCACCAAAACCCAGACCAAAAGCTGAAGGACATACCCCAAAGAAGCGCTTGCTTTGCATCTTAGCGTGCCTCCCTACCCGTTCCGAAGCGCGCCAATACAAAGACGCACATCTTGGTCGCTCTGAACTTTGCAGAACCGATATTTGAAAAGTAAACAAGATCCTGAAGCGGTTCGGATGGCCAGCCGATGTACAGGAAGTCAGGTTGAAATTTTTGAAATCCTGATCGAACAAGCTCGCCGGTTTGCTAATCAGCTTGTTTGGCACATGTACTGAAACACATCCTTCGGGCATGCAAAAGCTAAGTTAGATACGATCGAGGTTGCGAACATGATCCGAATGAAGCAATTCGATATACCTTGGATCCCTGGATTTTTCCAAATTGCTGGTGTTGTGGGAAATCTGTGTCTGGCGGGCGGGTATTTTCCGCACTTCGATAATTTGCGACACAACGCAAGTTCCCGATTGTGATGATCAGGCATAAGAACAGAGCTTCGACGTTGTTAGTTTGGCTTTGACCAACGCCTCCGCGAAGGTGACAGCACATACAACGCCATCAACAACCGGCAAACCAAATTCCTCGGACAAATGCGACATCAAGTCTGTCATCCCAGCACAACCCAAAACAATGGCCTCAGCCCTGTCTTCATCAATCGCGGCCCGAATCTCGGCCCTGATTTTGTCGACGGTGTTCGGGTCGTTTTCCTCAAGTTTTAGAACCGGTACGTCTGATGCGCGAACACGAACGCAACGGCGGTCTAAACCATAGCGCAAAAGGTTCGATTCCAATCCTGCAAGGGAGCGGGACAATGTCGTGATGACGCTGAACTTTGGACTGATCATCGACGCCGCGTGATATGCGGCCTCGCCCACACCGATAACCGGAGCCGATGTGACACAGCGCACCGCATCAACACCGGTATCATCAAAACAAGCGACAACAATGGCATCAGCATCCGGATGCTCTTTAACAACGTCCAACAATCCAGGCACGCAAGTGGATACATCCAGATAGCCTTGGATACTAGCCGGACCATCTTGCGAGTTCGTGGCAATGATCTCAGTTTCCGGATCCGCAACAGCCCGGGCCGCCGCCTCAATCTTTCGGGTCATGGAACTGGTGGTGTTGGGATTGACGACAAGCAGTTTCACAACATCCTCACACTTCTCCGCCAAGATAGGCGGCTTTGATCCGGGGATCGGTCAGAAGTTCCTTGGATTTTCCAGAAATAACGACATTACCGGTGGTCAGCGCGTAGGCCCGGTGCGAAATCGACAGCGCCATGCGCGAGTTTTGTTCGACCAGCAGCACAGAAACACCCTCATCGCGATTGATGGCCACGATCGAACGGGCGATATCCTGCACTAGTTTGGGCGCGATGCCCAGCGACGGCTCGTCCAGCAACAAAAGGCGCGGTTTTGCCATCAACGCACGTCCGATGACCATCATCTGCTGTTCGCCACCCGACAGGGTGCCGGCCGATTGGGAATAGCGCTCTTTCAGCCGTGGGAACCGTTCCAGGACCGAATCCAGCGTTTGCTGGATGCCTGCTTTGTTCGACCGGGTGAACGCCCCCATCAGCAGGTTGTCTTTCACAGTCATATAGGGAAAGACACGGCGTCCTTCGGGCACCATTGCAATACCTTTGGATACGATGTCTGCCGGATTGGCACCGTCAATCTGTTCACCCTCAAAAGAAACCGAGCCGGCCTTGACCTGAGCCAACCCTGTGATCGCCCGCAGGATCGAGCTTTTGCCCGCACCGTTGGCGCCGATCAGCGCAACGGTTTCTCCCTGCTCCAGATCGATCGACACACCTTTCAGCGCATAGACATGGTCGTAGTAGAGCTCGACATCCTTGAATTCCAACATCTTTGTCATGGCTCAGATCCCGATCTCGTCATCCGCGCTGCCCAGATAGGCTTCGATGACCTTTTCGTTGTTCTGGATTTCCCCAGGCGTCCCTTCGGCGATCATTTCGCCAAAGTTTAGAACCACAATCCGGTCAGATATATTCATCACCGCAGGCATGTCGTGTTCCACCAACAGCACCGTAACACCCCGGTCATCGCGCACTTTGCGCACCAGATTGACCATTTTCATGGTTTCGTCATGGTTCATCCCGGCAAAGGGTTCATCCAACAGCAGGACCTTGGGATCAGTGGCCAATCCAATGGCAATTCCCAGCGCCCGCAAGTTCCCTTGTGGCAGGTTCGAGGCCTGCTCATTGGCGATCTCGGTCATGCCAAGGAATTCGATCAGATCGTCGGCATATTGGCCAAAGCTGTCGACATCCTCATGCGCCATCCTGGTGCCCCAGAAATACCCCGCCAATGAGGCGCGGGCCCGCAAATGCTGCGCGACGATGATGCTTTCGCGCACGGTCATCGACTTGAAGATAGTCGTTTCCTGAAACGTGCGAACGACCCCTTTACGCGCCACCACATGCGGCTTCAGGTTCGAAATCCTTTCGCCCTTGAACAGCACCTCCCCCGTTGTTGTAGGCAAAAAGGACGAGATCATCTTGAACAGCGTGCTTTTACCAGCCCCGTTTGGCCCGATCACCGACAGGATCTCATTTTCGTTGACATTGAAGGAGATATCGCTGTTGGCTGTCAAACCGCCGAACTTCTTGGTGACATGGCGGACTTCCAATAGATGACTCATTTGTCGGCCCCCTTCTTACCGGGAAGGCGAAGGCTCAGCAGGCCGTTTGGCAGCACCAACATCAGGATGATCAGCAAGCTGGAATAGGCCAACAATTGGAAGCGACCCAATTCAAACAGCAGGTCCCAACCGAAATACAGAACCAGCGTGCCCAGCATTGGGCCAAAGACATATCCCAAACCGCCCAGGAAACAATTCAGCATGAAGTTCACGCTGTCGGCGACCTGAAAGCTGGAAGGGTAAACCGACTGTGCGATTGAGCCGAACATCGCCCCGCCAATACCGCCCAGAAAGGACGAGATCGCGAACACGATGACCCGGATGTACGAGATGTTGACGCCGATAGAACTGGCCAACTCCTCGTTCTGCTGCATCGACCGACACAGATGGCCAAGCCGCGAATTCGCCAGCCGATACATGGCGGCAAAGGTCAGCACCATCAGCACGCTGGCGGCGTAGTAGAAGGCAAGCCTTGGGTTTTCCAGCGTCGCGAAATCCGGGATCAGGGTCAGGCCCAGAACCGACACCCCTCCGGGCAGCGGGATCGAGGTGATACCCTTGGCCCCATTCGTAATTGGCAACGCCAGCGCGGTCAGGGTGACCACCTGCGTCAGCACCAGTGAAATCATGGCAAAGTAGACACCGCGCAGGCGCAGGATCGGAACCCCGATCACAACCGCCACAGCGGCGGCGAACAGCCCCGCCAGCGGCAGCGACAGCCAAAAGGACATACCGGCCTTGGTCACCAAAACGGCTGAAACATAGGCCCCGATCAGGGCAAATGCCCCCTGACCGATATTGATGCGCCCGATATAGAAAGTTAGCCAAACTCCTGCGCTGGCTATAGACAAGAGCGCCACCGAGGTCAGAGTATAATACAGGTCGGACCGCCCCGATGCCGTGATAAAACCAGGTATTGCGATGAAGACGGTCAGCAGGAAGATAGCCAAGCCGACCCATTGGATCATGTTGAGTTTCGGCACTGTGTTATCCCCACGGTTTGCCCATCAGCCCCTGCGGACGGATGGCCAGGAAAATCATCAGCGAGACGAAAATCAGCAGATAGGTGATATCGCCATACTGCGAGAGGACGGCCAGACCAATGGCTTCGAGAAAGCCAAGGATAATCCCGCCCGCAATCGCGCCTGAGATCACACCCGCACCTCCGATCATCACCATCATGAAGGCTTTGATCGAGGTCGGTCCGCCCATGCCAAGATTAACGCCGGTGATCGTCACCAGCAATCCACCAACCAGACCGGCCAGCATGGCACCCAGGGCGAAACCGATCATCGAATACCGGGCGACGTTGACCCCCATCAACTGCGCCGCCGTCCGATCTTGCGCCAGCGCGCGCAGCGCTCGGCCAGTTTTGGAATACTGCATGAACAAGATAAACGAGATGATCGACAGGATGGCCAAAACGCAGATCAGGATGCGATCATAGGGCATGATCAATCGGAAATCCCAATTGAAAACACCGTCGACGATTTTGGGAACACCGCGTTGCTTCTCGCCAAAGACCAGCAAGATGATCGCATCGAAAAAGAACGCCAAACCTGCCGCCAGAAGCATTGTGCTCTCCTCGCGGGAAGATCGACGTATGACCGGCGCAAACAGAAAACGCTCAATCAATGCGCCAAGCACTGCAAGTGTGATACAGGACGCCAAAAGCGCCAGCACAAACGGCCAGCCCAGCTGTCCGTAAAACGTATAGGTGACAAAACCGCCAAGAACATACATCTGCCCATGGGCAAAATTCAGCACGTTCATCAGGGCGAAAATCAGCGTCAATCCAAGGGCGATCATCGCATATTGCGCGCCCAGATAGATGCCATTTGCTAGTATCTGTTCCATGAGTATCCCGCGTAAGGTTCGGGTATCCCAGGCTGGAGATCAGCCCGGGAGGTCAGTGGCTCGGTAGGCTTTTGCCTTGGTTGGGAGTATTGCCTCAGTCGACTTCAGCGACAAAGAGCGTTTCAAACGCACCGTCCTGATAGACATTGACGACCAGTGGAACGGCAATCTGACGCTTTTGTCCGAACGACGTCGTGCCCACATAGCGCATCTTGGCGTCGCCCTTCATGAACGGATTGGGGGCCTCGAACGTGTCCATCGTGGCTTGGAACGCCGCGACATCCTCGATACCAGCCGGGTTCGCATTCAATGTCGCCAGAATGTATTCCAGCGCATAGACTTTGGTGTTGGACTCGTCGTTATATTCGCCGAACATATCAGTATAGCGTTTGACGAATTCCTTCATGTCATCCGATGCGATCTCGGGCGTTGACGCGCCGCCAACCGAAATGAACCCATTGGCCAGATCGCCTGCCCCTTCACGCAGAACCGTCGCATCCTGCGCGGTTTCGGTTGAGATGATACCCTGGAACCCGAGCTCGCGCGCTGAACGGATCAGCTGCGGCGCATTGGCCGGGGAAACGCCGGACAGAACCAGCAAGTCCGGCTGCGTGCGCATAACCGGGGTCAACACCGGCGTGAAATCGGTGGTGTCCACCTGATAAGTCACGTTGTCGGAAACAACCTCAAGCCCCAACGCCTTGGCCGCTTCGATACCGCCATCCCGCTGGCTCAGCGGATCGGACTCGTTCGCGGCGACGAAAGCAACAGACTTCACGCCCTTTTCATCCTTGAGGTATTTATAGATCGCGGGACCGGACTGATAATTGGCAACCATACCTAGAACGGCATTCGATGCGGGGGCCGAGTACAGCTCTTTCGGGAAGGCATAGGGGAAATACATTATCCCTTGCGCTTCGGCGACCGGACGCACCGCTGCGGCACCGTCATCCACGTTGGGGCCGACCACATAGTGGATACCTTCTTGCGCCATCTTTTCCATACCGGCGATGGCGCGCTTGGGGTCTTTCTGATCGTCAAACGAGACGATTTCGATATCGTAGGTGGTGTCACCAATTTTGTAACCACCAGCCTCATTGATCCATTCAGCTCGCGCTTCCATCGAGCGCTGATTGGAAATGCCCCAGGCCGCCGCCGGACCAGAGGTCACGCCAACAAAGCCTATCTTAAGGACCGGGTTCTCGGCCCAGGCGGCCGATCCAAGCACGGATGCGGCCAGCGCCAAAGCAGCCGATGATTTCATCAGAGTTCTGCGTTTCATTATTTCCTCCCTACTGAGGTATCGGCGCCTCTTTCGGGCGCTTGCAAAAATAGACTGTTTCATCGGTCGAATCCCGGTGAACGCGTCAAGTTCTGCATTGTTAACAATTTCTGTCAACACTTTTTGTTGTGCGCAATATTGATATTGTCAACAAAACTCCGATATATTGTAAGAAGAAAGCCTTACAGCTATTAACAAATTTCAGGCCTACCCCACTGGAATGAAACGAGATGACGGACGAATCTGAAGACAAGCTAAGCACCCTGCGAACCGATCCTGATGAACAAATGATCGTTGATCGGATCTATTCTGCGGTGATGGAGCAGAAACTGGCTCCCAGAACCAAGCTGAGCGAACTGGCATTGTGTGAGACCTTCGGCGTCGGCCGAATGCGCGTGCGCCGCGCGCTGTTGCTGCTAAGTAGCCAGGGGATCGTCGATCTGCGTTCCAATCGTGGTGCGTATGTTGCCTGCCCCAGCGCCGATGAGGCCCGCGAGGTCTTTGTTGCCCGTCTGATGATTGAAACTGGTATCGTGCGAGAACTGGCGCGTGGCATCAGTGATGAGGGTGTTCAAGCCCTACGTGCGCATGTCGAGAAAGAAGAGATTGCACGAAATGATGATGACAGGACTGAAATGATCCGTCTTTCAGGTGCCTTTCACGTCGAACTGGCGCGATGTCACAAGAACTCGGTTCTGACCCGCGTTCTGCGAGAGTTGGTCACCCGCACTTCACTGATCGTTGCCCTGTTCGGATCAAACCGCAATGCCACCTGCCCGGATGACGAACATACTTCGATCATTGACGCGATTGCAGATGGCCAGCCGCAAGCGGCCGAAGACGCCATACGTCACCATATTCTTCATGTTCAGAATTCGCTGGACCTCGAACAAACCCAAAAGACAGAACCTGATTTGGCGAAGATATTAAGCGGGCGAATGTAACTCGCATTTGGGGTCGTGCCGCAGGATTTTTTGGCGTCGCTCGTGGGCACACAATCTGCGGCATTCAATCATCTCGTAACCTTCAGGGCGCTTCATTGCACAAGATCATCGTATAGCTCTAAATTGGCCGTGCCCCACTTTCAACTGATCGAACGTTTGATAACTTGAATGTCCGCTTCTAACTCAGTGCCTGGCGATTTATGCGTCAGCAGCGAATGTCTTCTTCCCGCCCGTTTCCTCGCCCTCACTCTCAACAGGGGACAACAACGGGTTCGTCCTCGGAGCTGCCACCCAACAATGCCCCGCTTCTGAGATGCATCTCGGCTTGCAACCCGTTTTGCGCTCCCTTTTCCGGCATCAGCGTGATCTTGTCGATGAGCATCGCCAGATATCCCTGCGCTTCCTCGAGACGGATTGCCACGGATCGTGGAGCCATCCCACGAGCCACCCTTGGGCGCCGGGATACGGTCCTTGTTGAGGCCTTCGGCAATCGACTGCGCCGAATGACCGGTTGCAAACTCTTCGAAGATACGGCGCACAATATGCGCCTGATCGGGATTGATCTCCCGGTTGGTGCCGGTTTCTACCTCACGCTTTCGGTAGCCGAACGCACGGGTGTGCAAGCGCTGCCGCGTGAGCGCGCCCTGCATGCCGCAGCGGGTATGATCCGAGATCTTCTGGCTGAACATCTGCGCGCCAAAGCCCGCAAAGAGCACCTTCATGAAGTCCTGCTCACCTTCCTGGATCGAATGCAGCTTGATATTCTGGAGCATGAAGAAGTCGTACGTGCTCAACGCATCTTTGACTTTGCGTGTGAGACGGTCGATAGCTTCTACCACAACCACATCAAAAGACTGAGCTGCCGCTGCCGCCTTCATCGCCTGGAAGCCCGGACGACGCATGTCTTTGCCTGACTTCTCTCGGCCCTCAAAGATATCAACAATCGTCCAGCCCTGACGCCCGCAGAAGCGTTCCGCCATGGCAATTTGATCTTCGATCGAGGTGGCTTTCTGGAAGTCTGAGCTATGGCGAGCATAAACGACGGCGCGGAGAGTCATGGCGTATCCTTGATGGGGTGGTTCAAATTGGCGCCGGGTTGCGACGCGATGGCTTGCACTTAGGCGCGCGCCAACAGCTTGAGCAGACCGCGCAGGGCGATCTGTGTTTGGGTGCTTGCACCCTGCGGCGCGTTGGCGGCCTGGGCGGTGAACTGAAGGGGTGAACGGCCCATGTCGGGTCCCTGTGTTGGTGTCTGCCGAGAGTGGCAGTCGGAACTTGGGACCGAAGGTATTTTTGAAAAAACAGTTTGGATGCTTTGATCCGAAAGCGCCATTGCGCTTCCGGATCGTTGCTGGTCAGGTCATATCTTGGCCGCGCAGCGTCAGCACGATTTGCTCGGATCGACGCAGTCGGCCAAGTGTTTGCAGGGTTGTGCGCAACGAGATCAGGGGCTGGATCTTGCTCTCCAGATCCCGCGCCTTCGGCTCCAGCTTTTCGATATGGTAGCCGCCGCGCACGTGGTTCTCATCCGAGATAAACTCGGTGCGCCGTCGAGTATCGACAACTTCGATCAGCCCCATCAGCACACACTCCAACGCATCAAGGTCTCGCGCAGAGAAAATCTTCTCCTGGGCTATCCGCACCGCAAGACGGCGCGCGGCATTGGCACTTTGTATGACGTGCAACGCGTCATGGTCCTCTGCGTGAGGTGATCATCACAGCCCACAAGGACTGCTTTGCAGCGTTTGATCACGACAACATAGATCACCTGTTTGGTGAGAGTCGCCAGGACCAATTTGAGCAAGCGGCTGTGGCGTGGCTCAAAGACAGCTTTGGAGATGATGTCATTCTCGCACGGGCTGATCTTGATGAGACCACCTATCATATCCACGCGGTTGTGTTGCCGCGCTCACAAACCAAAGACGGGCGCAAGATGCTGCAGCCATCGGTGCATCCGCTGATCAAGGATTATGAGAAGGCGCAGGACAGCGTTGGAGATTGGTTTGCAGAGCTTGGATTGAAGCGCGGAGAGCGGCGCAAGCAGGCATTGCGAGACGCGGTGCATCAGCATCGCAATGATCAGACATCAAGCGCCAATGAGAACGAGGGACTCGCGAGCTTTCCGGAGTATGTGGAGCACGTTAGCCCGCGCAAATGGCGGGAAGAGAAAGAATGGCAACTGACAGAGCGTGAAGCCCACGTAGGCAAACGCGAGAAACAAGCCGCGACCGTGATACAGACCGCAAAGGCCGTCGCGGAGGGCGACCCCAAAACGCTGGCGGAGATGACGCAGCCTAATGGCAAATCCTTCGCCGCGCGCTTGTTTGGAAGAGCATTTCTTGCATTGCGCATAAAAGCCCGCGAGGAGGCATGGCAGGAAGCCCAAGCTGAGGTGCAGGCGGATTTTGAAGAGATCAAAGCGGCGGATAACGCGATTGTCGCAGCGTCGGCATCCCTTCCGGACCGCGCGAAGAAAGAGATCATCAAAGCGCGTCGGTCACTGGTGGGGCGCATCACGACACTCCAGCGCGCGATCAATAAATGGCACAAACCAGGGCAAAACAAGGATCCCGAGGTTTAAAGGTGTCAAACTCCCCTCAAACTTTTTTCTCGCTAAAGACCAACGAACATACGTTATGAGTGTCGGTGGCGGCGAGAAGCCCCCACCGGCTTTCACAGGGAGCAAGTGCTCTCAAAAAACTATGTTAAACAAGAGGGACTTCTCATGAATCTACTGACAAACCTCTCCTCGACGCAATTTCGCGCGCTCGGAATCATTGCAGACATCGGCAAAGCGCAAGCCGAGGACACCGCAAAAATCATGGAGGCCTTTGCGGATACGCTGCCTGCATTCCTTGAAGCCACGACGGAAGACGATGCCTTCGGGCGCAAAGTCTTCGTGCTCTTTGAAGCCGTTGCCAAAATCGGCGCCGAAAAAAAGATACAGCGTCATCCGCTGCGCCCAGCAGGCATCGACCAAGAAGTCGAGAAACTGCGGGGGGTTAAAAAAGAGCAAGCCGAAGGTGATGGCAAGACCAGATCCGGAACCCAAGGGGTAAGCGGCTAAAGGCACCCAAAACGAACAGAAAAAGGGCGCGGATCAAACCGTGCCCTTCTTCAATGTGTTTTTTTTGCAGCTTTGGCTGTTCAGGGTACTCGCAGTGTCTAAAGCGGACCTTCACGTCGCCCTCCTCCAGAGTCGGCAATGCGGACAAAGCGGACTTTCAAACGAAAAAAAATGAAAGTCCGCTTATTGATTGTAGCGCATGCTTTAACTGAGGTGATGCACTTCTTGAAAGCCGTAGACCGGCGTCGGGATACCCTCCATCCGGGCCTTTATTTGAAGCGCCAGGAACTGTGAATAATGCCGGGACTGATGCAGGTTTCCACCATGCATCCAAAGGTTTGGAACCTGTGTCGGCTTCCACATATTGCGTTGCTCGCCTTCCCAAGGCCCCGGGTCCTTGGTTGTGTCAGAGCCTAGACCCCAACATTTCCCAAGGCGATCTGCCATATCCTGGCCCATCAGGTCCGCGACCCAACCGTTCATCGAATTATACCCGGTCGCATAGACCACCAGATCGGCATCCAGATGCGTTCCGTCATCAAGGATAACTCCGGTTTCATCAAGCGCAGTGACCTGACCGCGTTTCAGTTTGATCTCGCCATCAATGATCAACTGGCTGGCCCCGATATCAATGTAATAGCCCGATCCGCGACGCAGGTATTTCATGAACAGGCCGCTGTCATCATCGCCCCAATCCAGCCAGAATCCCGCCTTTTCAAGGCCGTCATAAAACTCTTTGTCCTGCTCTTTCATCGCGGCATAAGCCGGAATCTGGAATTCGTGCAGAATGCGATAGGGCAGCGACGCAAAGATCAGATCGGCTTTTTCGGTCGTCATGCCTGACCGCACCGCACGTTCAGAATAGAGATCGCCCAGTCCGATTTCCATGAGGGTGTCCGAGCGGACAATATGGGTTGAGGACCGCTGCACCATTGTCACGTCAGCATCGTTTTCCCAAAGCGCCGCGCAGATATCGTGGGCCGAGTTGTTGGACCCCACCACAACGACCTTCTTACCGGCCCATTTGTCGGGACCTTCATGTTCCGACGAATGCACCTGTTCGCCTTTGAAAACATCCATACCCGGAAAATCAGGCATGCGTTTCTTGCCGGACATCCCCGTCGCCATGATCAGATGTTTGGGCCGCAGCACAACTTCTTCGCCGTCCCGGTCCACAGTGATGGTCCATTCGCCCTTGTCTTCATTGAACGTGGCGGATTTGGCCGTCGTGCGCGTCCAATAGTTCAGCTCCATCACCTTGGTGTACATCTCAAGCCAGTCACCGATCTTGTCCTTGGGCGAGAACACGGGCCAGTTTTCCGGGAACTTGATATAGGGCAGATGGTCGTACCAGACCGGGTCATGCAGGCAGAGGGATTTGTAGCGATTGCGCCAACTGTCGCCGGGCCGGTCATTCCGTTCAACGATGATCGTCGGAACACCCAGCTGACGCAGCCGCGCACCCATGGCGATCCCACCTTGACCACCGCCGATGATGACGCAGTAGGGCTGTGTTTTGTAGCCCAGTTCAGCCTCTTCCTGCGCCCGTTCTTCGGCCCATGTGGACCTGTGTTTGCCCGCACCATGCTTGGCCCCAAGTGGGCGGTTGAACCCTTTGGGCTCTTCATGACCTTTCAGCTCGACCATCGTGGTCAGCAAGGTCCATATCTTGCCATCCTTGAGGCGCAGCAACCCGTAGCCGCGTGCCAATCCGGTTTCGAACTCGATCCATGAGGTGGTTATTCCGCCGTCTTCGGTGGGCACCTCACCTTCGGATACTTTCCAACCGCTCGGTTTGGTTGTGACCAGCTGATGCGAAAGCATATCTGCCACCTGCGCCTTGCCTTCGACCGTTTTGATATTCCAGGTAAAGCTGACCAGATCGCGCCAATAGCAATCGTCTTGGAACATATCGCACGCGGCACTGATATCGCCTTTGGATAAAGCCGCACCGAAGTCATCCAGAAACCCCTGCACCTGATCCGAGAGTGTTGTGTCGAGCATGTGATCCTCCCTATCTCCACGGAGCAGAAGGCTGGCAAATCCGTGACCCTTCGGGCAAGCGGATTTGGTGAATCAACACTTGGTGCGGTCCAAAAACGCCATAGCTTGTTGCGCGCGCAACAAGGGCGCAACACGGGTACGTGTTCGTTTAAGCGGGCGGTTTAAGCCCGGCTTTTCGCATACGGCGCAGGATCGTCGATCGGTTCACACCAAGGCGCCTTGCCAGTTGAGACATGTTCCAATCGCAAGCACGCAAAAGTGTTTCCAGATCATCTGATTCCTGCTTTTGCGTAGGGGCGAGCGCCGGGGCGGGCAAATCCGTTAAGTCGATGATGTTGTCCCCACACAGGGCGACCGAACTTTGCAGTAGATGTTCCAGTTCACGAATATTTCCGCGCCACAACCGTGATTTCAAATCGGCGCGGGCAGCGGTCGACAGGCGAATATCATGGCTGGCAAACCGTCGGAGCAGACGATCAATTAGCCAATCCAAATCCGCACGGTGGCGCAAAGGCGGCAGAGACAATGTGGCCCCCGCAATCCGGTGAAGCAGATCTTCACGCAGACCGCCCTGCAATCCTGCCGGGGGCTGCCGGCATGAGGCGATGATCCTCAGATCAGCGCGCCGCTCAAGCACTGCCAAAAGAGAGGCCTGCGCAGGCTCGCTTAGGTCTTCAACGCCGCGCAGGAACAGTGTGCCAGGTTCGATAGCATGGCAGAAGCTGAATGTCGGAGTGTCGCAGCAGATCACGGTGTGGAAATCCTGTGTCGCGGGATCGGCCATATGGATCGCGCGCGCCAGCTTGGTTTTGCCCGTCCCGCTTTCACCGGTCAGTAAAAGCGGCAGATTTGTCGGCGCAAGTCGGGCAGCCTTGTTCAAAAGTTGCTGAAGGCCCACATCCGGCCCCGCAAAGCTGCCAAGGGCACCAGGCAGAACCTGTTCGCGTTTGCGCAGGGCTGCCGTCATCTGCGGCGTCTGTGGCGCAACGGCATGACCATAGAGCGCGCGCCCATCCTTGAGGTGTAGAACGCGGTCTTCGGACGGTCTACCGCGCATGAATTCGGGCATGTCATCAACACTGATTTCAAGCCAGTCCTGCAATTGCGACCCGATCAGGTGGCCCGAACCGTCCGGGTCCAGTGCACATCGGGCCCCCGAAGTCATACCGATGATCTTGCCGCCTCCGTCCACTGCAACCGCCGCTTCAGGATCGACCTCAAGAAATTCGGGGCTGGCAGAAAAGCGCAGGACCCAATCGCGCCGGGTCGATGCCATCAGGTTTGCCATCTCGACGCGACGTGCGGAATTCGTCACCAATGTCATGGCCAGATTCTGCGATGCCTTAGGCGAGGGTCCACGCAACAAAGACACATCCAGAACAGCCGCAAGTCCACCTTTGGTGTCAAAAATAGGTGCTGCCGTACAAGACAGCGGCGTATGCGTGATTGAAAAATGATCGCCTTGATGAATCGTAACCGGCTGACCTGTAACGATACACGACCCCACCCCGTTCGTTCCTGCCAACTCTTCCGTCCACTTGAATCCTAGATGAAGACCCGCTGTTCTGAGCTCGTCCTCGAAGTTTCGGTCGCCAAAGAAATCGACGCAGACACCATCTGCATCCGCAAGCAGCAGGACGTAGTTCTGCCCTGCCACCTGCGCAAACAGGGATTGCAGCCCCGAACGCGCCGTTGCGATCAGACGTTCGGATTGTTCCAGATGTTCACGGAATTTGGTGTCCGGGAGGATGTGCGCTGGTTCCTGTCGTGAGGGATCCATTCCATAGGTTTCAACACAGCGCTGCCAGCTATCCGCGACAAGTCGGTCTCGCCCTGTATCGAACCCGCTTAAGACACGGTCAATCTCTTTTGAGTGCTGGCGGTCCAACAGCTTCCCGTCCTACAAATCCTTCCTAAAAATAGCATGAGTATAGCTGCGCGCCTATGTTCAATATTCGACTGGCAAACGTTTGGCGCTTTGCCTCGTCAAGCTGACCTTCGTTAATCGCGCAGCATTGGACCCTTTCGGCTCGAAGCTGACGTTGGGTGAATTCCTCCCAATGTCCGCATTGCGGACGAAGCCGCCTTTTGCTCATGCGGCGAGTTTGGTGGTCGCGAGCCCACCAAAAGTTGGAACGAGTAGCGGCACTACAGCGCGATTTCTCGAAAGCGGACGTTCAAATCACTCAAATCGGCCGAAATCCAATCCGGACAATCTCTGCGTCTCTGTGCAACGTCTCGCATGCGGGACAAAGCAGCCATTGGAATACAGCTCTTAAAACGCATCTATCGGATCGCGCAAACATTTGATTAAACAGCAGCCAGCTGCGCATTGGAGAAGGTTCGCTGCGTTTATTGACCGCCCGGAGTATACCAAATCGGTGAGGAATAAGCCCGTTCGGTTGTAACCATAGGCACGTCGTTTGTCATCTGAACTTCAAAGCGTTTTGCTTCATACGCGGTCCATCGTGGAGTTGGTATTTCTAACACCCTAACATAGTAAAAAGCTCTTCGGCTTGGGTCAAAATCAGGGTCTTGCCAGAAGCCAAGCAACTCAGGCGATCCAATGGTATTGGTCCAAGTTGCATTTGCTACGTCTACTGTGTTGCCAACTAACGGCAGCTTACCGTCAGCGCCAAGTTGTCGGTCGTCGCTCCAGGCCACATCGTAGACCTTTTCGCCACGCGTCCCGTCATCATTTAACCAGCCTTTCACAATCTGCACACGATCAAGGTTGCCGCTGAAAGGATCTTTCAGCGCAGCAACGAGGAAGTTTGGCACGCCGTTGTCTGAACGCTTGGGCAAATCGGCGCCCATTGGTACACCTTTCGCATAACCGATATCAGCGGGAAGGCGCGAGTTTGCGTCTTCTTCCTCGAAGTTCCATCCACCGAAAAAGCGCAACATTATTCGCGATCCGGTGGTTCCGTATACTTCACGTCTTTCCAAGGCGTCAAAAATCGCCTCACGCGTATTTTCGGTTGCCCAGACAGCGGCATATCCACCCGAAGCTTGTTGCCACCCATAAATAGTAAACTCCGGGTTTGGGGCTTCGATGACCACGTGCTCCCACCTATTTGGCTCTGGCTCTACACCAGAGTGTTTGCCAAAAAAGTTCTCTTCTTCGACCGCAGCCATACCGGTATGCGCGTCGGTGGATCCAATTTGGCCAACCTTGTAGGGGTTAATACCAATTGTATCTTCCAACATTAGACCGGTTTTATAGGCCTCACGGGAGTATTCATACTGCAACATATCTAGTGTCTTGGCTTGCGTACCGTTGAGATTTGACGCATCCCACGTGTCGAAATCCGCGAACTCGTCGTCGGGAGATAGAAATGGGTGGGCCTCGCTGTCGCCTTTGATTTGTGTAGTCTCAATGACCGGTTCAAACCGTGCACGTAAGGTGGCCATTTCCGCTGTGAGAGGCGTTCCATCAAAGTTTGAAACGCTAAACAAGCGGCCGTTGCTGAGGTTGCCGTTATGTGGAATGGCGAGCACATCACCGCCGGTGCGATTTTCGTACTCAGCCAAATGCGCCCATAAGTCCTCAGGATTCTGACTGTCAAACTGGGAGTAAGGGACAACAGCGTTTGCCATGTCGGCACCATCGCGGAATATCACGTTGCGATGAATGTTATCGCCTCCCTGTGAGGTCCACTCATATCCAATGAGAGCCGAAAAAACGCCCGGTTCATTGTAGCGCTCCGCCAATGCTGTGTACTTTCTCCAAGCGTTTTTTACGGCCTTAGTGCCTTCGAAAGGTGGAGTCGGTTGAGAAAGAGACGCAACGATCTCCATAGCCGTTGCGAAGATCCGATCAGGGTCATTTGTGACCAATTCATCATACCATGCCTTGGCTTGTGGTTGTGATAGCAAGTCCGGGTCACCAGAGAGAAGCTGAGGCATCAGCCCATACATTTCAGCGTGATCCGCTATTACCAGCCAATCCAGCGGGCGTCCTAGCTTTGCTTTAAGTCCATGAGTTGTAGTGACCTCTTCACCGCGAGCAAACCTGAACGCCTCCTCTTGGCTCATACGGGTCATTGTTCCAGCGTCCACCGAAACTTCCGTGTGCAAGTGCGTGTCACCCCACAATACCCGAGTCGGGAAATTCCGTCCTGCATAAGGTGAAAAGTGGTCGGTTTCGAAATTGGCCGTCACATCTTCTTTTGCGGGAAGCACATCTTGCACCTGAGCAGTTGAGCTGTGACCAATTCCAGTTGCAAAGGTCAGTACTGCGAACGCACCTATTCGCCGCGTCCAAGGTTTTTTTGAAATCGGCATAGATCGTCCTCCGCGTTGCAATTCGTTTTGGATTTGCATTCGCCACACCGGACCAAAAGCTGACAACGCAAACACCAACGTTTCTTATGTGAGGATGATGGATCAGCAGCTACGTTGCAAGCACGCTGGGTCTGTTTTAGACCAGCGATGCGGTCATAAAGAGGATTGTGAGACAGTGAATATCGTTGGCTAGCTCATCTAATGTCGACTGAAAGCCGCGAGGTGTTTCCGGACCGGGCGGGGTCCGTTCAACTAAAAACTGAAAGCTAGATTAACTCTGGCGATCATTGCGAAGAAATCGTCTGCTTCGGGCTCAATGCGGTCGTTCGCTGCAACTTGCTTGAACGTCTACTTTGCGGACGAAGCTGATATTCGCATTGTCTGTCTGAATGTCAGCTAACTTTCGCAGACCGCCCTCATAGTCCCGAACGGCGGCAGGTTGAAATGAGTTGTGCGCGCCTCAT
Source organism: Ruegeria sp. YTSC106 (assembly GCF_059609765.1). Taxonomy (NCBI): domain Bacteria; kingdom Pseudomonadati; phylum Pseudomonadota; class Alphaproteobacteria; order Rhodobacterales; family Roseobacteraceae; genus Ruegeria; species Ruegeria sp. YTSC106. Next base: position 63,041 of record NZ_JBXWMI010000004.1, read on the forward strand.
CACAACTCGTTCTACTCGATGCTTACTTATGTCGAGAATTCAACCCTCACCGCGTCATCTCAGGCAGTTTGATCCTTTGGATCTTACCGGATGGGCCTTTCGGCAATTCTTCCAGTAAATAAACCGTGTCTGGAGATTTGAACGCGCCGAGCTTTTGGACACAAATCTCGACAAGTTGTTCGGACGACAACGTGGAGCCATCACACAATTTAACGGCCGCCTCCACACGTTCACCATAAGTTTTGCACGGGCGAGCAAAAGCGGCGGCTTCAATTACGTCAGGATGCGAATACAGTGCTTCGTCGATTTCACGAGGGGCAATGTTTTCCCCACCCTTGATAATCAGTTCCTTCAGTCGACCGGTGACAAAGAAATACCCGTCGTTGTCGATATGGCCCAAGTCACCTGTTCGAAGCCACCCGTCCGAGGTGAAGGTTTCGCCGGTTGCGTCGGGGTTCTTGAGATACTCGCGCATGACATTTGGTCCACGCACAGCGATCTCGCCTTGCAGATGAGGTGGTAGGGGAATCAGATCAGGCGACAGGATGCATGCCTCATTGCCAAACGCCTTGCCCGGTGAGCCAATTTTGCGAATGCCCGGCGGCAATGGGTTCGATAGTATCTGGGCGGCGGTTTCGGTCAGGCCCATGGTTTCAACAATCGGCACTTCGAAACGGGCTTCGAATGCAGTTTGCACATCGGGTGCAAGCGGGGATGACGCTGAACGGCCGAAGCGTAACCGATCCCGGGTGTTGGATGACGGGGTTATGTCAGAGTGGAGCAGGTGCGAGATGATTGTCGGCACGACAGAGAACCATGTCGCCTTCGCCTCTTCGCACTGGTCCCAAAACTTGCTGGTTGAAAACTTCTCGGCCACCGCCAATGATCCGCCAGAGACCAATGCGCTTATGACCGTTACGCACAAGCCGTTGATGTGGTAAATTGGCAATACGCAGAGACCGCGATCGCTTGGCGTCAACCTGTGGGCCACGGTTGGTGTCCAACCGCCTGCCAACAAGCTCGCGTGGCTGTGCACGACACCTTTGGGGCGTCCGGTTGTCCCCGATGTGTACATTAGCAGTGCGTCGTCTGCAGGCTCAAGCCGGTGTAATACCGGGGCTTTGTTGTCACCGGCTTCTGTGAGCCGAGACATTCTCGTCGGGCTTACCCTTTCGAACAAATTGACCTGGGCCTCGCCGACAAGTGCAATGCGCGCTTCACAGTGATCCAGCGCATATCCTATAGCCTCGTCTCCCGCGACGAGGTTGATCACCGTCGCACGGAACCCGCCGTAAAGCACTCCGTAAAGGCATTCGATTGCCTTGCGACCGTTTGGCTGCAGGATTGCGACGCTCGTCCCTTTATTCAGTCCCAACGCCGTCAATTGTTCCGCAAGTTGTTTTGCTTTGCTCTGCAAATCCGACCAGGTCAGCGCAGGTTCGCCGTCAAAAAACAAATAGGCGTCGCGATCACCGTCGGTGCTTGCCCGGTCATCTAGCCAGTCGCGGACGGTGCCGTTTGGCGGCGTATGATCATCCACCTTCATTCCCCTGCATCCGCCCAGTAATCTGCGAAGATGTCTTCGACGGTGGGTTCGATAGGTGGAATTTCCCGAACGATCTTGGTGGTTTGAATGAAGTGCTTCCAATGCAGGTTCTCATCAATCGCATTGCCCCCCCAACTGCCGCATCCCATCGAAAGCGAGAAGGGCATGCCGTTGTTGAATGAGCCACCGGTCGCGAAAGTGTGCGCCTGATTGACGATGACACGGCAGGTTGGCATCAAGGCACCCAATGCCACCGCGCGCGCGTCATCTGCGGTGTGAATGCCGATGGAATGTCCTGCCCCTTGATAGTCCAGAATGCGCGCCGCGATAGCTCGCGCGTCCTCGTAGTCCTTCGCGCGGTAAAGCGCGGCAACGCGGCTTAGCTTTTCGCCGGACAGCGGATGATCCGGGCCGATGCCTTTGGTTTCGACCGCAAGGAACTTTGTGTCTTCGGGCACCTGATCAGTCAGACCTAACGCCGCAATCATCTTGTCGGCATCCTGCGCGATGACTTCCCGGTTCAGATGGCCGTCGGGCCAAAGCTTCGAAACAATCTGAGCTTCGTCTTCCACCAGCGCCCCACCTTCATTGGCGAGCGCCGCAATGAAATCCTCATAGATCGCGTCCACAACGATCATCGAGTTTTCAGACGAACAAGAAGTTGCGTTGTCGAACGTCTTGGAAGCGGTAATTTTCTGAGCAGCAGCCTCCAGGTCGGCGGTCTCGTCAACGATAACCGTAACGTTGCCTGCGCCCACGGCTACAGCGGGTGTACCGCAGGTCTGGGCGCGATGGACATTGTTCTGGCTGCCTGTGCAAATCACCCGGTCGCACAGCTCCATCATGGCCTGAGTTTTGACCTTGGAGCCGGGCGCTGGGACCATCTGAACCAGATCATGATTCAGCCCCAGCTTGTCAAATTCGGCATGAACGTTGGACAAAAGCAACTCGCAGCTGGCCACACCTTTGGGCGAAGGGGCAACAACCACCGCGTTGCCACACTTCAATGCGTTAATGATGTTGTTGGCAGGCGTGGCTGCAGGGTTGGTCGAGGGCACCACAGCGCCCACCACCCCGATGGGGCGCGCGATTTCGGTGATGCCGGTGGAGGCGTCGTTGCTGATAATCCCGTGCGTTTTCACGCCCTTGATGTCGCGCATCAAGCCAAGTGTCTTGCGATGGTTCTTGATGATCTTGTCGGGCACATTGCCAAGCCCGGTTGTCGCGACCGCAAGTTCGGCCAAAGCCCGATTGCGAGAAGGCTCCATAATCGCCCAAGCGGCAGCTTCGGCTGCGCGGTCATAGCGCCTTTGGTTAGCACCCGTCTCGTAAGCTTTCTGAGCGGCGCGCGCTCGAGCCACAACTGTGCTCAATTGAGCAATATCATCATGTGCATTCATCGCGAAATTCCTATGGAAGAGGATAGGGCGCGGGTCGCCCTATCCATTACTCTGCCACTCGTTAAAGACCTGCCAGAAGCTCTTTCAGTGTTTCCTGACGCGCAGCCCACATTTCCTGAACCTCTTCACGGGTCATAATGTGCATGGGCGAACCGCCTGCTTTCATTTTGCCCGCCACACGCGAGTTCTTGAACATCTCGGGTACGGTTGCGGCCAGTTTGTCGATGACCTCTGGCGGCGTTCCTTTGGGCACCATGACACCGCGGAAGTTCACGCTGGCGTTGTCGATGTCAAAGCCCTGCTCTTTTAACGTCGGGACGTCAGGCAAGAACTCATTGCGTTCCAGATCAAACACGCCAAGGATTTTGACGTTGCCCGCTTCCTGTGCACGGAATGCGTCTGACAGATTATTCACGCCGCCCATGACGTCACCCGCTATCACAGCTTTCATTGCTGCCGCACCGCCGCCTTTGGTCGGGATATATGCCATTTTAACACCTGCTTCTTTCTCAAGTTGCAAGGCGGCAATGTGGTGTCCAACAAACAGACCTGCCCCAGAGAACGTCAGTTTCCCGGGGTTTTCCTTGGCGTAGGTGACCACGTCCTCCATGGAGTTGAACGGGCTGTCCTTGGCCACCACAAATACCGCGGGGTCAGCGCCCCAGTTGGCGATCGGTTCAAAGCTGTCCGCCGAGTATTCGACACCGCCCTTAATCGACTGCGCAATGAAATGCGGAATGTTGTATGCCCCGAGCGTATAGCCATCAGCCTCGGCCTGGGTTGCAAACCAGTTCCAGCCAACCCGCCCACCAGCGCCGGGTTTGTTGATGATCGCAATGGGCATACCAAGCGCATCTTCATTGCCTGCCGTCATGGTGACAATGCGGGCCTGGAAGTCAGTGGCCCCGCCAGCACCATAGCTGACCATCATCATGATGGGGCGTTCCGGGTAATCCTCGGCGATGGCCATGCCACCGGTCAGGGACATTAGCGCCAACGCGGCGCCTGCCAGTAAATGTTTCATGTTAGATCCTCCCTTGGATTTTTGATCGCCGCTTTGCGCGGTCTTTTTCAGAAAAATATCTCTCGCGGTGTGTAGACTTTGAGCAGCAGGGCAAAGAGCCCGTACATCACCGCCAGAAACCCTGCGGTGATGATCACGCGCTTGACCCAGGTCTTGGCTTCATCATGTGGCGCCGGGTCGTAGAAGCTGAGAAGCAAGAAAAACGTGATCGTACCCGCGGTGTAGAAACCCAACGCCTTGGCGGCCCAGAAAATGTAGACAAGCGCGATGGTCAGGCCTGGCAGAAGCCACACGAAATCTTTGCGCGAAACGCCATTTCCCACCTTTGTCCAACCAAGGATCGCTTTGACGAATGTCCACAATGCCAAGACGACGAAGACGGTCGAAATCAAACGCGGAAACAGGAAGGCTTCGGCAGGCTGTTGCGTATAGCTTACCCATGCCACCCACATCCCGACCGCCGCAATAATGCCGGACGCCACAATGTGTTGAACGCGTGGAAGACTGATTTGGCTCATCCCATGATCTCCTCTTTAGAGGTGTAGCGACGGCTGCGAAGTTCCATCCAGACTGAATAAGCAATTGATGCAATCACGATGGCAATTAGGACGATGTTCAGCGTGCCAGTCAGGAAATAGCTCGCCATCCCGTCAGTGGCTCCGGCAATCATTGACCCTTGGATGAAATTTGCTTCGGCAATCGGGCCAAGGATCAGGCCAAGCACCAGCGGCGCGGGCGAGAAGCCGAAGCGTTCAAGGAAGTACATCATAACGCCCAATGCGGCCATGACGTAAACGTCGCCCATGCTGGACTGGACCGAGTAGCTGCCGAAGACGGCGAGCCCCAGAACAACGGCCGCCATGACGCTTTGCGGCACCTGTGCAACCCGGGCGGCAAGGCCAGCCACATAAAGGCCGAAGATGCACATGAGCACCTGACCGATCAGCATCGAGTTGGTAAAGGTCCACGCCACATCCGGATGATTGTCAAAGAGATCGGTGCCCGGAAAAATTCCGTGGATCAGCAGACCACCCAGCAGCACTGCTGCCGTGGGCGAACCAGGGATCGACAGCGTCAGAAGTGGCACAAGGCTTGGGCCGACCATGGCGTTGTTCGCGCTTTCTGCTGCGATCACACCTTCACTGTGGCCCTTGCCAAATTTATCGCGTTCCGGGCTGAACTTTTTGGTTTGGTCATAGGCGACAAGACCTGCGATTTGACCTCCGACGCCTGGGATAAGCCCAATGACCGAACCTGTGATGGTACCAATGCTAAGGGCGCGAGGGCGGCGCAGAAGCTCGCGCACCGCATCCATGATCGAATGTTTCTCGACCTCGATCACTTCAGCATTTGCTGCTTTGCGGCCTTTTGCGAACATGGTCAGTACTTGAGGAATGGCAAACAACCCGATGAGCGCCGCAATGATGTTGATACCGCCACCCAATGCTGGGTGAAAAATAAACCGCTGCGCGCCCATGATGTCGTCAAATCCGATGGTCGCAAGCCAGAGGCCGATGCAACCGGACAGAAGGCCCTTCACCACCGAAGCGCTGTCCAGCGAACCGATTACAGTGACGCCAAGGATGGCGAGCCAGAACAGGTGACTGGGACCGAATGCCAGCGCCCATTGCGCCAGTACGGGTGTCAGGAAGATCAACAGCAGAACACCAATCACGCCCCCGACTGCCGAAGCTAGGAAGCTGAGCTGCAACGCTTGCGCCCCTTTGCCTTGCTTGGCCATGGTGTGACCGTCCAACGTCGTTGCGATGTTTGCAGGTGCACCGGGAATTTTAAGAAGGATGGCGCTGACCGCGCCACCTGCCACTGTGGATGTATAGGCCGCTCCCAAAAGGATCAGTCCCTGAACGGGTGCCAGGTGGAAGGTGAAGGGGATTAAAAGGGCCACTGCCATTGTCGGTGATAGTCCGGGGGTTGCCCCCAAAATCAGCCCACCAATCGTCCCCAAAAGCAACAAGCCAAAAGAGATCGGTGTGAAGACATCTCCGAAGTAATATAGGAATTCCAAAGTTCCACCTGATGGTTTTCTCACGTTGACATCACAGGCTAAGAGATGAAAATAGTTTTGCAAATGTTTTCATTTTTTAGCCGAAGAAGTGTGAATAATGGCCCGAAAACAAAAAGATAAACCTGATATCGTCGCTGTTGCGAAAGCGGCAGGGGTTTCCATCTCGACGGTCTCGCGAAGCTTCAATCACCCTGATCTTCTCAAACCGGCGACTCGCAAGAAGATTGATCGAGCGGTGCAGAAACTGGGCTATATTCGCAATCGCGCGGCGCAGGTGATGCATGGGCGGCGCAGTGGCACCATCGGACTGGTCGTGCCAACAATTGACAACGCTATCTTTGCCGAATTGATCCAGTCCTTCTCTGATGGGCTGGATCAGTACGGTTTCACGATGCTTATTGCATCTCACGGTTTCGATTTGGATCGCGAATACAAAATGCTGCGCAAACTGATGGAACACCGTGTCGATGGGCTGGCGCTTATCGGGTTGGAACACTCGGACGCCACCCATCAACTAATCGAACAGCAGGGGGTGCCAACTGTTGCAATCTGGAACTATGCCGACAACGCACGATTGTCTTGCGTAGGGGTTCAAAATTCAGAGGCTGGCCGCTTGGCCGCGTGTCACCTGTTGGATCTCGGCCACCGCGACATCGGCCTTGTCTTTCCCGACCTTGCTGGAAACGACCGAGCTCACGATCGGTTGCACGGAGCTCTTTCAGAGCTGCGGCGGAAAAAGATCAAGGTGCCGGAAGAGTGGCAACTGCAGGCCCCCTACAGCATTGCGGACTCAAAACGCGCTAGCCTGTCATTGTTGGGGAAGTCTCCGCGCCCCAGTGCCATTTTGTGCGGGAATGACATTATTGCTCAAGGCGTGCTTTATGCCGCGAAACACTTGGGCATTGCTGTGCCTGGAGAACTTTCAATAATGGGGATCGGCGATTTCAAAGGATCGGGAGAGATCGAACCGTCACTCTCCACCATCCGCATTCCGGCCAAACGAATTGGAGCTTTGGCCGCAAAGCAAATAGCGGACGCCGTTACTGGAAAAAGCGCGGGTACAACGGCGACAAATTACGAACTCAGTGTATTAGTTCGGGATTCCACCGCGACTCCATCTGGAATGGCAAACACCTGAAACGGTCCCGGACATCTTGGCGAACACAGCTTTGGCCCAAGCTGTCAAGTGCGAGGTAGTGCCATACAAAAGTGCAATCGACGGCTTGGCAGCGCCCCCTATCCCGTCAACCATCCAATGCACGCCATCCGATATCGCGCCGATAAAACCCTTCAGGCCAATCCACACCTTCAACCATTTCATAGGCCCGGTCGCGCGCCTCCTTCAGCGTGTTTCCACGCGCGGTCACGTTCAGGACACGCCCGCCCGAGGCCACAACCTGCCCTTCCACAGTCTTCGTTCCCGCGTGGAATACCATGTTTCGGCTGTCTTCAGGCAGCGCATTCAACCCTTTGATCGCAGTGCCTTTCTCAAAAGCGCCAGGGTAGCCATTCGCCGCCATCACGACCGTGATGGCATGGTCATCCGCCCAATTCACCCGCACCTCATCCAACCTGCCTTCGGCAGCGGCGTGCATCAGGTCCATCGCTTGCGCGCCCATACGCATCATCAACACCTGACATTCCGGGTCACCGAAGCGGACGTTGTATTCAACCAGCCTTGGCTGCCCATCCTTGATCATCAACCCTGCATAAAGAACCCCCTGAAACGGTGTTCCCCGGCGCTTCATCTCGGCGATCGTAGGGCGCACGATCTCTTCCATCGCGCGCGCTTCTACTTGTTCACTTAGAACCGGCGCCGGAGAATACGCCCCCATTCCGCCGGTGTTCAGGCCAGTATCGCCTTCACCTACCCGTTTGTGATCCTGGGCCGTGCCGACAGAGAGAATGTTCTCTCCATCGCACAGAACGAACAGCGAGGCTTCTTCGCCATCCATGAACTCTTCAATCACGACTTCCGCGCCCGCACCGCCGAAAGCACCGCCGAACATGTCGTCAATGGCGTCCAGTGCGGTCTTTTCGTCCATCGCAACGATCACGCCCTTGCCTGCGGCCAGCCCATCGGCCTTGACCACAATTGGCGCGCCCTGTTCGCGGATATAAGCTTTGGCAGGCTCTGCCTCGGTGAAACGGGCATAGGCTGCAGTGGGGGCTTTGGCCGCGTCACAGATTTCTTTGGTGAAGCTTTTCGACGCTTCCAGCTTCGCTGCCTCGGCTGAGGGCCCAAAAACCAGAACTCCGGCTTCGCGCAAGCGATCAGCCACACCGGTCGCCAAAGGCGCCTCGGGCCCGACAATCACGAAATCAATCGCGTTTTCTTCGGCAAAGCTGACAACAGCACCGCCGTTTTCAATATCAAGAGTGGCACAGTCAGCGATCTGAGCGATCCCCGCATTCCCCGGCGCAACGATCAGGCGGTCACATTTGGGGTTTTGCAGCATTGCCCATGCCAGGCTGTGTTCGCGCCCTCCGCTGCCGAGAATGAGGATATTCATGAAAGCTCTCCGATCTGCTTGGCCTTGCCTGCGCGGCGTTCTAAGCTGGGTGAGCATTTGAAACAAGGCGCTGAAATGTCCGACCTGCTTGATGACCTGATTCCGGGCCAAAACACCCCTGAATACACAGTGTCCGAAATTTCCGGTGAGGTGAAACGGACGCTCGAAGGTTCGTTCGGGCGAATCCGCGTCCGGGGTGAGGTTGGGCGCGTGTTCAAGGCGCGATCCGGGCACCTTTATTATGACATCAAGGATGACCGGAACGTTTTGGCCTGCACCACCTGGAAAGGGCAGGTTGCAGGTCTGTCCGTTGTGCCGGAAGAAGGGTTGGAGGTCGTCGTCACCGGTCGCCTTACCGCTTTTGGGGCACAATCCAAATACAACCTGAACGTCGACGAGGTTTCCGTCGCTGGTCAGGGCGCGCTGATGGCGTTGCTGGAAAAGCGCAAGAAGCAGCTTGAGGTCGAAGGATTATTCGCGCCCGAACGCAAAAAACCCCTGCCGTACCTGCCACAGGTTATTGGCGTGGTCACATCCCCCTCAGGCGCAGTAATCCGCGACATTCTGCATCGACTCAGGGACAGGTTCCCACGCAAGGTGCTGATCTGGCCCGTGGCCGTACAAGGAGCAAACTGCGCTTCTGAGGTTGCCCGCGCCATCGAAGGCTTCAACCAATTGACACCCGGCGGCGCGTTGCCCCGGCCCGATCTAATCATCGTGGCCCGCGGCGGCGGATCAATCGAAGATCTCTGGGGTTTCAATGAAGAGATCGTCGCGCGCGCCGCCGCCGCGTCGGACATACCGTTGATCTCGGCCGTTGGGCACGAGACCGATACCACCCTGATAGATTTCGTCTCGGACCAGCGCGCTCCAACGCCCACCGCAGCCGCCGAACTGGCCGTCCCCGTCCGCATGGAGTTGCTCGCCTGGACTGGCGAGCAAGGCGCACGCTTGTCACGGGCCGCAACTGACGCAGTCCAACGCCGAACGCAAAGGCTGCGCGATCTGTCCCGCGCGCTTCCGCGCCCGGACAGTCTGTTGAACTCTCCGAGACAACGTCTTGATTTGATTGCAGATCGCCTCACACCCGCCTTGATACGCGGGGTGCAGAACCGTCGCCTTCAAGTGGTGGAACTGTCTGCCCATCTGCGCCCCTCAACCCTGCGCAGTCTGGTATCTGCACGACGGGAATCACTGTACAACCTGTCCTCGCGCCTGTCCCTGCGACCAATCCAAAAGGAAATCGGCCAGCAGCGGCAAAACCTCAATCGTTTTGGCGATCGAATGCATACGGCCCAAACCACGCGACTGGACCGCCTCAAACAGCAACTCGAAGCGACGGATCGCCTGCGCGAGACGTTGAGTTACAAGGCCACTTTGGACCGCGGATACGCGGTCGTCCGGGCCGAGGGGAATGTGATCACCACCAAAGCTCAGGCCGCCAAACAAACGGCGCTTGAGATCGAATTCGCCGATGGCATTCTCAGCACCGGCGCGGCCGCGAAACCGTCTTCGAAGAAACCCAAACCGGACGCCCCGGATCAAGGATCGCTGTTCTAGGCCATGCAGACCATCTGTGGCCGAAAAACATCATCGAATGCACAGGCGCTGATGTGGTGCGTGGGTGAGCTGGCGCTAGGTTTTCAATGCCACGATGTGGGGCACAGGTTCGGCGGGCTGAACACGAATGGCTTTCGCAAACTGAACCCAAACGGCACCATCCCGATGATACAGGATAGCGAACGCCCCCGCTTTGGGAGACGGGCCAATCCTGCGGTATCTGGCCTCCGCGTAGGGTGAGGGTGATTTCTGGCCACGCGACCCGACCCGGCAAGCCGAAGTGGACAAGTGGGCGGAATGGGCCAAGATCAACGTCGCGATGGCATTCACGGCACCTGTTTTCTGGCGGATCGTGCGGACACCGGAGGCAGAGCGCGACCACCATGCAATCAAAAAAGCCGTGACAGCGCTTGAAAGCACGCTGGTAATCGCCAATGCGCAACTGCCTGAACAGGCGTTCCTGTGCGGCTCTTGTCTGACTTTGGCCGATCTCCAGTTGGGACACGTTCTCTACCGCTACTATGACATCGAAATATCACGTACATCACTGCCCAATTTGCGCCGTTACTATGGCTGACCGAAGGGCCAGCTTACCAGACCCATGTCATGATCAGCTACGAGGAGCTGCGCCGAAGCTGATCAAACACCAACGTCGGGCCCGTAGCATACCATTTCCTCCCCAAGATCCTCTGCCTCATACAGTTCGGTCGCTTGCGGATTACCCTCGAACTGCGCGATCAGTCCGCCACCTGATTGGGTAAAGACCCAACATTGCGGATCCAGCCTGTCTTCGTAGAGGAAACAAATCTGCTCATCCCGCTGGTACCAGATACCTTCCTTGCAATTCCCGTCGAGAAAAGACCAGATCACACGACGGTTCGGAAGGTACCGTTCAACCCCGTAAACCTGCCCGTCGAACCCGTAAAAAAGAGTTTTTCCCCGCGTATACTTGTCGAATTCCGGGCCCGACAAAGGCGTTTGTGCCGCCACGGATTGTGCGGCAAAGGTTGCGAGAATCATCATGGATCTGAACATGTCTCCATTTTGTCAGAAGCGGTCCGGTCACGCCATTCGCCTGTTGGATCGGGGTCATCACAAGGCGCTTAACTCAACGTAAGCGGTTGATTTCACGCCACGTCCAAGATCAGATTATTCTGAACCGGCGAGGAGAAGACATGACAACCATACTGTTCTGGATCGCCTTTGGCTGCGCCCTTGGTTATCTGCCACTGACCTCCCGACCTGCCGGATCTTTGCGCACCGTGCTGAAAACCGCTTCAGTCGTCCTGTTGGCGGTCATAGCCGTCTTGCACGGTGGGCCTTGGCTGTTGGTTCTTGCGCTCGCTCTGTGCGCGTTCGGCGACGCAATCCTGTCACGCGAAACAGATGCCACGTTCATGGCGGGCATCGCCGCTTTTGCCGCCGGGCATCTGGCCTATATCGCTCTGTTCCTGTCTCATCCGACCAGTTCCGTTGCGCTGATTTGGAACGCACCAGCGATTGTATGGTCGTTGATCATTCTTGGCATCATCATGGCCACAATGCTTGCGCCCCGCGCCGGAGACCTGAAAGGGCCCGTTCTGGCCTATATCCCGATCATTCTTGGAATGGGGATCACTGTGCTGGCACTGCCGGATATTGGCCCGCTGCGGTGGGCCTTTCCCGCTGCCATGGGCTTCATCGCCTCAGATCTGATCCTCGCAACCGAGAAGTTTCTGCTGCCGCCGAACCACCCTGCCCTCAAGGTAACGCCTTATCTGGTGTGGCCCCTCTACTGGGGCGCGCAATTCGGCTTTGTCCTTGCGTTCGCGTGACCCTTTGCAACTGCCGCAAATCCGCATTAGGTGAAGGGAACACCTGTGGAGACCAAGTATGGCGTTTTTCTCAAAGCTAAAGGACAAGCTGTTCAAATCCTCATCTCGTCTTGAAGAGGGGCTGGAAGCCATCGTCGAGGATGGTGGCGAGGAAACTACGGCTCCCGACCCGCTGATCCCTGAACCACAACCCGAACCGCAACCAGTCCCTGAAGTACCGGACCCAGCCCCGGCCCCGCAACCAGTTGAACCGCCCACGCCGATCCCGGCTGACCCCACCCCCGTCGCTCCACCTCCGGAAATCCCTGAATCCAAAGGTATCCTGAACCGCCTGTTCAATCGAGGCGCCGTCACGGAAATGCGCCGCACACTGGATGATGACATGCTGGAGCAGCTGGAGGAGCTGTTGATCGCCTCGGACATGGGCGTCGACACGGCCTTACGTGTCACGTCGAACATGGCTGAAGGCCGCTTTGGCCGCAAACTGTCGACCACAGAGATCAAGCAACTTCTGTCCCAGGAAGTCGCCCGCGTGATGGAGCCTGTGGCCAAACCTCTGCCGATCTATCCCAAACGGCCACAAGTGGTGCTGGTCGTCGGCGTCAACGGCTCAGGCAAGACCACGACAATTGGAAAACTGGCAAGCCAGTTCAAAGAGGCCGGCAAAAAGGTCATCATCGCCGCCGGCGACACCTTCCGCGCTGCGGCCGTAGAACAGTTGCAGGTCTGGGGTGATCGCGCCGGAGTTCCGGTTCTGACTGCACCCGAAGGCTCGGATCCCGCTAGCCTTGCCTTTGATGCGCTGACCCGTGCACAGGCAGAGGGCGCCGATCTGCTGATGATTGATACTGCAGGCCGCCTGCAAAACCGCACCGACCTGATGGAGGAACTGGCCAAAATCGTTCGCGTCATCCGCAAGGTTGATGACACCGCTCCACACAATACTTTGCTCGTACTCGACGCCACCACCGGTCAGAACGCGCTGAGCCAGGTGGAAACGTTCCGTAATCTGGCGGACGTTTCTGGTCTGGTCATGACCAAGCTGGACGGCACGGCAAAAGGCGGTGTTCTTGTTGCGCTGGCAGACAAATTCGGGTTGCCCATCCACGCGATCGGCGTCGGCGAACAGATCGATGACCTTGCCCCTTTCGACCCGGAAGAATTCGCCGCCGCCCTCACCGGTCTCGACAAAAGCTGATCCGAGGCTTCATCTGGCCCAAAATATCCTCGGGGGGTGTGGGGGGCAGACAGCCCCCCAACTTCTCCGCTCCGAAAAAGGTCCGCGAATTTGAGCGACTGGCTGATCTCTCTCGAAGGCACCGAGGCCGGACACCAGCTGGCATTGGCGCTGGCTTTGATGGCGGCGTTCCTGCACGCGGTCTTCGGTGCATTGCAAAAAGGCAGGCATGACCCGTGGCTGTCCCGAGGTGCAATCGACGCCTGCTATTGCCTTATGGCAGCCCCTTTCGCCTTTTTCGTGGTCCCATGGCCCGAACCTCATATGTGGCCGATCTTCGCACTCGTCTGGCTGATCCACATTGCCTACAAGACCCTGCAGGCCATGGCATACACCAAAGGCTCTTACACCGTCGTCTATCCGGTGGTGCGCGGGACGGGTCCGCTGTTCACTGTCATCGGCGCCTATCTTTTGTTCGGTGAAGCATTCTCGGCTGTTCAATGGCTGGGCGTAGCTACGTTGCTGGCAGGGATATTCGGGTTGGCCGCCTACAATTTAAGGTTCCTTGAAACCAACAGGGATACGCTGGGGATCGCACTAACACTGGCGATCATCACAGGTCTGTTTGTGGCCCTGTATACCACTTATGACGCCTATGGCATTCGCGCTACCACCGATCCGTTCACCTTTCTGGCCTGGTTCTTCATGATCGACGGCGCGGCCATGCCGATCTACGCATTTCTCAGGTGGCGCGCGATGGCGCACAGACCTGCGCCTGGTCCGCTGATGTTACGCGGCTTCGCTGGCGGTATCATCGCCCCTTTGTCCTTCGGGGCAATCATGCTGGCCACCCGGCTGGACAAGGTCGGTGAAGCAGCCGTTCTGCGCGAAACCTCAACAGTCTTTGCGGCGCTGATCGGCTGGCTTGTGCTAAAGGAAACCGTTGGTCCAAGACGCATTGCCTTGATGGCATTGATTGCACTTGGCGCCGTAATAGTTGAAATGGGCGGGTAAGCAGCAGGAAGTACAGATGACAGGCAAAAAAGACATCAATCCGTTTCTGAAACAGGTTCTGGAACTTGGCCCCCCGCTGGCCTTCTTCTTCATCTACCTGCGCCTGCGCGACGACAGCTTTCTGATCGGCGGCATCGAATATTCCGGGTTTATCATCGCCACGATAATCTTCGTCCCGCTGATGCTGGGGGCAATGGGTATCCTTTGGTATCTGACCGGCAAGCTCAGCCGGATGCAGATATTCACAGCCTTCATGGTGATTTTCTTTGGTGGCCTAACTGCCTGGTTCAACGACGAGCGGTTCTTCAAGATGAAAACCACACTTGTCTATGGACTGTTCGCCCTGATTCTCGGCATCGGTCTGATGCAAAAGAAATCCTACCTGGCCTATGTTCTGGACGAAATGCTGCCGATGAAGCACGAAGGCTGGATGATACTCACGCGCCGGCTGTGCGCGTGTTTCGCCGCTCTGGCCGCAGCAAACGAGTTCGTCTGGCGCACCATGTCCACGGACCTGTGGGTCAAGATCGAGACCTTCGGCTTTCCCATCGCGCTGATGGCCTTCCTGATGCTGCAATTCAGCATTCTTCAGCGCTATATGGAAGATCCAGAGCAAAAATAGCTGCCCTTACTTCCGCCAGACCAGCGAAAACAAACAAAATTCTTGGCTTGAGCGCTCAGCTATGGGAAGTTGTGCCACCACCCACTCTCATACTTTGCCCAAGATCGGTGCATACATGACGGCCTTTCCCACCAGCGGCTTCCTTGCCGAAGCTTCCGACGGGCTCAGAAAAATGCTTTCGGCGCAGGCGACCGAAATCTCTCTGTCCCCAGGTGAAATACTTTTTGAACAAGGCGACGAGGGCGACTCTCTCTACGCCATTCTGGAAGGCACGTTAGAGGTTTCCTTTCTGGCCATGAGCGGCCGCAAATTGACGCTTACCCTAATGCGCCCCGGCGAAGTCTTTGGTGAAATCGCATTGTTCGACAATGGACCGCGGACGGCGACCATCGCGGCTGCCGAACAGTCACGTGTACTGCGCGTACGCCGCAACGACGTTATGAATCAGATAAGGCAACAGCCTGATCTTGCAGTAGATATGATCCGTCTGGCCGGATTGCGAATGCGATGGATGGGATCGCAATTGAACGAACAGGTCTTTCTGCCCATGCCTATTCGACTGGCTCGCAAGCTGCTGCACCTATCGGGTTTGCAGGACGACCCGTCCGCGCGCATCACCCTGTCGCAGAGCGAGTTGGCCGAATTTGTCGGAGCCACGCGCGAAGCCGTATCCAAAACCATCTCAACCTGGAAACGCGACAACATGGTCGAAGCGTCTCGTGGGGGTTTGCTGATCCAGGATTTTGAAGCCCTGCGAGAGTTGGCTGATTCAGATCTTATTTGATCAGGTGTGATCTGGTTCACAGAACATCGATCCCACGTTGACCTAAGGTGAGTTTGTTACCGTAGGAGGTCAGAGAATCATCCCCGATATCTGTCCACTGACCTCTCCCTGTATCTGAGCCATACGCAATATCTGCGTATGGCTCATTTTTTTGTGGTGCATCGGTGATGCCCGGTTTGGTCTGCGACCAAGAAAAAGGCCGGGAGGTTTTCTCGGCCTATTCCGTTAGTCCTCGAGGCTCAGCGCCACAAAACGCGGATCGCCGCCCCTGCGCACCAACAGCAGCAGAGATTTGCGACCGGCTTCGCGCGATTCTTCCATACGAGCTTCGAGATCTCCGATGGTTTCCACCTTTTGCTGGCCTGCTTCTGTGATCAGATCACCGGCCCGCATTCCCTTGGCATAGGCCTCAGATGCTTCATCGACATCCGTAATCACAAGGCCGTCTGCATCAGCATCCAGGCCCAGATCTGCACGCAGGGTGTCAGTCAGAGGGGATATCGTAAGGCCAAGAATATCCGCGTTTTCGTCAACCGGTGCTTCCTGCGGTTCCTCCTCGCCACTGTCAGCGCGTTCAGCATCCTCACGGCGTCCCAGCGTCACAAGTACGGTCTGCGTTCCGCCATCGCGATGCACGATCACTCTGACGGACTTGCCGACTTCTGCTTCACCAACCTGACGTACCAAAGCTCGCGTGTCTTCCACCTCAACGCCGTCAAAGCTGAGGATCACGTCACCCGCCTTCAACCCGGCTTCCTTGGCGGGGCCGTCCGGCACATCGCTGATCAGCGCTCCGCCCGGTTTTTCCAACCCCATGGCCTCGGCCATGTCTTCGGTTACGTCCTGAATACGGACCCCTAGCCAACCGCGACGGGTCTCGCCGTATTCACGCAGTTGATCGACAACCTTCACGACGACATTCGACGCCATCGAGAAGCCTATGCCGATCGAACCGCCATTGGGTGACAGGATTGCAGTGTTCACACCGATCACTTCGCCGTCCATGTTGAACAAGGGCCCGCCCGAGTTGCCCCGGTTGATCGCCGCATCCGTTTGAATGTAATCGTCGTAGGTTCCACTCAGCGCTCGGTTACGGGCCGACACAATCCCGGCAGACACCGAGAACCCCTGCCCTAGCGGGTTGCCCATCGCAATGACCCAGTCTCCGACGCGCGCCACGTCGCTGTCGCCGAACTTCACGTATTTTAGCGGGCCCGAAGCCTCGACCTTGAGCAGAGCGATATCGGTCTTCTCATCAGTTCCGATGACTTTGGCCGCCAGCTCTTTCTTGGGCTGACCATCGCCGGGGAAGAATTCCACAAGGATTTCATCAGCTTCGGCAATCACATGGTTGTTTGTGACGATAAAGCCATCTTCCGAGATCACGAACCCCGATCCCAGCGCGTTACTGCGTCTCGGCGCGTTGTCGTCATCTCCGCCGTTGCGGTCCTGAAATTCGCGGAAGAAATCCTCGAACGGGGACCCTTCGGGCACTATGCCCTGCGGGCCAGTCTGGCCCTCGATCAGGGTGCTGGTTGTGATGTTCACCACCGCCGGGCTGATTTTATCTGCCAGCGGCGCCAGGCTTTCGCCTCGGGCCTGAGCCGCGGCCGATTGGGCCAGCAAAAGCAGTGAACCGGCAAAAGCCAGCCACATCAGCCGCAACCAAACACTCACTTCGTCCCACCGGACGGATACACTGCGCGCTTTCGCCTGCACTTGAGCTCTCCTTGTCGACATTCTCGCTAAAACCGCGTGTACACGGCCTTTCTTACCAACCAATGTAGTCAGTTTGACCCGGCGAGCAACTCGGGATCGCAACGAAATCACCAGCAAGTGAAACCGCCGCATCAAAAGCCCAGCTGTTGCGCCCCCCATAGCAGGATCAGCCCACTGATCACACACAACAATCCGGCGAGACGACGGGCTTGCTCGGGCATGTCCCGCAAGGCTTCAAGCATCCGTTCGATAAGCGAAGGGGCCAGCGCATACGCCAGCCCCTCGACGATCAATACCAGCCCAAAGGCCAGAAGGATCATGCCCATTATTCAGAGGCCGGAGCCGCTGGAACAGGCCGCCCTGTAGGAGATCCAAGGTAATTGAAAAACTCTGAATCCGGGCTCAACACCAGCGAGCTGTTGCCGCCTTGCAGCGCATTCTCATAGGCCGTCAGTGAGCGGTAAAACTCAAAGAACTCCGGATCGGCACCATAGGCTTCAGCAAAGATCGCGTTGCGTTCGGCGTCGGCCTCACCGCGGGTGATTTCAGCCTCACGACGCGCATCCGAAACTAGTTCAACCACAGTTCGGTCGGCCTGCGCACGAACCCGCTGCGCGGCCTCGTTACCACGCGCGCGTTCGTCGGTTGCTTCACGTTCCCGCTCGGCCTTCATCCGGTCGAACGTTGCCTCAAGGTTGGCTTGCGGCAGGTCAGTCGCTTTCAGGCGTACGTCGATCACGGTGACGCCCAGCGCACGTGCCTCGGCAATAGCACTGTTGCGGATACGCAGCATCAGCGCGGCGCGGTCGGAACTCAGGATATCGCGCGAGGACACCGAACCCAAAACTTCGCGGGTTTCGGCGCGCAAAATGCGATCCAGTCGATCTTCGGCAACCGGGATACCGCCAACACCAACCGCCTGGCGGAACTGGTTCAGATCCGAAATACGGTAACGTGCAAAAGCGTCAACCACGAGGCGACGATCATCCAGAGGTGTGACCTCCAGCGGCTGCACGTCGATGGACAAGATGCGGTCGTCATAGCGCACCACTTCCTGAATAAGCGGAATTTTGAACGCCAGACCTGGCTCTTCCTTCACAGCGACAACTCGGCCAAATTGCAGAACCAGAGCACGCTCGCGCTCGTCCACGATGAAGATCGAGGACAGCACGCCGACTATCGCGATAAAAACGATCGGCAATATAAATGTCGTCTTACGCATCAGTTGCTCTCCCCTGCAGGGCTTCGGCGCAGCTCGTTGAGCGGCAGATAGGGCACAACGCCCTGCCCTTGCCCACTCGAGCTCGGGTCTAGAATGATCTTATCGACGTCACCCAAAATCTGTTCCATCCGTTCCAGATACAAACGCTTGCGTGTCACGTCCGGTGCCTTGGAATACTCTTCCAGAACCGCGCTAAAGCGACTGGCCTCACCCTGAGCACTGTTGATCTGTTGAGCACGGTACCCTTCGGCCTCTTCAAGAATCTGCGCAGCTTCACCGCGCGCCTCGGCAAGAACCCGATTGGCATAGGCGTCGGCCACGTTTTGCAGACGGTCACGCTCCTGCGCAGCAGCCTGAACATCGCGGAACGCGGCAATCACGTCCTGCGGCGGGTCGGCCTTGTCAAAGTTAACGCGAACAATATTCACGCCGGAATCGTAACTGTCCATCGTGGACTGAATCAGCTCCTGAAGGCGGTCGGCGATGACACCGCGATCCCTGTTCAGAATCGGAGCAAGCTCACTTTGCGCAATAATCTCGCGCATGGCCGATTCCGATACAGCACGGATTGTCTGTCGCGGATCGCGCAGGTTGAACAGGAACTTGGCCGGGTCATTGATGTTCCAGACGACCTGGTAGTCGATGTCGACCACGTTCTCATCACCGGTCAACATCAGGCCATCGTCACTGCCGCGTGCTCCGCCCATGTCTTCGTTTTGTTCGCGGGTAACCGGAATGACTTCGGCGGTGACAAACGGCCATGGCGCAAAGTTCAGACCCGGATTTCCAACAGCCGAAAACTCGCCCAGAAACAGTTCGACTGACTGTTCTTCGGGTTTGACGGTGTAAAAACTTGCAAGGCCCCACAAAACTGCAGCCGCCACCAGACCGATCGCAATTGTGCCCTTTGTAAAGGCCGGGCCACCGCCGCCCTGACCACCGCTGCCACCACGACCACCGCCGCCGCGACCGCCCATAAGGACGCGAAGCTGCTCCTGGCCTTTTTTCATCAGCTCGTCGATCTCGGGGATCTGCGGGCCGTCGCCTTCGGGCGGCTTGCGCCCGTCCCCGTTGTTACCCCGATTTCCTCCGCCACCGGATGAGCCTCCGCCCCCCCAGGGGCCGCCGCTGTTGCCCGCCATATGTATCTTTTCCCTTGTATTGGACCGTGTGATCACGGGTTCCCTTGTAACGTGTGTGCGCGCGCTTGCAAATCAAGCCGTGCGTACAGGTTGCCGCATTGTTACCAGTTCTTCGGCCATCACCGGATGAACTGCAACCGTGCGATCGAAATCTTCCTTTGTCGCGCCCATCTTTACGGCAATTCCGGCCAGCTGGATCATCTCACCGGCACCCGGAGCCACAATGTGGCAGCCTAGTACTTTGCGGGTAGCCTGAGAAACGATCAGTTTCATCAAAACCCGCTGCGTTCCACCGGCAAACGCCTTCTGCATAGGCTTGAACGACGTCGCATAGACCTCGATCGGTTCCTGTGCCGAGGCTTCCTCCTCGCTCAGGCCTACTGTGCCGAATTCAGGTTGCGTGAAAATGGCGGTTGGGATCAGCTCGTGATCTACAGGTGTCGGGTTGCCTTTGAAAACAGTTTCTACAAAAGCCATCCCTTCACGAATAGCCACGGGTGTCAGGTTGACCCGGTCGGTCACATCGCCAATGGCATAGATCGACGGAACAGCGGTCTGGCTGTATTCATCCACGACGATCTCACCCTTGCGACCACGCTCGACGCCCAGATCTTCCAGCCCGAGATTGTCGGCATTCGGCGCACGGCCCGTGGCGTACATGACCACGTCAAAACGATCCTCGGTGCCGTCAGTTGCCTTGACGCGGATCTGTTCACCATCCCTAGTCATTTCCAGCACATTGGTGCCCAGACGAACGTCGATACCGTTCTGACGCATTTCTTCGCAGATCAGCCCGCGCGCTTCTTCATCAAAACCACGCAGGATTTGTGCACCGCGGTAGAATTGCGTGGTCTCGACGCCAAGACCGTTCATGATCCCGGCGAATTCGCTGGCGATATAGCCACCACCGACGATCAGAATACTCTTTGGCAGCTTGTCCAGATGGAAAACCTCGTTCGACGTGATCGCAAGATCCGATCCCGGGAACTCTGGCACAACCGGGCGACCGCCTGTTGCAATCAGGATGTGTTTGGCGGTTTTCCGGCTGCCATCAGTCAGCTCGACCGTGTGCGCATCCACCAAGCGCGCGCGCTGATCAAAGCTTTCAACGCCGTTGTTTTTCAGGATGCTGCGATAAATTCCTTCCAGCCGGTCCAGTTCGGCAACGAGTTTGCCGTGAAACGTGTCCCAGTCAAACGCGCCGGGCTGAACGTCCCAACCATAGGCTTTTGCATCTTCGACCATGCCCGAGTATTCGCTGGCAAAGACCATCAGTTTCTTTGGCACGCAGCCCCGGATCACACAGGTGCCGCCATATCGGTCTTCTTCAGCCAGCGCGACCTTTGCACCGGTTTCACCCGCCGCCACACGTGCCGCTCGGACCCCGCCCGAGCCTCCGCCGATGACGAAAAGATCATAGTCAAAGCTCATGCTGGTTTCCTTCGTTCAACTTGCAAATTCTTCTGGATATCTGGGCGCGAAAACCGCGGTGCCAACCCCCGGGCGCGGATTATTCGACCTTTTACCGACGCTTGTCCGAATGGCTTGCATGAAACTCAGTCCGTTTGATCGGAAAACAGGTTTTCCCGAGAGTCACGCAACAGTTGATCCAGTTCAAGGGTGCCCGCGTTGATATCCCGTAGTTCGACCCGCCCGTCTCCATGGCCGATGACGACCTTGTCACAGATATCGATAAACAGGCCGTTTTCCACCACGCCGGGAACCTGATTGAGGACCAAGGCCATCTGACGGGGATTGCCGATGCGCTGCAGGTGCAGGTCAAGAATGTGGTTGCCTTCATCTGTCACGAACGGGGCCTCGCCATTCATACGCAGCGCCGCCGAGGTTCCCAGCACATCCATCGCATCCAGCGCTTCTTCGATCAGTGTCCGTGTGGTTTGCCAGCCAAAGGGGACAACCTCGACCGGCAAAGGAAAAGCACCCAGCGTTTCCACCTCTTTCCCGGCATCGGCGATGACGATCATCTGATCGCTGGCTGTGGCAACGATTTTTTCCTGCAAATGCGCGCCGCCACCGCCCTTGATCAGGTTCAGGTCACCATCGAATTCGTCCGCGCCATCGATGGTCATGTCCAGCCACCCGGCCTGATCCAGAGAAATGACTTCGATCCCGACTTGGCGTGCCAGCTGCGCGGTGCGGGTGGACGTGGGAACACCTTTGATCCGCATGCCTTCGTCCTGCACCCGTTCACCCAAACGGCGGACCAGCCAGGCCGCTGTAGACCCCGTTCCAAGACCTACGCGCATACCGTCCTCGACCATCTCGGCGGCACGGCATGCAGCCACAAATTTCGCGGTGTCGATGGGCGACAATTCTCCGGTCATGGCAGCTTTCCCAGTTTGGCCTGCCGGTGTTATAGGGAATGCACCACACAACTGCGACCACAATTTGCGGTCCGGCAAGTTCAAAGATGTCTCAAAACTGCGCGTTTCCTATCGGAAACGTCGCAATCATGTCTTCCGCAGGAATCTTTGTCATATAGATTGCCCGCATGATGACCCGATACCGCCTGCATTATGCCCCTGATAACGCCTCGCTGGTGGTCCGGCTGGTGCTGGAAGAAATGGGTGCGCCCCATGAAACCGTGCTGGTCGATCGCCGTCGAAACGAACAAGACAGCGTAGCGTATCGGGCGTTGAACCCCAACGGGCTGATCCCTGTGCTTGAAACTCCGCAAGGGCCGATCTTTGAAACGGCGGCAATCCTGCTGTGGCTGTCCGAGCGCCACGGTCAACTGGCCCCGGCGGCAGAAGCCCCCGAACGCGCCGAGTTTTTGAAATGGCTGTTCTTTGCGTCCAATACCCTGCACGCCGATCTGCGCATTCTGTTTTACGCCGAGAAATACATCGATCCCCCACGGGCCGATACGTTGCGTGCAGGTATCCGACCCCGTTTAAAGCAACACCTGCAACTGCTGGACGCGTTGGCAAAACACGCGCCGATCTGGTTCAGCGCAGAATGTCCGTCGGTTCTGACCTATTACGTCGCATGCATGATGCGTTGGATGGCCTTGTACCCGGCCAAGGCAGATCGCAGTTGGTATCAACTGACTGACACCCCGGCCCTGCAAACCATCCTGGCACAGCTTGAGACGCGCCCTGCCACCCTCGCAGCCATCGCGGCCGAGGGTCTGGGACCCAAACCGTACACCTCTCCTATTTACGCCACCCCCTTAGAAGGCTCAGCTACCTGACATGTTCCTCTCTGTCTTCGATATGTTCAAAGTGGGCATCGGCCCGTCCTCCTCGCACACCATGGGCCCCATGGTGGCGGCGGCTCGCTTTCTGGACATGATGCGTGCATCACCATTTGAATTTGCAGGTCTGAAGGGCTCGCTGCATGGCTCGCTCGCCTTTACCGGCGTTGGCCATGCAACCGACCGGGCGACCATTCTGGGATTGGCCGGCTTTGTTCCGGACACCTACGACAACGACAAGGCCGAGGCCCTATTGGCGGACATCGCCAAGACACACACGGTTACCCCCGAAGGCCTGCCGACACTTCAATTCGACCCAAAAGCAGACTTGGTTTTCGACTATGACACCAACCTGCCGGGGCACGCCAACGGGATGATCCTGATGGCCACAGACGCGCAGGGGGACGTGATCCTGCGTCAGGTGTTCTATTCCATCGGTGGCGGTTTTGTCCTGACCGAAGAAGAGCTGGCCGAGGGCAAGGCAACCGACGAAGGCGCGCCTGTACCGTTCCCGTTCAAGTCTGCCGCGGAGATGCTGGATATGGCCAAATCCAGTGGAAACAGCATCGCCGAGATGAAGCGCGCCAATGAGATAGCGCGCGGCTGTGCTGACAGTTTTGCCAAAGGCTCTGCCCGCCTGTGGGACGTCATGAATGCCTGTATCGAACGCGGTTTGACGACTGACGGCATCCTGCCGGGCGGGCTGAAGGTGCGCCGCAGGGCAAAGGGTATCTATGACGCGCTGATGGCCGAACGCGGCATGAACCTGACCGCGCCGCACACGATCAACGACTGGATGAGCGTCTACGCCATGGCGGTCAACGAAGAAAACGCCGCCGGTGGGCAAGTTGTTACAGCGCCCACCAACGGGGCGGCGGGCGTTCTGCCTGCGGTGCTGCGCTATTACCTGGACCACGTGCCCGGGGCCTCGGAAAGCCATATCGAGGACTTCCTGCTGACCGCGGCCGCGATTGGAGGGCTGGTCAAATACAACGCCTCGATCTCGGGGGCCGAAGCGGGATGTCAGGCCGAGGTCGGCAGCGCATCTGCCATGGCGGCAGCCGGGCTTTGCGCCGTTATGGGCGGCACGCCTGAGCAGGTTGAAAACGCCGCCGAGATTGCATTGGAGCATCATCTGGGCATGACCTGCGATCCCGTCGCCGGTCTGGTTCAGGTGCCCTGTATCGAGCGGAACGGACTGGGTGCCATCAAGGCGGTGTCTGCTGCATCGCTGGCCCTGCGCGGCGACGGTGAGCATTTCGTGCCGCTGGACGCAGTGATCGAAACCATGCGTCAGACCGGTCATGACATGCACGAAAGGTACAAAGAAACCTCACTTGGCGGGTTGGCCGTGAACGTGCCAAACTGCTGAGACCGCAACAGGAGAGGGTCGATATGCGTGGACATTGCCTGTGCGGCAGCATCAAGTACGAGATTGACCCTCCTGCCCTGTCCTGTGTCACCTGTCATTGCGACAGCTGCCGACGCCAATGCGCTGCACCGATGACCACCTATTTCGCAGTTCGTGACGGAAAGTGGCGCTGGATCGGAGAAGAGCCGAAACGCTTCAACTCTTCTCCCGGTGTCGAGCGCAGTTTTTGCCCGCATTGCGGCACCCCAATCTCATTCCGTTCAGCCAAGATGTCGGATGTGATGCACCTGTATGTAGCCACTTTAGAGACCCCAGAGGCGTTACAGCCCACGTTGCACGTGTCTCATGAGGAAAAGCTGAGCTGGCTGCACCTGGATGACGGTCTGCCCACTTGCACCGGGCCGGATTACACAAAAATTCAACCCCTGCCGGACGCCTGACATTCGACCTTTCCACTGCGCCGCGAAGCAGATAGCGTCGCGCTCATGACTCAGGATCGTCCCGTCTTCGGCATCTTTTTGATGTTAGGTTTTTGCGTGCTCGCACCCTTGGGAGATGCGATGGCAAAGCTGTTGGGTGAGACGACTCCGTTGGGTCTGCTGGTTGCTGTCCGCTTCGCAGTGCAAGCGTTGATTCTCATCCCCCTTGTGGTGATGACGGGTCGGCCCTGGCGGATGCGCGGGCGGATTCTGCGCCTGACAGTCATCCGCACGCTGCTGCACATCATCGGCATAACTGCGATGTTCAGCGCGCTGCAGTTCCTGCCTTTGGCTGACGCCATCGCCATTGCCTTTGTCATGCCTTTCATCATGTTGCTGCTGGGCAGATACGTTCTGGGCGAAGAGGTCGGCGCGCGGCGCCTTGTGGCTTGCATCGTCGGTTTCATCGGCACACTTCTGGTCATCCAGCCCAGCTTTTCCGAGGTCGGCGCACCTGCTCTGCTGCCTTTGATCGTTGCCGTGGTTTTTGCGTTGTTCATGCTGGTCACGCGCCAGATCGCCAAGGAAACTGATCCGATTTCCTTGCAGGCGGTGTCTGGCGTCCTGGCAACTGTGGTGCTGGTTCCTGTCCTTGTGATCGGAACACCGCTTGGTATCTGGGACCTGTCAGCCACCTTGCCCGCCCCCGACATGTATTGGTTGCTGATCGCGATTGGAGTTCTGGGGACCGTCGCGCATCTGCTGATGACATGGTCACTGCGCTATGCACCTTCGGCCACGCTGGCCCCGATGCAATACCTGGAAATCCCGGTGGCAACCCTGATTGGCTGGGTAATTTTCAGCGACCTGCCGGACGGGCCGGCAGCGGTTGGCATCATGATCACAGTCGCCGCCGGTTTGTACGTTATTCTTCGCGAACGGGCCACCGCTCGCACTGTCCCGACAGAAACACCTGCATGAGCGGATCGAGTGCAGTGCGGGGAGCCATGACCAAAAGGCCTGGTCCATCCATCTGCAATTCAACATCCGAAAGCGCGCGATTGGAAGTACCCACCTGCCCGTCCGGATGAAACCGCAGGCCGTCGATGGGCCATTCCAGCCCGGTGCTGCGCCCCGTCACCGGGCGCATTGGAAAGAGGGAAACCACATCTCCGGGCGCAACCGGCATCCGGATTCGGGGAGGCGCGTGAAAAACCACCTCATGCTCGCCCAACAAAATGCAAGCCTGGTCCTGACGTCTGACAAGTATGCTCAGAACTGCAAGCTGATGATCAAGTCGTCCGCCAAGAAAACCGGCCCCCAAAACCAGCGGAGCCTGCACATTGCGCAAGGCCTTGTCGAAATCGGTGCTGTCCTGCTCGCGAATGGCAAAAAGCCGGTCAGACGGGATTTTCGCTTTCGACGCGTTGTCCAGCGAATCGAAATCCCCGATGACCGCGTCCGGAATCCGACCTGATTCTGTCAGAACTGCCGCCCCACCATCCGCTGCAACGACTGAAGTGACGCGGTTCAGCACCAAATTCAGGTCGTCGAAACCAACATAACCGCCCCCAAACAACCCGATTGGATCAGCAGAGCGTACAATTGGTTCATTTTTCCTAAGATTGGCCATTTTTCCCGGATTTGGACACATTAAGACCACAAAATGATAGGTTCATGCATAAAGTTCAGAGCCTCCGTGTGCTCCCGATTCCGGGTAAGTGGGCTCTTGTAGTTTGTAAAGGACGTGCGTCTGATGGTACAGAATAACAAGGTATTAACCGTTTCATATGGAACCTTCTCCTGCACTTTGGAAGGATTCGACGATTCCTTTGAAACGATGAAGGCCATTGCCGAATATTTCCGCGATCTCGCTGCGGATGATCGTTACTTCGGCTCGGAGCCTCCGCAACCAGACGCCGAAATGCTGACCCGCATTGCACGCCGCGATGCATCGCAACGCGTTGAAGCCAGTCAAAACGAATCCGGGCTTTTGCTGCGTGCTTCATCAGGCACCGAAGCCCCGGCACCGATCGCTTCTGACGCACCGGCCCCGCACACGGCTGATATTGATATCATGAAAACCCCCGGTCCCGAATATACTCAACCAAGCCCGGCACAGACCTCTTTCGCGGACGCGGAAACCGTCGAAGACACCCCTTCTCCGGCAGCCGACAGCATCGCAGCGAAACTGCAGCGTATCCGAGCCGTTGTTTCCCATTCGGACGTCCCCCCTACTGCCTATTCCGAAGACGAGGAGTCTTCGTTGCTGGCCAACACCGCCCCGCCGGTGGACGCCGTAGCAGCTGCTTTCGAAGCCGGTGCTCTCAGTTCGGAAGACTTTGAAGAACCTGCCGAGCCCGAGGCCGCGGAAATCGAGGATCTGCAAGCGCTCGATGTAAAAGACGTACAGGCCGATGAAGCGCCCGCGACAGCTGAAAAGCAGGACATCGAAGCCGCAGAATCGGGTATCGAGAACGTTTCCGAACAGCAAGTGCCACTGACCCCCGAGCACCTGCAGGACGAGAATTTCGAAGAAACAACGGAAACCGCACAGCTTCCTGCAGAGCCCCTGTTCTCGGATCTTGAAGACGATAGCGAAGAGGAATTCGACGAAGAAGATGTTCCAAACATCCTCAACGTTGAAGACGTGGCGATCGAGTCCGAAGAAGAACCAGGTGAAGAGCCGCAGGACAATCAGGCGCAGGGTGTGCAGGGTGTATTGTCGGAAGAAGACGAAAATCGACTGCTGTCCGAGATTTCGGAAATCGAAAAAGACATGGCAGGTCGTTCCAGCCAGAAACTGACTGATGACGCCGATCCTGATCAGGATATCTCGCGACTGATGGCCAAAACCGGTGAACACATGGAGGATCCCTCCAGCAGCGACGCGCGAGAAACTTATTCGCATCTTCGTACTGCCGTTGCCGCAACCGAGGCCGACCGTGATGACCAAACGACTCCGGACGCCTCGCCTGTCGATGAGTACCGTGTTGACCTGGCGTCAGCGGTCAGCCCGCGCCGCCCCGAGGTAAACGTGACCAGTATACGCCCTGAAGCAGATACTCCGGCCCCGTTGAAGCTGGTTGCCGAGCAGCGCGTGGACGATCAAAGCGAATCCAATGGCCCCGTGATGCCGCGTCGCGTCACCACTCAGACAGAAGAAACCGAGTCGGAAGAAGGCGGTTTTGCGCAATTCGCACAGGATCAGGGCGCACAGTCGCTTCAGGATCTGCTGGAAGCAGCTGCGGCCTACCTGTCCTTTATCGAAGGACAGCAGCAATTCTCGCGCCCGCAACTGATGAACAAGGTCCGCTCTTTGAAGCAGGATGAGTTCAATCGCGAAGAAAGCCTGCGTTCGTTCGGACAGCTGTTGCGCGACGGAAAAATCGAGAAAGCTGGTGGTGGCCGTTTTGCTGCGTCCAACCTGATCGGTTTCCGTCCTGATGATAAGCGCGCAGTAGGCTAACTGCCATACCAGTTGACAAACAGGGCCGGCTGCCCCACCGGCCCTTTTTCTTTTGCCGACAACCAAAAATACCGAAACTGAGTAATTTTTTCAATAATACCACCCAACGGGTGACGCTGCGGTGCAGAAATATGGTATGATCATACGATAGTAATTTCGTCATGATATCCGTTCAGACATGGGCAGCGCTATGCAAGACGTCATAATCCGCCGACTTCGGAAGTGCGATCAGGCCTTAATTAAACACCATTTCAACAAGTTGGATGAAGAGATATTGTTGTCGCGCTTTGGAGTGCCTGTTCAGCCGCAGGGATTGCAAGACTACCTTTCCAACATGTTTGCTGATGCAGCATTCGTTTTCGGAGCATTCCCGGATCCTTCCCTGCGTGGTCTAGGAGAATTGCGCCTGATACCTGACCACAAACACCACGTTGCCGAAGTAGCCTTTACCGTAGAGAAGGCCTGGCAGGATCGGGGCATCGGCGATGCATTGCTGTCACGCCTCATTACGGTCGCCCAAAATCGAGGGATCAGAGAAGTTCACATGCTTTGCCTTGCGGCAAACCAAAAAATGCGGCGCTTGGCCGCCAAGCACAACGCCAAGCTGACCCTTGTACCGGGTCAGGTCGAGGCTACCCTGACCACTCCGTGGCCGACACCGTTTAGTATGGCCAAAGAAATCACAGGCGAGTACCACGCGTTTGCACGCGCAGTGCTCAACTGGCCCAACCATGTGCACACATCAAACGAGGCTCAGGATTGATCCGGGTCTTCTTTGCCAACCCCGCGAAAAACGAACTTGAACGGCAGGGCCCAAAGAATGCCCAGAACGATATAGACCAGAAGTTCCACCCATATCGGGGGGCGCTCCAGCCAGTTCAAAACCGTCACCACCGCCACAATGTAAAGTGGCAGGCCGATCACAAGAATAACCAACGACCAGCGCCGGCGCGCCTTGTAACTCAGACCTGTTTTCTGCTCTTTCTTCATCAATCAGCAAACGGGTCGGTCACCAGAATGGTGTCGTCCCGCTCCGGGCTGGTGGACAGAAGGGCCACAGGGCATTCGATCAGCTCTTCGACCCGGCGCACATACTTGATCGCATTGGCCGGCAAATCAGCCCAGCTGCGCGCGCCTTCGGTCGATTCGCTCCAACCCGGCATTTCTTCGTAGATCGGTGTGCAACGTGCCTGCTGGTCAGCCGCTGTCGGCAGATAGTCCATGCGTTCACCGTCTAGCTCATACCCTGTACAGATCTTCAGAGTTTCGAACCCATCCAGAACGTCCAGTTTTGTCAAAGAGATACCGTTCACGCCACTGGTCGCACAGGTCTGACGGACCAGGCACGCGTCGAACCATCCGCAACGGCGTTTGCGACCTGTTGTTGTCCCGAATTCATGCCCACGTTCACCCAGGCGCTGACCATCCGCATCCTCAAGTTCTGTCGGGAATGGGCCTTCGCCGACACGGGTGGTGTAGGCTTTTACAATCCCCAGCACAAAATCGATCGATCCCGGTCCAATCCCCACCCCTGTCGCGGCCTGACCTGCGATCACGTTGGACGAGGTCACGAATGGATAGGTGCCGAAATCGATGTCCAGCAGCGCCCCTTGCGCCCCTTCGAACAGGATGCGTTTTCCGGCTTTGCGCTTTTCGTTCAGAACTTTCCAGACCGGAGCAGCAAAAGGCAGAATGCTCTGCGCGATCTCTTTCAATTGGGCAATCAGCGCGTCGCGGTCGACCAGTTCGATTCCCAGACCTTTGCGCAGCGGGTCATGGTGCTGCAAAGCGCGGTCCACCCGTGCCTCGAGCGTGGCTTCATCCGCCAGATCGGCGACACGCACGGAACGGCGCCCGACCTTGTCTTCATAAGCCGGTCCAATCCCACGACCTGTAGTGCCGATTTTGGTGCCTTTGCTTGCCGCTTCTTCACGCGCCCGATCCAGCTCACCGTGAATCGGCAGAATCAGCGGGGTGTTCTCGGCAATCATCAACGTATCGGGGGTGATCTCCACACCCTGCGCCCGGATGGTCGCAATTTCCTTAAGCAAGTGCCAGGGATCCAGCACGACGCCGTTGCCGATGACGCTCAGCTTGCCACCGCGCACGACACCGGAAGGCAGCGCATGCAGTTTGTAGACTTCTCCATCGATCACCAGCGTGTGACCGGCGTTATGTCCGCCCTGAAAACGCGCGATCACGTCCGCCCGTTCGCTGAGCCAGTCGACGATCTTGCCTTTTCCTTCGTCACCCCACTGGGCGCCGACAACAACCACGTTGGCCATATCCGGTCCTTTTGCGCTGAGTTATCAAACCCGGCTCATATAGCGGGGCGCAAACGGCAGGGAAACCGATATTTCGCCGCAGATGAAAATCGCGCGAACGCGCGATGCCTCAGGCGGGGATATTTATAGCCAGATGAAAAGCGAATCCCCGGCTTCATCTGGTAAAAAATATCCCAGGGGAGTCTCTCGGAACGGGCGGCGGGGCAGAGCCCCCTACCCGACATCAACGCAAATGCACCGGTTGCCCATGAGGTGTCGTCAGATATGCTTCTTCCCAGAATTGACATAACTCTTTTACATCCTGCTGCGGCGCAGTGCCCTGCTCGGCCAACAACCCCTCAAGCGTTTCCAGCCATGCTTTGAAGTAATCGTCACCTCCATCCAGTTCTCGAGAGAGTCCGTGGCGCTTCAACGTATTCGAAAACCGGGTGGCCCAGTCGGGCCATTCGAACCGTCCGGCCTCGTTCAACGCCACGGTGACAGCGAATACCTGAGCGTGCCAAGGTTCGGCAAAGACGGGATCGGGTGCGCTGTGGGTGATGCAATCGCTCATGCCGGCTCCAAGTAGCTTTGCCAGAGGTCCAATACGACTTCGTCATCGGGGTGTTCAGGGTTGGCCCAAAGCTCCGATGCCGGGAATGCCACGGCATAAATCGGTTCAGGCGCTTCGCCCAGCCCGTGAGCGTTGGAATCGGGCAGGACATGGGTTCCGTGCAGGCGCAGGACTCGGCCCTTGGCACCAGACGCATAGATCGGCAGGCGCGTATGGCCGCCATCTACAAGCCGATTTGCTGCGGGGCGATTTGTGACAACCTGTTGCCCGACAGAAAACCGCACCGACACCGTCGAGGGCCTGTCCGCCGGCCCACCTTTGGCCAAAGCAGCAGAAACAGCTTCCGCTTTCAGCCTCCTGTCTGCCAGTGGACTCGGTACGTCATTCCCATCGCCCCGCAGGTCGGCCAAGGTAAGAACGCCGCGTTCTACCAGCAGGTCAGCCAGGCCCGATATCCACTTCTCATAGTACGAAAACCGCGTGTAGTCTTTCGAGGACAGCCGTTCGCGTGCGTGGCGAGATATGTCGATGTTCCACTGCCCCAGAAAGCCGGATGCAAGTGTCACTGCCAGTGCCCGTGCGTTCCAGTCTTCGGCAAAAACCGGTGCATTCTCGGCTTCGGGACTTATCGGACCATCTCCGAACCGACCTCCCATGTCATGAACGCGGGTCATGAAAGGACCTTCGGCAGGCCCGTGCCGATCATACTGTCGCGTGTCACAAGCGCAGCAAGTTCCTCCTCACTCATCCCATCTGTGCCTTCGGGACGCATCGGCAGAACGAGGTAGCGAACCTCGGCCGTCGAATCCCAGACCCGTACGGAAGTTCCCTCGTCCAAGGTGACACCGAATTCAGCCAGTACTTTGCGGGGCTCACGCACCGCACGAGCTCGATAGGCATCAGATTTGTACCAGCCCGGCGGGATACCCAGCAAAGGCCAAGGATAGCAACTGCACAAGGTGCAGACGACCATGTTGTGCCGGGCCGGCGTGTTTTCGACAACAACCATGTGTTCGCCCTGGCGACCATAATAGCCGAGATCCGCGACCACCGGGGTGGCGTCTTCCAACAGAGCGGCCTTGAAAGCTGGGTCGCTCCAGGCTTTGGCAACAACCCGCGCGCCGTTCTGCGGGCCAATCTTGTTCTGATAGGTGTCGATGATTTCATCCAGAGCCGCTGGATCGATCAGACCTTTGCGGGTCAGAATCGTTTCAAGCGCTTTGACACGCAATGCGGGTTCAGGCGGCAAAAGGGCGTGCGGGTGGTCGTGGTCGTCATGTGGCATAGGCCGCAGCCTGCGTCACGCATCGGCGTTCTGTCCAGCCCCTTTACCGTGATATCATGCATCACGTGCGGTGATGCGAACTCCTGACTTGCCCCCGCTGGCAAACTTGCATAAGTACCACGCGATACACGCCACGCTGTACAGGACCACCATGGAAAACGTCGTTCTCATTATCCACCTTCTTTTGGCTCTGGGCCTGATTGCCGTTGTTCTGTTGCAGCGGTCCGAAGGCGGTGGCCTTGGCATGGGTGGTGGTGGCGGTGGTGCCATGACAGGCCGTGCAGCAGCGACCGCTTTGGGCAAACTGACCTGGATCCTCGCCGCTTGCTTTATCGTAACCTCGATAACGTTGACCATTCTGGCGGCTCAGAAGTCTTCGGGCAGCTCAGTGATCGACCGTTTGGGCGTTCCGGCTCCGGCTTCGACTGAGGAAAGCACGCCGGCGGTTCCGGCGGCGGATGACCTTCTGCCGCCTGCACAGGACGACAATGCACCGCTGATCCCGCAAGCGGACTAAGCCACTACACTTAGAAACTCAAAAGAGAACTGCAACAGCATCTTGCGGTTCTCTTGCGCTTTGGGCGCGAATCCTTTATACGTGAAGTCCCGTGATGCAGCGGTTTTTCGTAAACCGTCGGGCAGCTGATTTTGACGTCTCACGGGAGCAGCCGAAAAACATGGCGCGTTTTATTTTCATCACCGGTGGTGTGGTTTCGTCTTTGGGCAAAGGACTGGCTTCGGCGGCGTTGGGCGCCTTGTTGCAGGCCCGGGGATACTCGGTACGCCTGCGCAAGCTGGACCCCTATCTGAACGTCGATCCCGGCACGATGTCGCCGTTCGAACATGGTGAAGTTTTCGTCACCGACGACGGGGCCGAAACCGATCTGGATCTGGGCCATTACGAACGTTTCACCGGCGTGGCCGCGCGCAAGACCGACTCGGTCAGTTCGGGCCGGATCTATTCCAACGTGCTCGAAAAGGAACGCCGCGGCGACTACTTGGGCAAGACCATCCAGGTGATCCCGCACGTCACCAACGAGATCAAGGATTTCATCGCCATCGGCGAGGACGAGGTCGATTTCATGCTGTGTGAGATCGGCGGCACCGTGGGCGATATCGAGGGCCTGCCGTTCTTCGAAGCCATCCGTCAGTTCAGTCAGGACAAGCCGCGCGGTCAGTGCATTTTCATGCACCTGACACTGCTGCCCTATATCAAGGCTTCCGGTGAGCTGAAAACCAAGCCGACACAGCACTCGGTGAAGGAACTGCGCTCGATCGGTCTGGCACCAGACATTCTTGTCTGCCGCTCGGAAGGGCCGATCCCGACCAAGGAACGCGAAAAACTTGCCCTATTCTGTAACGTGCGCCCCGACAGTGTGATCGCAGCGCAGGATCTGAGCACCATCTATGACGCCCCTCTGGCCTATCACCGCGAAGGTCTGGATCAGGCCGTTTTGGACGCGTTCCAGATCAGCCCTGCACCCAAACCCGATCTGGCCAAATGGGAAGATGTCAGCGACCGCATACACAACGCCGAGGGCGAGGTGAAAGTTGCCATCGTGGGCAAGTATACTCAGCTTGAAGATGCCTATAAGTCGATTGCCGAAGCGTTGACTCATGGCGGCATGGCAAACAGGGTCAAGGTCAAGGTCGAGTGGGTCGACGCCGAGGTGTTCGATAACGAAGACGTCGCACCATATCTTGAAGGTTTCCACGCCATCCTCGTCCCCGGAGGCTTTGGTGAGCGCGGCACAGAAGGAAAAATCAAGGCAGCCCAATATGCGCGCGAACACCAGGTCCCCTATCTGGGCATCTGCCTGGGTATGCAGATGGCCGTGATCGAAGCCGCCCGGAATGCCGCTGGTATCAAGGAAGCGGGTTCAGAGGAATTCGACCACGAAGCCGGCAAGAAGCGTTTTGAGCCTGTCGTGTACCATCTGAAGGAATGGGTGCAGGGCAACCACAAGGTCGAACGCAAGGTCGGCGACGACAAGGGCGGCACCATGCGCCTGGGCGCCTACAACGCGGTGCTGGCGGAGGGATCGAAAGTCGCTGAGGTTTATGGCGGCACACAGATCGAGGAGCGCCACCGCCACCGTTATGAGGTGGACATCAAGTACCGTGAGCAGCTTGAAAAGGCGGGGCTCAATTTCTCGGGCATGTCGCCGGACGGTCGCTTGCCAGAGATCGTGGAATGGTCGGATCACCCATGGTTCATCGGCGTGCAGTACCATCCGGAATTGAAATCCAAACCGTTCGACCCGCATCCCCTCTTCCGCGATTTTGTACGCGCTGCGAAAGACACTTCGCGCCTGGTCTGACACCGGGCTGTGTCGGACTGTCACCCCGCGTTGTTTTGTGTGGACTGATCTCTTAACTGTGTGTGTAAGCAGATTTTCTGCTTCACACGTTCGATGCCGTTCAGAGTTTCAGGAGATTTCCGATGAGCAACGCAACAACGATTACCAACCTTCAACAAGCGCTTCACATGGAGCTGACGGCGGCGCACCAGTATCAGCTGCATGCCCATGTGCTGGAGGACTGGGGCCTTGATATCCTTGCGGAAAAAATGCGCGCTGAAATGCAGGAAGAACTGGGCCACTCCGACGCGTTCATTGAGCGTATCCTGTTCCTTGGTGGCGTACCCGAACTTGCGTTCCAGAAAAGCCCGGCAGCCGCGGCTTCTCTGGAAGACATGTTCGCTGCGGACCTGAAGGATGAAACCGAGGCGGTCGACTTCTATACCAACGCCGCGTTGCAGGCCGCCGAGGTCGGGGATGTAGGATCAAGGACCCTGTTCGAACGCATCTTGTTGGAAGAAGAAGGTCACAAAGACTGGTTGGATACACAGTTGAACCTGCTGAAACGCCTGGGTGAAGCCAACTTCAGCGCAAAATTCGTATCCGGTGTAGCAAACGACGCTTGAAGCACCTACGATCGCTTGCCCAAACGCCAGCATCGCTCAAACCATCTTATCATGGTCTGAGCGATGCGGTTTCCGTCACTTCAATGTGACGTTCCAGTGCAAAAAACCTCTACTCGGTCTGCCCCCATGGGGTTAACTGTTGATCACACCACGACAGGAGAGCCCCGATGAGCGATCAATCCCAAAGCGCGAAGACCTTTACCAGCCTTCACAAAAAGGGCGACCCCGTCATTCTGTTCAACATCTGGGATGCTGGAAGTGCCAGCGCGGTGCGGGATGCAGGCGCGCAAGCCATTGCTACCGGCAGCGCACCTGTTGCCATGGCACAAGGTTTTGGCGATGGGCAGAACATCCCGCTAGAGGTCGCTTTGGACAATGCGCGCCGCATCGTTGCAGCGGTTGATCTTCCGGTGACACTGGATTTCGAAGGGGCGTATGCCGAAGACCCGCAAGGTATCGCGCAAAACGTCAAGCGTGCGCTGGATTGCGGCGTGGTTGGTTTCAATTTCGAAGATCAGATCATCGGCAGTGACGGGCTGTACGATACAGCGGTTCAGGCCAAGCGCGTCGAGGCCATGCGAGAGGCCTGCGAAAGCGCGGGTATAGCTGCCTATGTCAACGCGAGAACCGATACTTTCCTGAAGGCTCCGGCAGAAACACATGATGAGGCCATGCTGAACGACGCCATTGCACGTGCTTCGGCCTATGAAGCAGCGGGGGCCAGCGGTTTTTTTGCTCCGGGGTTGAAAGACGAGATAATGATCGGCCATCTGTGCAAGAGGTCAAATTTGCCCGTAAACATCATCGCCCTGCCCGGCACCCCCGGCACACCACGCCTGGCTGAACTGGGGGTTGCGCGCGTCAGCTATGGTCCGGTTCCTTATCGCCAGATGATCAAATGGTTAACAGATCAGGCGCACACCGCTATCCACTACCGCACCTGATCATCCTGAGGCCGCAGGATTGCAATTGATGGCATTTCTTCTCATCACCCTGCCTTCGAAACTGAACAGGAGGCAAGCCTGATGAAAGGCTATTGGGTCGCACATGTCGATGTGAACGACGTGGACACATACAAGTCATACATCGCTGCAAATGCGGAACCCTTTGCAGCATATGGTGCACGCTTTCTGACGCGGGGTGGAAAACGTGAAGTGAATGAAGGAGCGGCGCGCGCGCGAACCGTTGTAATAGAATTTCCCAGCTATGAAGATGCGCTTGCCTGTTACGAAAGCGAAGCATACCAGAAAGCCAAAGCTCTGCGCGCCCCGGTGTCGATGGGCGATCTTGTGATCATTCAGGGCTATGACGAGTAGTCTTCGCTTGGCCTGCCACAAAATATGGAATAACTTGTAACCATGTTGAAAAAGTTCTTTCAGGCGTTCAGACCGCCTCAGCATGAACATCTACCGGACCCGGATGCCGAACTTGCTCTGGGCGCGCTCATGGTGCGTGTGGCGCAGGCCGATCGGGATTACAAGCTGGAAGAGATCAGCCTGATCGACAAAATCCTGGCCCGTCTCTACCAGCATAATGCAATCGAAGCGGCCAAGGTTCGCGCCACGTGCGAAAAGCTCCATGCGGCTGCGCCTGAAACCGATACATTCGGTAAACTGATCCGGGAAACAACGGACTTGAAAGAGCGTCTGGCCGCGCTGGATGCACTTTGGGAAGTCGTTCTGGCCGACGGAACGTCCGACGAAGGTGAAATGAAAATTGTCGAAGAAGCCCGCGTCGCCATGGGGTTGAGCTTCAACGACAGTAAGGCCGCACGTGAACGCGTTCAAAGTCGCTTGGATGTGAGTTAGGCGCTCGCTATATCTAACACATGTTCAGTGAATTTCTTTCCAGGCTCACGCAGCCTCAGCCCGATCCGCTTGTCGATGATGACGCCCGCCTCGCCCTGACGGCCCTGCTGGTGCGTCTGGCGCGGTCCGACAATGACTATTCCGATACCGAAATGGCTCGGATAGACCGAATCTCGGCGCAACGTTTCGGCCTGTCTCCGTTCGAAAGTGCTGCCCTGCGCGCACGTGCCGAAAATCTGGAGGCGGAAGCCCCGGACACCGTCCGCTTTACCCGAGCCATCAAAGAGGCGGTTGCCTATGAAGACCGCTTGGCGGTCGTTCAGGCGCTGTGGTCCGTGGCTCTGGCCGATGGGCACCGCACAAGCGAGGAAGATTCGCTGCTGCGTCTGGTTGTCAGTCTTCTGGGCGTCAGTGATGTGGACTCCGCTTTGGCACGTCAAAAGGCTGCTAAGTCGTGAGTGCAATGCTGGGCATGTATGACATGCCCGCGCTGCAAGCAGCCAATGACCGGTTCTGGGGAATGATTCGCGCCCAACTGGAATCAGGCCCCGAACACCTTACCCGCGACAAAGATGTGTGGGAGGTCTGGCGAGACCCGAACCTGGTTCTGGCCCAAACCTGTGGCATGCCGTACCGAACCCAATTGCATGGCGATGTCCAACTGGTTGGCACCCCGGATTATGGCCTGCCCGGGTGTCCCCCCGGATACTATTGCTCGGTCTTTGTGGCCCGGCATGACGACGCCCGGGATCTGGCGGGTCTGAGCACCGGCGTGTTCGCGTATAATGAAGGCTTGTCCCAATCCGGCTGGGCGGCCCCGATTACACACATGTCCCATGCAAACCTGAGCCCCGCCGAACTTTTGGAAACCGGTGGGCATGCACTGTCCGCCCAAGCCGTCGAAGACGGCAAAGCCGACTTTGCCGCGCTGGACATACTGACGTGGCTGATGCTGCAACAGCACACCAATCTGGGGACCAAACTGCGCGAACTGGCAAGGACGTCACCGACTCCGACTCTTCCCTACATCACATCGATGGGTCGGAATCCGCGGGTCATTGCAGGCGCTGTTCGGGCCGCAATTGACCAGCTTTGTGACGATGATCAACGATTGCTGCATATTCGCGGGTTGATCGACATTCCCGCAGCCCACTATCTTGCTGTTCCCACTCCGCCTTCCCCCAAAGATGGCAGATCAACGACTGCCCAAATTGTTGACTGATTTTGACCAATTTGGGTGTTTCTCCGCTTGATTCTGTCATTTGCGCATTGCATTGACCTTTTTTTTCGGCCCTAGTACCGGACCAACACCACCAACCACTGGACTGCCCGTGACAGAAACTGATCCCGTCATCGAAATCAAAGACCTTCACAAAAGCTTCGGAAATCTAGAGGTGTTGAAGGGGGTGGATATCACGGCACATCGCGGTGACGTGGTTTCGCTGATCGGGTCGTCCGGCTCGGGGAAGTCGACACTTCTGCGGTGCTGCAACCTTCTGGAAGACAGCCAACAGGGCGAAATCCTTTTCAAGGGTGAGCCGGTCAAGTGGACCGGGCAAAGCCATGGGCGCCGCCCAGCAGATCCCAAGCAGGTTCTGCGTATCCGCACGAACCTGTCAATGGTGTTCCAGCAGTTCAACCTTTGGGCTCATTTAACCATTCTCCAAAATGTGATGGAAGCTCCGGTCACTGTTCTGGGGCGTGACAAGGCCGAGGTTGAAGACAGCGCCCGCAAATACCTTGAGAAAGTAGGCATCGGCGACAAATGCGATGTCTACCCCGCTCAGCTATCCGGCGGACAACAACAACGTGCCGCCATCGCCCGCGGCCTGTGCATGGAACCCGAGGCCCTGTTGTTCGATGAGCCCACATCGGCACTGGATCCCGAGCTGGAACAGGAAGTCATTAAGGTAATCAAAGACTTGGCTGCTGAAGGGCGCACCATGATCATCGTGACACATGACATGAAAATGGCCGCCGACATCTCAAGCCACGTGGTGTTCCTGCACCAAGGCCTGATCGAAGAAGAAGGCACGCCGGAAGATATCTTTACGTCACCCGAATCCGAAAGGCTTCGGGGCTTTCTCTCCGCCACTCAGGCGGCTTAACTTCAAAACAGAACCAAACTGGGGAGTAACCAATGAAAAACCTGATTCTGTCCACTGCCGCACTGGCACTGACCGCCGGTATCACCATGGCCGACACGGTCCGCATGGGGACCGAGGGCGCCTACCCTCCGTACAACTTCATCAACGATGCCGGCGAAATCGACGGTTTCGAGCGTGAAGTCGGCGACGAACTGTGCAAGCGCGCGAACCTGGAATGCGAGTGGGTCAAGAACGACTGGGATTCGATCATTCCGAACCTGGTCTCGGGCAACTACGACACCATCATCGCGGGCATGTCGATCACCGACGAGCGTGACGAAGTCATCGACTTCACCCAGAACTATTTCCCACCTGCGGCTTCGGCCTATGTCGGTGCATCGGACGGTGTTGATGTCACCACCGGCGTCGTTGCCGCACAGACTGCGACCATTCAGGCTGGCCACGTGGCTGAATCGGGCGCGACTCTGGTCGAGTTTGCAACTCCGGAAGAAACCATCGCTGCCGTCCGTAACGGCGAAGCCGATGCCGTGTTTGCCGACAAGGATTTCCTGGTGCCGATCGTAGAAGAATCCGCCGGAGAGCTGGTCTTCGTTGGCGATGACGTCCCGCTGGGCGGTGGCATCGGACTGGGCATCCGTGAATCGGATGGCGAACTGCGCGGTAAGTTCGACGAGGCGATCACTTCGATGAAAGCGGACGGGTCGTTGAACGAACTGATCACCAAGTGGTTCGGCGAAGGCGTTCCGACCTACAACGCTGACGGTTCGGTCGTTACAAACTAATCCGTATCAAGCGGTTCGGCGCGTCCATCGCGCCGAACCCTGCCTGGTGGAATAACCGGGTACGACGTTCGAAAGACGCTTCATGTTTTCCTATTGCGCTGACCCTGACACGCTCGGAACATTCCGTTGGTTCTCTTGCTACCTGACCAACGGTGTTCACTGGTCCTTCTACCTGTCATTCCTAAAGGTCCTGGGATTGCTGGCGGTGACCGCGCCGGTCGCGTTGGCGTTTGGCTTTATGGGCGCAATGGCCGCCCGATCACATTTCCTACCCTTGAGCTGGCTGGGTAATGGATATATTGCCATTGTGCGCGGTGTTCCGGATATCGCCTTCTTCCTGTTTTTCGTGATAGCCTTGGACCAGGCGTTCGAATGGACGCGGCATAAGATCCTGTGCCCTGAATGGACCGACCCCATCCGTCAGGGAAATGATTTTATCGTCTGTCAGGCGGCCAAGCTGCCATTGGGGACCGCACCGGAATGGATGCATGAAACCTATGG
The DNA here is from genome assembly GCF_059609765.1 of Ruegeria sp. YTSC106. NCBI lineage: Bacteria > Pseudomonadati > Pseudomonadota > Alphaproteobacteria > Rhodobacterales > Roseobacteraceae > Ruegeria > Ruegeria sp. YTSC106. The sequence goes on from NZ_JBXWMI010000004.1 coordinate 103,329, forward strand.
TTTTTTCCTGGCTGTTATTACTTTCTCAATCGTTTTCGGTGCGTTTGCCGCAAACGTTCTTTTTGGTGGAATGCGCGCGGTTCCCCACGCACAGCTTGAAACCGCCGAGGCCTATGGCATGTCCCGTCGCCAGACGTTCTGGCGCATCCTTGTGCCGCAGATGTGGGTCTACGCCCTGCCTGGCTTGTCGAACCTTTGGATGGTCCTTATCAAAGCCACACCGCTGCTGTTCCTGCTGGGTATTGAAGACATCGTCTATTGGGCCCGCGAGCTAGGTGGCACCAAGACCTCCAAATTTACCCAGTATCCGCATGGCGACTGGCGCATGTGGTACTTCCTGTTCCTGCTTGTCTTCTACCTCGGCATGACACGTGTGTCTGAACTTGGGCTGGAGAAGCTGATGCGGAGGCTGTCCCACGGACAGGCCACATCAGGCGGCGAGCTTCTGCGCAAGGAGACCACGGCATGAGCTGCTTGCAGACAATCCAAGATTATGGCCTGCGGTCCCTCGGTATTGGCGAGCGTCTGCTGCCCAAGACTGACTTCACCCTGTGTGAGCAATTCACACTGATCGGGTCGGGCATGATCTGGAATGTCTATTTCGGGATCATGGCTCTGGCGACCGGGTTCTTCCTGGCCACCGCCCTCGCAGTAGGTAAGGCATCCAGCAACAAATGGCTCCGCAAACCTTCGGAATGGTTTATCTTCCTGTTCCGCGGTTCGCCTTTGTTTATCCAGTTTTTTTTCGCCTATTTCCTGTTCCTGTCGCTGAAGAAATCTAACCCGATGTTCGACGCCTTTACCGCGGCCTGGCTGGGCGCGCTGATCGTTCTGTTCCTGAACACCGCGGCTTATACGGGCGAGATTTTCTATGGCGCGCTGCGATCCATTCCCAAAGGCGATATTGAAGCTGCGGATGCCTATGGCATGTCCGGTTGGGCGCGTTTCCGCCGGATCGTCTGGCCCACCATGTTGCGGCTTGCATGGCCTGCTTACACAAACGAAGCAATCTTTCTCTTCCACGCAACAACGCTGGTCTTCTTTTCAGCTTTCCCAGCTTGGCAGCAACGTGGAGACGCCTTGTACTACGCCAGTTATTTTGCCGACAAGACGTTCAACCCGTTCATCCCATACCCGATTCTGGCGTTCTATTTCATCCTGCTGACACTGGTGATCGTCGGGGTCTTTGGCCTGATCAACAAGCGCTTGAACCGGCACCTGCCGGTCGCAAGGCAGGCCAAGATGCGGTTCAAACTGAATCTGGCGCGCTAATTCCCGGCGCGCCGACCACGTCCGGAAGCAAAGCCAAATCAACGACAGTCAACGCGCACCCGCACGCTTTTTTCAGCACATTCAGGAGGGAAGTGGTACCGCCTCCCTGGCTTGAACAGGGGACCTCTGGATCCACAATCCAGCGCTCTAACCAACTGAGCTAAGGCGGCACTCGTGAGGGGCGATGTACCGAACACGCCCGCGGAATGCAAGAGGATTAAAACCGAAATTTCCAGCTTTGTTCGACAAGATCGACACCAAAGGAATGCACCGCTTTGCTGTCCATCAACTCCCAGCCAGACGCCTTGTAAAGAGCGCATGCGGCGGTATGGCTTTCGTGTGTCCACAGGACCATTTCCCGGTATCCTGCCTCGCGTGCGAAAGCAGTACACGTATGTAAGAGCCGCTTTCCCAGTCCTAGCCCTCGTGCTTCCGGGACAAGTAGGAACAAGCGCAGCTTGGCGATACTTCGGTCAACAGCAACGCAGAAAACACTTCCCAGACGCTGCCCTTCCCGTTCCGCGATCCAGCCTCTTTCAAGCTCAGGGTCACTATTTTCGATGAAATCATCAAGGATGCTGGCCACCAAGGGGGCAAAGCTGTCATCAAACCCTTCGTCCCGGGCATAAAGCAGACCGTGCTGTTCAACCAGCCACGCGGCGTCATCGGGGCGAAAGGATCTGAGAACGGCGGCTTCCATGTCTCATCTGACCGCAAAGGTGACTTGATTCTCAACCCCGTGCGCGCTAGCAGGAACGCTCAGTCTCGGAGGCACAGATGGGCATCAATACCGAACGCGACATTCAGGCAAACCTGCAAATCGGTCCGACCGATCAGGGTATGGTCCGCCTGTTCATCGAAGCTGACGGCATCGAAATACCGATGGATTTTGACCCGGAAGAAGCAGAAGAAATCGCCGACGAAATTCGCGCCGCGATACAAGCCGCCCTCGCCGTCAAAGGCTGATCTTACAGTCTGGGATCCCGTAGCGCATGCAGGCGTCGCGCGGCATCCGTTGCAAACTTCTGGATCATCTTCTTGCGCCGCGCCGGGGCAACTTTGTCCTCGGGCGCCATACGTACGATTTCCGCATCATACGCGTCAGCGATGATCAGGCCTGTTTCGTCAGGCAACAGATCGGTTGGAAACTCTGTGTCGACGGCCCAGAAGAATCGGTCACACCATTCCAAATAGCCCTGCCATTTCGCATCCGACTGATAATCGGCACGGCTGGATTTGCACTCGATCAGCCACAGCTCACCCTTGGGACCCAACCCCATCACATCGACGCGCAGGCCACGTGTCGGGACAAATTCCTCCACGGAAACAAACCCATGCGCCGCAAGATGCCGCGCGACACCGCGCGCCAGTTTCTGTCCAGGTTGCAGATCCAAAGTCATGTATGAAAATGTGAACAATAAGTGAACAAAAGTAAAGTGACATTGCTCCTTGACATGATACCTTTCGGTATCGCAATAATGTAATACCAAATGGTATCCCTTGCGAGGTTGCTAATGGAAAACCAAACTCAAAACGCGTTTCGTGCCCTGGCCGACCCCACCCGCCGGGACATCATACAACTGCTTTCGTCTCGGGACATGACGATCGGGCAGTTGACCGATCGGTTCGATATGACCCGGGCTGCAGTCAAAAAGCACCTCACCGTGTTGTCCGACGGCGGACTGATCACTGTCGAAGTGCGCGGGCGGGAACGCATCAATCGACTTGAACCACAGGGGATGGCCCCCGTGCTCGACTGGCTCAGATACTTCGACCGGTTCTGGGACGATCGCCTGAACTCACTAAAAGAAGCTATTGAAAGGAAACAAAATGACTGATGCCGTACTGAAGAAATCGATTTTCCTGAGGGCGGAACCGGAAACCGTTTGGGCTTATCTGACGGAACCTGACCACCTTGCAGAATGGTTCCACAAACCTGAAAAAACGCTGACGGAAAGTCAGAAGCTTGAGATGTTCGGCACAACAAGCGGCGACTTGTTGATCTGGGGAGAGGTCCGTGTCGCCAATCCTCCCAGGTATTTGGAATACACTTTCACAGTGAAACCCATGGGCGACGCCATAAGCACGGTGAAGTGGACTTTGGAACCTGTGGCAGGTGGAACACGCCTGGATCTGCTGCATGAAGGTCTGCCACAAGGTGCCGACGCATTTGGCCTGATCCTAGCCCTGGATAAAGGCTGGGATGAACATTTCGGCAAGATGCGTGTTGCATTGCACGAAACTGTTGATGCATGACCCCTTGTGTGAACCCGTCAGACGCCCTACTTAAGCGCTTGGCGGGTTCTGCCCTTCTTGTGACAGGTAGCATTCTGGTGGCCTTAAGCAATTCCGAGGGGGCTGGCTCTGTTCAGGTCCTGGCCTGATTACCTGGCGCCCACCTGTACATACAGGTCCTCGGGAATCAAACCGCACGGTTGATTGGTGGTCCCGCCGCACTTTACCCGATTTATCAGCGCCCTGCGCGAACTTCCTGCTTGACCGCTGCAGGTTCAAAGCTGTGCACGACCGGCGTTCCCCGACGTGGCCCCTGCGGCTTTTCGGCCATGCTCATGATCTTGTAAGCGAACTGAACACCCGCAAAAACGATACCGTTCATGAACCAGATCAGTACCAGCGCAATCAGGCCGATTTCCGAACCGGTGATCAGATGCCGAAGGTTCGCGACGTTCAGCGCCAATAGCGCCCCGACAAACACGGCAGAAATGACAAAACCCCAAGCGACTTGCGTGATATACAGGCGGATCAGTTTGGGCATGGCGAACCTCCTTGCGCTGTGACATTCATTTTAGCGCATGTCTGGTTCAGGTAAACGTGTCAGAACGCCTCGGGCTGAGCCTCGCGTGCCATGTGATCCAGCACGGCATTGACGAATTTAGGTTCTTTACCTTCAGGGAAAAAGGCACGCGCCACATCGACAAACTCGGTGATCACCACCTTGGGCGGTGTGTCGCTTTGGGTCAGTTCCGCACCCGCCGCGCGGAACAGCGCGCGCAGGGTCGGGTCGATGCGCGAAATCGGCCACTTGGCCACCAGCGCACGGTCGGTCATCTGGTCGATTGGGGCCTGATAGTTCACGGCGTCATCCACCAGCTTGCGGAACAGCGCGCTGTCGCCCTCAAGCATCTCGTCGCCCTCGTAGACCGCGCCAAACCGATGATCCAGAAACTCGTTTACGACGGCTTCAGTCGTCTGCCCGGACTGCTCCATCTGGAACAGCGCCTGCACGGCATAAAGCCGGGCGGCGGATTTCTTAAGGCGTTTCTGGTTGGCCGGTTTAGGCGCGTCTGTCTTGGTCATGCTGTCGTGGGTCCGTTGTTGTCGCCCGCCACTAGGATGGACTCGGACGGCGGCTTGAAGCCGACGCCCTTTTTGGAAGAGCCCCACTTACGGCTGAGCGCAATCAGATGCAAGGCCGCAGCGGCCGCGCCGCCCCCTTTATTCATCTTTTCGGGGTTGGCGCGCACTTCGGCCTGTTCGTCATTCTCGACAGTCAATATGCCATTGCCGATGCACAACCCCTGCAGGCCCATCAATTGAATGGCCCGGCTGGAATCGTTGCAGACGGTTTCGTAATGCGTGGTCTCACCGCGAATGACGCAGCCCAACGCGACATAGCCGTCAAAATTACACTGTCGGTCGGCCATGGCGATGGCTGTGGGAATTTCCAGCGCGCCGGGAACTTCGACCACTTCACAGGTCCCGCCAGCCGCTTCGATTTCAGCCGTGGCTCCCGCGATCAGGTTGTCGGCAATCGAGCGGTAGAACGGGGCCGCCACGATCAATAGTTTCACCGGTTTGTCGAAACTGGGTGTCGGCAGAATCCCGTGTTTGTCTTGTTCAGCCATGTTCAGTCTTCCTTCAGAATCGAGCGGGTGCCGACGATGGACAAGCCAAACGCGTCGAGCCCCAGATACACCGTTTCAGGAGAGTCGGTCAGAAGCACCAGTTCCTGAATACCCATCTTGGACAGGATCTGCGCCCCGAGACCGGTTTGCTTTATGGTGCGCGGGCCTTCATCCTCGACCGCATACAGTGAATTGCGCGGCTGGCGAAACAGGCAGACCACACCACGTCCCTCCTCGGCGATTTTTTCCATCGCGCGCGGCAACTCGCGGGAAGACTTCGGACCAAGACCCAGGATGTCAGGTGCTTCGTGCAGGGCGTGTGTACGCGTCAGAACTGGCTCTGGCGTGGTGATGTCACCCTTGATCATGACAACATGTTCAATGCCGTGGGTCTGATCGGTGAAAATCCGCATTTCCCACTCACCACCGTATTCCGAGGTGACTGTTTCACGCGAGGTCTCGACAACCAGATTGTCGTTGCGCGACCGGTAGCTGATCAGATCGCTGATCGTGCCGATTTTCATATTGTGCTCTTTGGCGATCTCGACCAGATCCGGCAGGCGCGCCATGGTTCCGTCTGCATTCATGATCTCGCAGATCACTCCTGACGGGTTAAGACCGGCAAGGCGCGAGATATCCACGGCTGCCTCAGTATGGCCAGCGCGCACCAGCACCCCGCCCCGCTTTGCCCGCAACGGGAAGACATGCCCCGGGGTGGCGATATGCGCCATCGTGTTCTGTTCGTTGATTGCGGTCGCCACGGTCAGCGCCCGGTCGGCGGCTGAAATCCCGGTGCTGACACCTTCGCGCGCCTCAATCGATACCGTAAAGGCGGTCTCGTGCCGGGACGAGTTGTTCACGGCCATCATCGGCAGTCCCAGCGCATCTATCCGTTCCGCCGTCATCGGCAAACAGATCAGACCGCGCCCGTGGGTAGCCATGAAGTTGATCGCCTCGGCATCTGCAAACTCGGCGGGGATCACCAGATCGCCCTCGTTCTCACGATCTTCATGATCGACCAGAATGTACATCCGGCCTGCACGCGCCTCTTCGATGATATCTTCGATCGGGCTGATCGCGTCGCGCAACTGGGCCTCGACCGGTCCGGGGGTTTCAAAGCTCATGGGGCAGCCTTTCACATGGCAGGTTTGCTCGGCGGAATAGACCACTGAGGGCGCGAAGACCAGTCCACAAACGGCGCAGGTGCTTTCCGACGCGACGTATCAGGACATCTCGGCCAGACGCGCGACGTACCGGGCCAGCGTATCGATCTCAAGATTGACGTGATCGCCCACGCCGACATCGCCCCAGGTTGTGACTTCTTTGGTGTGAGGGATGAAATTGATGCCAAACTCGCATTCACTCACGTCATTGACCGTCAGCGATGTCCCGTTCAGCGCAACCGACCCTTTGGGCGCTATGAACCGGGTCAGTTCCTTCGGTGCGCGCAAGGTGACACGTGTGCTGTCGCCTTCATCCTCGACCGCGACCACTTTGGCCACGCCATCCACATGGCCCGAAACAATGTGACCGCCCAGTTCATCACCCACTTTCAGCGCTCGCTCCAGATTGACACGCTTGCCGACGGCCCATGTATCAAGGTTGGTCTTCGAAACCGTCTCGGCGCTGATCTGAACATCATACCAATCGTCGCCCAGCGCGATCACTGTCAGGCACACGCCATCACTGGCGATCGAGGCACCGATATCGATACTGGCCGTGTCATAGGCTGTCCTGATCCGGGCGCGCAGATCTCCTTGCTGTTCCAGCTCGGTGACAGTTCCGATGTCGGTGACGATCCCTGTGAACATTCCGTTAACCCTCAGTTCCTACCCTGTGTCTGACTTTCACCGTCGAGGTAAGCCCAATGGGCGTCCCGGGCAAGCCCCACCTTGCCGTACAAGGCCCAAACAGGCATAGTTTCAGCAACAAAACCAAAAGAGCAGTCCAGATGCCGCAAACGCCTTCAGGCTCAGATGATCGGGTCTTCCTGTTCCTTCAGGGGCCTCATGGACCGTTTTTCTCGGCGCTCGGGCAGATGTTACGCGCCACGGGGGCGCAAGTCTGGCGGGTTGGGTTCAATGCGGGCGATCAGGCCTTCTGGTTTGACAAGGCATGTTTCATCGCATTTCAGAACCAGCCCGGCGATTGGCCCAAAACACTGAACAGATTGATTGCCGACAAGGCCGTCACGGATATCGTTCTTTATGGCGACACAAGACCTGTCCATGCCCGGGCGGTTGAGATCGCCAAGTCGCACGGGCTTACCATTCACGTTTTCGAAGAAGGTTATCTGCGGCCTTGGTGGGTCACGTACGAGCGGGATGGATCAAACGGGCACTCGCGTCTCATGTCATTGGATGTGGACCAGATGCGGCAGGCTCTGGCCCAGTCGGACAGCAAGGTACCTCCGCCTCCGTCACATTGGGGGGATATGCGGCAACATATTTTCTACGGCGCCCTCTATCATTGGTTCGTGATGTTTCTGAACAGGAGATACCGCAATTTCAGGCGCCATCGTGATCTGTCGGTTTCGCAGGAGTTCAGATTGTATTTCAAACGTCTGATGTTGATGCCTGTTCATCGCCTGCAACGCAGCGTTGCGACGGCGCGTGTCAGATGGGGGGGCTTCCCATATCACCTCGTGCTGCTGCAACTCGGGCATGACAGTTCGGTTCAGGCCCATTCCCGTTTCTCCTGTATGTCCGATTTTCTGGAGCTGGTCATTGCCGGATTCGCGCAAGGCGCACCGACGCACCACAGACTGATCGTGAAAGAGCACCCTCTGGAAAACCACCGTGAACCATTGCACCTGCGTGCCATGGAGATAGCCAGGAAACACGGAGTACATAACCGTGTTCACTATGTCCCCGGCGGCAAACTGGCAAGTTTGCTGGATGAGGCAAATTCGGCCGTCACCGTGAACTCCACTGCGGGGCAGCAGGTCTTGTGGCGGGGTATTCCGCTGCGGACTTTCGGGCGTTCGGTTTATGACAAGACCGACTTCGTATCGCAGCAGTCGATCGCCGCGTTTTTTGCTGACCCTGACGCGCCTGATGTCGAAGCATATCGCAGCTATCGGCAATTCCTGCTGGAAACCAGCCAGGTTCCGGGCGGCTTTTATTCCCGGCGCGGACGTCGGCAATTGTTGCGCCGCGCCGTGGACATGATGCTAAGCAGCAGCGACCCCTATCAGGCCATTCTGAACAAGAACGAGGCGCAGACGCCACAGTTGAAAATCGTCGAGTAGACCGGATGCTCTGTGACTGGAAGTTGAGCGATTTACCGGGTAATCTTCCGGCAACAACAAAAGACTGAGGATATCCGGCAGTGCAATTCTCTCCTAAGCGATGGATGCGGGGGGTTTCCCTTGTGGCCACAATCGGCTTGCTGGCGGCCTGCCAACTTCCGAAATCCGGGCCAAACAAGACCGAAATTCTGGCTGGCGCAGTTCAGAATGGCGGCAACGCGTTTGTCGTCGAAGTCGATGATCGCGTGACACGCCTCACATCCGCCGTGCCTCAGTTTGGCTTTTCTTCCTCGTTCAGCAGCGCCCAGGCCTTGACCGCCGACACTGTACGGCCCGGAGACGTGCTGGGCCTGACCATATGGGAAAACGTGGACGACGGTTTGCTGTCCGGCGAAACCGGTACGGCAACCGCCCTGGATGAAGTTCAGGTCGACAGCGACGGTTTTATTTTTGTCCCTTATGCAGGTCGGATTCGGGCCGCAGGGAACACGCCGGAACAGCTTCGCGTTTTGATCACGAACAAGCTGCGTGAACAGACACCCGACCCACAGATCGAAGTGCGGCGTGTTGCTGGTGACGGATCCACCGTCTCGCTGACGGGAACTGTCGCATCTCCCGGCATCTATCCGATCGAACGCCCAACCCGTTCGCTGCTTGGCATGCTGTCTCAGGCGGGCGGGGTTTCTGTAGCGTCAGATATCGCGCTGGTGACTCTGATCCGAGGGGGTCAAAAGGGCACCGTCTGGTACGAAGACCTGTTCCGCAATCCAAAACTGGACGTCGCATTGCGTGGCGGAGACCGCATTTTGGTGGAAGAAGATAGCAGATCATACATCGCTCTAGGTGCCACAGGTGGCCAATCGCGCGTCGCCTTTGAAAGCCAGGATCTTTCTGCGCTTGAAGCATTGGCCCAGGTCGGTGGTTTACTGACGCTGTCCTCTGATCCAACCGGTATTTTCATTCTGCGAAAAGAACGCCAGGACGTCGCACGCAGTATCACCGGACGCGCCGATTTTAAGGGCGACCAGCGTATGATCTACCTGCTGAACCTGACGGCCCCCAACGGCCTGTTCATTGCGCGGGATTTCGTGATCCGCGACGATGATACGATTTATGTGACCGAAGCACCCTATGCACAGTGGAGCAAATCCATCTCGCTTATCGCTGGTGGCCTGACCCCCATCGCAAACGTTGCCACGCTGACCGGCAACTGATGCATGGTACCCGATCCGGACAGCGCAGCCGGGGCCAAGCGCACCCAGCTGTTTGTCTATAACGGTGGCTTCCTGACGCAGAAACGTCTCAGGCGCATTCTGACGCTTTCGGGCTATGACATTCGCCTGGGTTTTCCCAAGGATGGCGGCTGCGTAGGACTCTGGGGTAACAGCCCTACTGCGTATCGGGGTCTACGGGTCGCCGAAAAATACAATGCCCCGGTTCTGCGCGTCGAAGACGCCTTGCTCAGATCCCTGCATCCGGGCCGTGCCGGTGAACCCCCGTTGGGCCTGTTGCTGGACCGTTCAGGCCCGCATTTTGATGCAGCCGAACCTTCGGACCTTGAGAAGTTGCTGAACGCTGATCCGCTGGACGACACCGCGCTGCTGAACCGCGCGCGTGCCGCGATCGAGCGGGTCAGGGAGCTGCACCTCAGCAAGTATTCAGCGTTTGACCCGGGTATTGTCGCACCCACCCCCGGATATGTACTGGTCATTGATCAGACGGTTGGCGATGCTGCTGTCACGGCAAGTGGTGCCGATCGTGCCCGTTTTCTTGAAATGCTGGTGGTCGCACAGGAGGAGAATCCCGGCGCGCGCATTTTGATCAAGACACATCCAGAAACGCTGGCGGGTCATCGTCAGGGGCACTTTACCGATCAGGACCTGACAGACCGGGTCACTCGGTTTGACAAGCCGATCAGCCCCTGGCCCCTGCTTGAGGGCGCAATCGCGGTCTATACCGTATCCTCGCAACTGGGCTTCGAAGCGATCCTGGCCGGTCACAAACCGCGCATTTTCGGCCAACCTTTCTACGCCAGTTGGGGCCTGACGCAGGATGAATTCCCAGTCCAACGCCGTCAGCGCAATCTGACCCGCGCGCAACTGTTCGCGGCCGCGATGCTGCTTTACCCGACTTGGTACGACCCTTACCGAGATCAGCTGTGCGAACTGGAAACGGTTCTGGACACGTTGGAGGCACAGACCCGCGCGTGGCGGCAGGACAGGCACGGTTGGACCGCCGCTGGCATGCGCTTGTGGAAACGAAGACACTTGCAGCAGATTTTCGGGCGACATGGCAAGTTGCGCTTTACGTCCACACAGCCTGTCGCCTCGGATCGCCCCCATATGGTCTGGGCCAGTCAGGCGCGCGAAAGCGAAGGGGCAGTTCGCGTGGAAGACGGATTCTTGCGTTCACGCGGATTGGGGGCCGCACTTGTTCCGCCTCTATCCTTGGTAACGGACAAAATCGGCATCTACTACGACCCCACAAAACCCAGCCAGTTGGAAAACCTGATCGGCGAGCGCGCAACATTGCGTCCGGATCAGGAATTACGCGCTGAAAGACTTGTTGAGAGATTGCTGGCCGATGGTTTGAGCAAGTACAACTCGGGCCAGCCAGCGCCTTCACTGCCCAACGGGCATCGTATTCTTGTGCCCGGACAAGTTGAAGATGATGCCTCGATCCTTTTGGGCACCAACACAGTGCGTAGCAATCTGGCACTGCTGCAAACCGCGCGCAAGGCCAACCCCAACGCGATCCTGATCTACAAACCGCACCCAGATGTCGAAGCCGGGTTACGGGATGGCCAGATAGACGCAGAGGCACTTGCAGACCTTGTTGTGACCCATATTGACCCCGCCTCTCTGCTGCCGCAGGTGCACGAGGTGTGGACGATGACATCGCAGTTGGGGTTCGAGGCATTGTTGCGCGGGGTGAAGGTCACGACTCTGGGGGCGCCCTTCTATGCGGGATGGGGCCTGACCACCGATCTCGATACCGTTCCCGTCAGGCGAGGCGCACGGCCATCGCTGATGGGCTTGGTGCACGCCACCTTGATTGACTATCCGCGCTATTTCGATCCGATCACCAGACAACCCTGCCCTGTCGAAGTGGCTGTTGAACGCTTGGCGCTGGGGTATTCGGCACCGTCTGGTCCGTTCAATCGTTTCCTGGCAAAGCTGCAGGGCGCGTTCGCGACGCACGCTCATCTTTGGCGTTGACGTTATTCCGACGCTCTGCGCCAACGGTGCAAAACATCCCCGCCGACCGCCTGCGTTTCGATCAAATCGAACCTCGGTGCGACCTCCAGCGTTTCCAGACCAAGTGTCCCGACCGCGGCCAGTCCTTCGGCTCCGATGGTCAAACCGGCAGTGAACCCGATCAGTTCGTCCACCAGATCCTCAGCCAGCAACGAGGCCGCAAGCGCAGCCCCACCTTCGCAGAACACGCTGGTCAGACCGGCCTGACCCAGTTGCTGAAGCAGATCCAACGCATCGATATGGTGGTCCTTCAACGCGCAGGAGATCAGCTTTGCCCCCAATCCCTCCCACGCCTGTGCACGTTCGGCATCCGGGTGATGCGCATGGCAGAGCCAGACAGGTATCTTTGAGGCCGTGCGCGCCAGCTGCCCCATCAGAGAAATATCCATATGGCGGGACACCACGACGCGGACGGGTTGATGCTCAACGCCAAGATCCCGAACGGTCAGCGAGGGGTCGTCGGCGCGCGCCGTCCCTGCCCCGACCATCACTGCATCGTGACGTGCACGCATGGCATGGACCAAACGACGTGCTTGCGGTCCGGTGATCCATTGGCTGTGCCCTGTCGAGGTCGCGATGCGCCCGTCAAAACTGCTGGCCATCTTCAGCGTCACAAAAGGCCGGCCTTGTTCAGTCTTGAGGAAGAAGCCTTCCAGATCCCGTTCTGCCTGTTCCGCAAGAACGCCATTTACAACGTCAATCCCCGCCTCGCGCAACATGGCAAAACCCTGCCCAGCCACGCGCGGATCGCTGTCTTCGACAGCGGCCACAACACGGGATACACCTGCCGCAATCAAGGCCTCGGCGCAGGGCGGCGTTTTGCCGTGATGGGCACAGGGCTCCAGCGTTACATAGGCGGTCGCACCACGCGCACCCTGCCCGGCCTGAGCCAATGCTTCGGTCTCGGCATGAGGGCGGCCACCCGGTTGTGTCCAGCCCCGCCCAATGATCCGGTCATCACGAACGATGACGCACCCTACGGCGGGGTTCGGCCAGCAGGTCCCCTGACCGCGCCGCCCCAAAGACAGGGCAAGCGCCATAAATCGCTTATCTGCTTCGTTCACTCGTCAGTCGAAGGCTGCGGCGGGCGCAGTTCGTGGACGAACTCCTCGAAATCATCGGCCGCCTGGAAATTCTTGTACACACTCGCAAAGCGAACATAGGCGACAGTGTCGATCCGCGCCAGAGCTTCCATAACGATTTCACCGATCTTGTTGGACGGGATATCCGTGTCGCCCATGCTTTCCAGACGGCGCACGATGCCCGAGATCATCTGATCGATCCGTTCGGGATCAACGGGCCGTTTCTGCATCGAGATGCGGATCGAACGCTCCAGCTTGTCGCGATCGAAATCCTCGCGTTTACCATTGGTTTTTATGACAACCAGATCACGCAGCTGCACACGTTCGTAGGTCGTGAACCGTCCGCCACAGGCCGGGCAGAACCGGCGTCGGCGGATAGCCACGTGGTCCTCTGCCGGGCGTGAATCTTTCACCTGAGTGTCGATATTTCCGCAAAACGGGCAGCGCATCCGCCGTCTCCTCGTACCATGTTCGGCCTCTTTTTGTAAGCGCTGCGGCTTACTTATCCACAACTATAGGGCAGCCGCTAGGGTTTGGGTAGTCGGAAATTCAAACCGCTAAATAAAGGGTCAGGCCAGATGCGCTGCAACCTTCCTTTGATGCGGCGCAGTACGGTGTTCAAACAGGTAAATCCCTTGCCATGTTCCAAGCACAGGCCGGCCCTGCGACACCGGGATCGTCAGCGAAACCGGCATGAGCGCCGCTTTGATATGCGCTGGCATATCATCCGGTCCTTCATACGTGTGCCTCAGGTAGGACATGGCGGGGTTGTCTGACCGAGGAACGAGCCGCTCAAAAAACGCCTGAAGATCAGTTTGAACCTCGGGGTCCGCGTTTTCCTGGATCAACAGCGAGCAAGAGGTGTGGCGAACGAACAGAGTCAAAACCCCATCCTTCGCTACCCGTTCAAGCCATTGCAGCACATCAGACGTAAATTCGTACAGCCCCGGCCCTTGAGTGTGCAAAACGAATTCAGTCTGCATCGTTACAATCCCGCGCGCCAATCAATCGTTGAAGAACGGCCGATAGTTACACCGTGCATTCGCACCTTGTATAGATTCACTGTTACCGGGCTGAAACCCGAACGAAACAAAGCTGCTTGGTTGCACATCAACCGACTGAGGCTGCTTAATCGAAAACTGAACTGCTGTTCTGCGCCCGGTGGTGACACTGGGCCCGTATCCTCGCAACACATAAATCCGGTCCATCCAGCCCAACCCCAAGGTCCGGCGCGCATAATCCGCGGCCGCGCACCAATAGCCTTCGACACGTTTGTCACCGCGCGGGATGACCTCAAAATCAGTGGCGTTGATGGGTTCTGTTCGAAATCCATTCGGCGCAGCATCTGCTGTCATGGGGATACTGAGGGTCAAGGCGGCCAGCGCGGCGAAGGTGCATAACTGTTTCATCGTTAATTCTTCCCTGATTGCTTGTTCCAAATAGGTTAGACGAACTTCATCGCGTGCACAGGACACCTCACGATCAATTCAACCCGCTTCGTGCATTGCGTGATCCGGCGTGAGCCAGCCCTGATAGCGGATCAGCAGGCCCAATCCCGGTGCCTCTGCTGACACGTTGAACCTGAACCCGCCCGTTGCATCCTGCCATTCCCGTGTGTTCGAACGTGGCACCGCAAATAAAGGTACCGGGATGCCCAAAACTGTCAGGCGGAGGATCCTGATATACAGCGCGCCGTTCTGCCAGCTGGGCTTCAGCCAGATTGAAATCGCTCCGAAATCCTCGCGGACACTTGCCCGCGTGCTGTCATAGGTCAGACAGGAGGTTGTGCGATGGCCGGCGAAGTCGCGTTCCCAAATTACGGCCTGACCTTCTGAGCGTACCTTCACTGATACTGCGACGTCCTTTCCGTCCTGCGGAAATCCGGCCATGCGCGTTGCAAAAGCAACCAAGGCACCTGCGCCAAGCTCGATATCGCATCGACCTGAGTAGGATGCCTCGGAGCTGTGCAGCCGAAGAACCGCATCTGGCACGTCGTCAACCGAACCCAGCGCCTGCAAAAACGGATCCCACGACATCAAAATCCATCGCTCGCAAAACGTGCCTTCACATCAGGTCCCGGCACCAAACATGTCTTGGTTTTTCCGAACAATGTATATCTGTTTCGCGCAATCAGGCGGTAAATCGGATCTTTGACTAAACCGGGCAGGAACCGGCACACCGAAAGCAGCGGCCACAAACCCGGCAATTGACGCATCGCGGCGGCAAACGCATCCAGATTTTGATAGACTGCGCCATTCACTATCACCAGATTTGTCTGAAAGTCGCATGTGGGCAGATCAAGGTCGCGATACAGTTTTTGTCCAAGGGGTGACTGCGCTGTCGCGAATTGGAAATTCCGTGACCGATCAAGTTCAAGCATGAATCGGAAAAAGCCCGAACATAGAACGCATTCACCATCAAATACGATCAGGTTTCCAATGCGGGTATCTGTGTTTCCGGCCTTGTCTCGCATTCGCATCGCACAAGTGTCATCATTCGAGTCAGGATGACAATTCCAGCGTCGCAGAACAATGCGACACTTGCGGAAGAAAAAGAGTGTGCCGGGGAGCCCTGAGCGGAGGCTGGTGATTTCTCCGAGGCTCTGACCTCATCCCCATAAAGGTCTCGACCCGGCAACGCTGCTGATTTGGGCAGCGAGGCGCCTCAGTTCATGTGCGTTCCGGTCAAAACCTTTCGAGAACTTGCCAACACATCGAACACCGTTGCACAATCCCTCTAGCCAATAGCCGAAGTCAAAAAACGGGATTTCTGTGATAGCCTGTTAGAGTATTTGAGAACGTAAGGTGTTGTTCCACGATGGATGTAGATATCGACCGACTACATTTTTTGACCCGGGCGCTTGATCGCCTCACCGGCAATAGCGAAGTATCTCAGCGGGTAATGATGCAGACCGGGCTTCGACAGCAAGACATCGCGCCCCCTGCCGCAGTCTACAGTGCGCATAAAGAGGCCCTGTTCATCCGACACGCCTGTGACGCCGTTGGTGACATCACATTTGCGGCACGCACAGGGCTCGAGGTCACGTCGGCTTCGACCGTTACAGGGTATATCAGCAAATACTCACGCGATTTGAAGCAGGTGATGGAAAACCTGTCACGCTTTCACGGAATCATCGACCCGGCCATCGGGCTCAGCTTCCGTGTTGCCGGCAACTTCGCGGCGCTTGAGGCCGATTGGAAAGATCCCAGCTTTGCCCGCTATCATCGGCGCACGGAATTCCTGTTGTTCGCTGCGTTGGCAAGAATGAGGAACCTGACGCAGGTGAACTTGTACCCGATTGAGATGCGCTTTCAGCACAAAGTTGGAAACCACGTCAAAACCTACGAAAAGCTGGTAGGTTGTCCCGTGGTTTTCGGAGCTGAAAAGATCGAGATCATTCTGCCGTTATCTGCGCTGGATTTGCAGGTGCCGACCTATGATCCCAAGCTGCGGGCGCATTTGCTCGAATACGGTGAAAGACTGCTGGCCGAGAAGCCATCCCCCAAGAATATGACCCGTGCCCGTGTCGAAGGGCTGATCACCCGATCCCTGCCCGGCGCAATCCTGCAAGCCGAAGATGCAGCCGCTGATCTGGGTATGAGCCTCAGAACCTTCAGCCGACGCCTTAAGGATGAAGGCACCAGCTATCGCGATATTGTTGACGATCTAAGGTGTGATCTGGCCCAGACTTTCATCACAAATGGCATGACTCTGTCTGAAATCTCATACGCGCTGGGGTATGCTGATCAGGCTGCTTTTTCGACCGCCTTCAAACGGTGGACAGGTCAGCCGCCCAGCGCCTTCAAGACCCGTGTGGAACATCCCATTCGGACAGCTGGCCAGGGGTCATCGGTGTGAAAAACCTCGCCCCGGCCTGTCCCATGAGTGGACTGGACCGATATAGAAAGGCACACCGCCCGGACCTTGTGCGTTCTCGCCAATGTGATGTGAGAACCAGCCAATGTGAACAAAATGAAAAAAGGCGCCTCGGTCGAGGCGCCTAAAAGTTTACTGATCCAGGAACGAACGGAGTTTCCGTGAACGGCTGGGGTGTTTCAGCTTCCGCAGCGCTTTCGCTTCGATCTGACGGATACGTTCGCGGGTAACACTGAACTGTTGGCCGACCTCTTCCAGAGTGTGGTCGGTGTTCATGCCGATGCCGAAACGCATCCGCAGAACCCGTTCCTCGCGCGGGGTGAGCGAGGCAAGAACCCGGGTCGTGGTCTCCTTGAGGTTTTCCTGAATGGCACTGTCCAGCGGCAGCACGGCATTCTTGTCCTCAATGAAATCGCCAAGCTGGCTGTCTTCCTCGTCGCCGATGGGCGTTTCCAGCGAAATCGGCTCTTTGGCGATTTTCATCACCTTGCGAACCTTTTCCAGCGGCATTTGCAGCTTTTCCGCCAGTTCTTCCGGCGTCGGTTCACGACCGATCTCGTGCAGCATCTGACGACCGGTCCGGACCAGCTTGTTGATCGTTTCGATCATATGAACCGGAATACGGATCGTGCGGGCCTGATCCGCGATCGAGCGGGTAATCGCCTGCCGGATCCACCAGGTCGCATAGGTCGAAAACTTGTAGCCACGGCGGTATTCGAACTTATCCACGGCCTTCATCAGGCCAATGTTGCCTTCCTGAATAAGATCAAGGAATTGCAGGCCGCGATTCGTGTATTTTTTGGCAATTGAAATCACCAGACGCAGGTTCGCTTCGACCATTTCTTTCTTGGCCTGCCGCGCTTCTTTCTCGCCCTTCTGAACTTGCTGCACGATGCGGCGGAATTCAGAGATATCCAGACCGACATACTGACCGACCTGGGCCATGTCGTTGCGCAGTTCTTCAACCTTGGCGGTTGAGCGTTCGATGAACATCTGCCAACCCCGGCCCGGTTTTTCAGCCATCTCGGCCAGCCAGTTCGGATCAAGTTCCCGCCCGCGATAAGCGTCGATGAACTCACGGCGGTTAATGCGCGCCTGATCCGCCAGTTTCACCATCGAGCTGTCCAGCGACATGACGCGACGGTTGATCCCATAAAGCTGGTCAATCAATGCGTCGATACGGTTGTTGTGCAGGTGAAGACCATTCACCAGCTCGACTATCTCGGCCCGCAGCTTCTGATACGTCGCCTCGTCTTTTTCGCTGAAAGTGCCGTCTTCGTTCAGCGTGGCCGAAATCCGGCTGTCCTGCATTTCAGACAGCATCGAAAAGTCGGTCGAGATGCGCTCCAAGGTTGTCAGAACCTGATCCTTCAGCGCCGCTTCCATCGCGGCCAGCGACATGTTGGCCTGATCGTCGTCATCGTCATCGTCGTCGTTGTTCAGCGGGTTGCCATCGGCATCCAGCTCAGGGCCGCTATCCTTGGCCGGCTTGTTCGCCTGCACCGCCGACGTATCAACGACCGGCTCATCAACGTCACCGTCTTCGTCCAACTGGTTGCCGAACGTGGTTTCCAAATCAATCACATCCCGCAGAAGAATGTCTTCGGACAGCAATTCGTCGTGCCAGATTGTGATCGCCTGGAAGGTCAGCGGGCTTTCACACAGGCCGGCAATCATCGTGTTGCGACCGGCTTCGATCCGCTTGGCGATTGCGATCTCGCCCTCGCGGCTCAGCAATTCAACCGAACCCATCTCACGCAGATACATGCGGACGGGGTCGTCCGTGCGGTCCAGCTTTTCTGCGCCTGCACCAGCCAGTGCAACCTCGCGGTTGCTTTCCGCGGCAACCAGTTCGGTCGAGCCTTTGTTCTCTTCTTCTTCGGCCTCTTCATCTTCGATGATGTTGATGCCCATCTCGGACAGCATCGACATAACGTCTTCGATCTGTTCCGAGCTGACCTGATCAGGCGGCAGGACCTGATTGAGCTGGTCGTAGGTGATATAACCTTTCTCGCGAGCCTCGGCGATCATCTTCTTGACGTTGGCCTGGCTCATGTCCAGCGAGATTTCCTGTTCCTGCTCGTCGGATTTGCGGTCTTCGTTCGTATCCTTGGCGGCCATTCAATGCTCCTGCAGGGATGGGTGATTCGTCTCAGCCGAATCATTAGCGCGTATAAGTGATTCGGCCACCCGTTTACCCGTTTTTCTTTTCCAGTGCCTTACGAAAACACCACTTATCGGCGTTTCCGCTCGAATTTGATACCTGACATGATCGCCGCAAACGCGTCTTTCTCGTCACGATTGATTCGCGCGCCGTTGTCGGCGACATCGAATACGGCCCGGTCTTCGTTCTGGCTGCGGCTTGTTCGGTTACGCTCTTCGGCGGCTTGCGCCAGCCGATATGTCAGCGCCTCATCAGCCAGATCAGACAGTTCTTCTGCAGCTTCGGCAATCTCGGCATCCAACCCCCGGAGCGCTTTGATTTTCGCGAGTTCCTCGGCCAGTGTCATTTCGGCCTTTTCAACGTCGCCTGGTTTGGACACACTAGGGATGACTGCGACATGGCGAAGGGCCAGCAGTTTTTCAAGGGGTTCAGGTCCTAAGGCTGCAACAATGTGGTCTTTGATATTGTCCGGGTCGTCGATTGCGTGTCTGAGCAAAACATCCCGCATCGCATTCAGTTCGGGATCTAGACACGACATTTCATCAATCTGATGTTCGAACTGTACAACCAAGGTGGGCGTCAATATTGCGATTGCTAGAATTGCACTTTCCCGCCAACGAATATCCGCGCTGTTCTTCTGACTGACCAAGAAGGAAGTACGTGTGCCTTGTGTAGGCCCAGCGGACTTACGGTCGCGCTCTCTGTTAGACTTCCAGTTTCGCGCAGGGATTTGTTTCTGAGAGCGGTAGAAATGAAAAAGTAGATCCCGGATTTCTTGTCGGTAGTGATTTCGTATCGACTTATCCCGGATTAACTTGATTTTTTCCCAAAGCGCTTTGTCCAACGCGGATCTGCGCTCGGGGCTGTCAAAAACCTTACCTTCGGTCTCGCGCTGCCACAGCAGCTTGACCATCGGAATGGCACCATCCAGCACAGCCTTTACGGCCCCTGCCCCTTCGGCGCGCAAAAGATCGTCCGGGTCCTTACCTTCAGGCATCAAAGCAAAACGCAGGGATTTTCCGGCCTCCAGCAGAGGCAGCGCCAGATCAACCGCCCGCATGGCCGCTCGCAGACCTGCTGCATCCCCGTCCAGCGCTATGATCGGCTCATCTGCGATCCGCCAGAGCAGTTGCAACTGGTGTTCTGTAATGGCCGTTCCTAACGGTGCAACCGACGCACCAAAGCCCGCCTCGGCCAGCGCGATCACGTCCATATACCCTTCGGCCACGATCAACGGCTGCCCTTTGCCCGCCGCCTGCCGCGCTGGACCTTGATTGTAAAGGCTGCGCCCCTTGTCGAACAACTCGGTCTCGGGTGAGTTCAGGTATTTCGCATTGTCATTCGGGTCCATCGCGCGGCCACCGAATGCAATGCAGCGCCCACGCGGATCACGGATCGGGTACATGATCCGATTGCGGAAGGTGTCGTAGGGTTTTTTGCCCTTGTTTGAAGGCTTGGCCAGCCCGGCGCCAAGGATCAACTCCTCTTCGATGCTCTTGCCGCGCAGGTGATCCCAAAGCGCCTGCCAACCGTCCGGCGCAAACCCGATCTCCCACCGATCCAGCGCCCTTTGATCCAGACCCCGGCGCGACAGGTAATCCCGTGCCTCTGCCCCCGCCGCTGTTTTGAGCTGCAAGCGGAAGAACTGCACGGCCTGCTCCATCACATCGGCAAGCTGACTGCGGCGGTCCTGCTTTTCCTGCGCCTTGGGATCACGCGCAGGCATCGGCATCCCGGCCTCGCGGGCCAATATTTCAACGGCTTCGATGAACGAGACATTCTCAGTCTCTTTCACGAAGCTGATCGCGTCGCCCTTGGCGTGACAGCCGAAGCAGTAATAAAACCCCTTTTGGTCGTCGACATGGAATGAGGCTGTCTTTTCGTGATGAAACGGGCAAGGCGCCCACATGTCACCCTTGCCTTGATTGGATTTGCGCTGATCCCACATCACCTTGCGCCCGACGACCTGAGACAGGCTCAGGCGGGTGCGTAGTTCATCCAGAAATCCGGGGGGCAGTGACATGGGTCAAACCTGACAGAAACGGGAACGCGCGCCAAGGGTATGACGCGCGTTTGTCCACAGGGAAATGATGGTGCTGTGGATTATTGCTGCAAACACAGCTCAAGCCACGCGGCACCCAGATCCTTTTTGCGCACGTCGCGCATCTTTTGTTCGTAGACCCACGGTGTGATCAGCGGGATCGCGGCGTTATAGTTCTCAGGCCATGATGGGCCACTATCTGCAACGGCTTGTGCTACATCACGTTCTTTCACGCGATCCAGCCGGGCCTTTTGTATCGCGGCTACGACATCAGCCTGATACTTGCAGCTTTCTTCCTTTGTTTCCTGTGCGGCCAAAGGGGTGGCCAGCAGAGCCGCGACAATGGCTATACGCAACATGGGGGTCTCCGGGATTCGTTTCTCTGAGTGTCTACTATCCGTCAAACTAACGGGCCACCATCGACATTCAAGCCGCAGAACGTTCAGGCGGGGCGAAATGATCATCCCGCCTGTTTGATTCAGAGCCCCTTGGCGCGATAGCTTTTGGCCACGCGGTCGATCGCGACGATATAGGCCGCAGTACGCAGGTCTTCGACATCGTCACGGCTGTGCCACACCTCACGCATCGACTGGTAGGCAATACGCATGGTGTCATCGAGGCCTGAGCGCACCAGTTCAAGCTCATCAGCACCCTTGAGGTACTTGGCCTTGAAGTCTGGCGACATCGACCACGCATCACCCAGATAACGGTCCAGCCGCTCCAGCTCGCTGACAATCAGTTCATGCCGCGCCTCTTCCTGGCGACGCTGCATCCGACCGAAACGAATGTGGCTAAGGTTCTTGACCCATTCGAAATAAGATACCGTCACACCGCCCGCGTTGGCATACATATCCGGGATGATGATGGTGCCTTTCTTGCGAAGAACCTCATCCGCGCCAGCAGTGACCGGGCCATTCGCGGCCTCTATGATCAAAGGCGCTTTGATCCGATCAGCGTTGGACAGGTTGATGACAGCTTCTAGGGCTGCCGGGATCAGGATATCGCACTCAGCCTCCAGAACGCTTGCACCTTCTGCTGAATGTGTCGCGTCCGGGTAATCCTTGACCCCACCATGCTTGACGATCCACTGCCGAACGGCTTCGACATCGATACCGTCCGGGTTGTATAACGCCCCGTCCCACTCGATGATACCGACAACGCGCGAGCCGTCTTCCTCGCTCAGGAACTTTGCCGCGTGGTAGCCCACGTTGCCGAGCCCCTGCACCACGACGCGCTTTCCATCCAGCTTTCCCGACAGGCCAGCCTTCTGGACGTCTTCAGGGTGACGGAAAAACTCGCGCAGAGCATATTGTATGCCACGACCGGTCGCCTCGACCCGCCCCGCGATGCCACCTGCGTTCAATGGCTTACCGGTCACACAGGCACGCGCATTGATATCGGTGGTGTTCATCCGCGCGTATTGGTCGGCCATCCAGGCCATTTCGCGTTCGCCCGTGCCCATGTCGGGCGCCGGAACGTTTTGCGACGGGTTGATCAGATCGCGCTTGGCAAGCTCATAGGCAAAGCGTCGCGTGATCTGTTCCAGCTCGTGCTCTTCGTATTTCCGCGGATCGATGCAAAGCCCACCTTTCGAACCGCCGAACGGTGTTTCGACAAGAGCACATTTGTAGGTCATCAGCGCAGCCAGAGCTTCGACCTCATCCTGGTTCACCGCGGTAGCGTAGCGAATGCCGCCTTTGACCGGCTCCATATGTTCGGAATGGACAGACCTGTACCCGGTGAAGGTGTGGATCTCGCCGCGCAGGCGCACACCAAACCGAACAGTGTAGGTCGCGTTACAAACCCGGATTTTCTGCTCCAGCCCCGGCGGCAGTTCCATCAGGGCTGCCGCCCTGTTGAACATCAGGTCAACACTTTCGCGAAAGCTTGGTTCTTGGATGCCGGTCATAAAATCCTCCGTACCGCTGGATGACGAAACGTCATGACGTTTTGTCGCACCACTCAACGCTGGCTGCAATCAAACAATGCACTTTTTTTCATCACCTTCTTAATAGCAACTTAAGCACCTGATAGTGAGTCGCCCAATCCGGTCAATCGCTTAACGGATTGTCTTCATTTCATCGACAGACCGGGGGGAATCGCGAAAATTATACCCCTTGAGTGCGCAAAAAGGCCGAAACCAAGCCTTTTTCGCCCAATTCACGCCACGTTTGAAAACTAAATTTAACCCAAATTTCCTTTCTTTGACGCACGACTTCCATGTGCGAGGCGGAGTCATAAATATGATAATTTTCTCGCTTCAGAACGACGGCTCGAAGCCGAAGCGCAAGATTTCCTGGTTGCGGCGGTTTGCCAAAAAAGAAGACGGCACATTTACAATCTTCACCCTGCTCATTTTAATCCTGATGCTGGCCATCACCGGTATGGCGATGGATCTGATGACGTATGAACGTGACCGCGCCAGCCTGCAATCCACGCTGGACCGCGCGGTTCTTGCTGCCGCTGACCTTGACCAGAAGCTGCCGCCCAAGGATGTCGTCGACGCCTATATGGAAAAGGCCGGGTTGGGCCATCTTGAGAAAACTGTGACAGTCACCGAAGGGTTTGGGTCAAGAAAAGTTGCCGCGACCGCCAATGCTGTTGTTCCGACGCGTTTCATGAGGTTTGGAAAAGTTACCGAACTGAACATGAAAGCTGCAAGCACAGCAATAGAGTCCATCGGTTCTGTCGAAATCTCGCTGGTTCTGGACATGTCGGGGTCCATGACAAGGTCTTCCGCCACCGCCGGAAAATCGAAGATCGAAGTGTTGAGGAGCGCGGCGAAAGGTTTTGTCACCAAAATGCTTGAGGAATCGGGCGAAACGAAGATTTCGATGTCGATTGTTCCCTATGCTACCCAAGTCAATGGCGGGCAGGACATCCTGGGTAAATTCACTAACGTGACCTCAGAGCACAACTATTCCCATTGCGTGAACTTTACTTCGGGGCAATTCGGGTCTGTAACCCTTGATCCCACTACCTTTTATCAGCGCACCGGACATTTCGATCCATGGCGTTACACGCGAGCAACTGTAAACGGTCGGACGACCGATGGCGAACCTCCTGCCTACCTTGTTTGCCCCGTTCGCGCTGGCAGTGAGATTACAGCCGTCACAGACAACGTCCAATATCTGCACAATCGCATCGATGCCCTGACCGCAAGCGGCAACACATCCATTGATGTGGGCATGAAATGGGGCGTCGGCATGCTGGATCCGTCATTCAAGCCCGTGGTCAGCGCCTTGGCCACCGAAAACAAGGTGCCTACCAAATTTGCCAATCGCCCGGAATCTTATGACTCGGACGTGCTTAAAGTCGTGATCGTAATGACTGACGGGCAAAACACCACGCAGTATATGTTGGACCCGTCGGTTCGCAGTGGGCAGACTGACGTCTGGTTCAATCCAGAATTTGAACGCGCGGACGGCAGTAAAGGTGAGTACAGTATTCGCTACTACCACGACCCGCAGGGGAACAATCCGGACCGGTGGGTTTGGATGCAGCACACCGAAGAAAACGGCAACTACGTGACCGCAGAACATCCTTTCGGCAATCCACCGAACGAAAATCCAACAAATGAAGAAGTTGGAACTGCCACACGTCTTTCGTATCCAGAACTGTTCAATCGGGCTTCGCTGTGGTGGAATGCCAAGAACAACTTCTATTGGCAAAACAACCACGAGAATACCTGGTACTACAACCTAAGGAAGTCAGTGGGATCGTCCACAAAGAACGCGCGCACGGCCAGTATCTGTGGCGCCGCCAAGGACAAGGGCGTCATCATCTACGGCATCGCTTTCGAAGCCCCGACCAGCGGCTTGAACACCATCAAGTCCTGCGCAAGCTCGGACAGCCATGTACACAACGTAAAAGGATTGGATCTAGACGAAGCGTTTACTGCGATTGCTTCTTCCATCCGCAAACTGAGGTTGACCCAATGATCCGCAAATCGCTGTCAATTCTCCGTGCATTCAAGCGATCTGAGACCGGAAACGCGACGATCGAGTTTGTCATGATCATTCCGTTTTTCCTGGCATTTCTTGGTATTGGTGGGGAGATGTCAATCATCACCACCAAGCACGCCGCGCTGGAACGTGGTGTTGATCTGGTCGTGCGGGACATTCGTCTGGGCACAGGCACCAACTGGAGCCATGATGTTATCAAGGACCGGATATGCGACGTTTCCGGCATCAAAGATTGTAAAACCAACCTGCGGCTGCAAATGCTTCGTCAGAATGCATTCAATGGCATCGTTCTTTCGGATGAAATCCCCTGCACCGACAGTTCGGAAGACCCCAAGCCAGTGCTGGATTTCAAAAGCGGGGCATCCAATGAGCTGATGATTTTGCGCGCCTGCCTGCGTATCGATCCTGTTCTGGAAAGCTCGATCATCGCAAACACAGTGGTCGACGAAAGCGGCCACTATGCTGTGACCGCAACGACCGCATTCGTGCAGGAGCCACGGTAAAGCTATGTCTGTATTCAGAAACGTGAAAAACCGCATCAAGGCCTTCAAGCAGGACGAAAGTGGCATTCTGACCGTCGAGGCCATCATGATCTTCCCACTGTTGCTGTGGACGATTACGTTTACATTCACCGCCTTTGAGGGATTTCGCCAAAGCGCGTCAAATCTGAAGGCAGCCTATACGGTCAGCGACCTGATCTCACGTGAATCGGCCGCTGTGACGGATGTCTATATCGACTCGCTTCACGAACTTATGGGCGAAATGATCAACAACCGGTCTGAAGTCCGCATTCGCGTCTCGCTGGTCCGTTTTGACGAAAGCGACAACCGCCATTATGTAGAGTGGTCAACCGTTCGAGGCTATGACACAGAATGGAACGACAACAACATCCAGGAAATCGAAACCCGCCTTCCGCCAATGCCGGATCAGGACACGGTCATTCTGGTGGAAACGTCCAACGAGTATATTCCTCAGTTCAAACCTGGTTGGGATCTGGCGACCGGTATCACCTTTGAAAACTTCATCTTCACCCGCCCCCGCTTTTCCACCAAGGTCGCCTGCAACCTAGTGCGGCCTCCGGTCGTCTGCGTGGACAATAGCGCTTAAGATCTCTGACATGAACTTGGCCTCGGCGGCAGACGTCATGCCGCCTACGCCGACACGGTGACCAATCCGCCACCACAATCCGGGGGCCCATTGTTTTGTTGCTTTGTGCTTTGTACGAACCAGAAAGCCGTTTGACGGTTTGAATGCGAACGCACCGCGATCCACCGATTCAATATCGTCCACTTTTGCGATCACCTGGCCTGACCCTGTACGCAAATCCGACTGCGTCAGTTCAATATGGTCCTGGGTCGCCTGCCAAACGCGGTAGGCCAGCCAAAGCGACGCGCCACCAACGGCAAACAGAAACACTTGCCACTCCGGTTCTGGCGGCGATGCCAAAGCAACGTATGTAACCAGCGCCCCAACCGTCGACAGCATCCCTACTCCGACCCACCGTCTGGGGGATGATGCCTGAATCGTTGCCAGCACTTCGTCCTGCATGGATGTCTCCTGTTCGTTCAACTTCGGCTTAGCGACTTTCCAGCGGAAACAACAGGGCTTTGGTCACGCAGCAAATTTGCACAGGTCCGGTTAGTTCACGCAAATTGACCGCATTCACGCAGAGGTTACATGCTGATCAAACGAACCGGAGGCCAACATGTCCCTTAGACCTACATTGGAAACACGCAGGGCCACCCCGACAATGGAAGGGGCTGGCGTGAAACTTCACCGCGCATTCGGGTTTCAGGACCCGTCAGAACTTGATCCTTTTCTGCTGTTCGATGACTTCAGAAATGAACGGCCTCAGGACTATCAGGCCGGTTTTCCCTGGCATCCGCATCGCGGGATCGAGACGATCACCTATGTTCTGGCCGGATCTGTGGAGCATTCGGATTCGCTGGGCAACACCGGCACTCTGGGCGCCGGTGACGTACAATGGATGACAGCGGGGTCCGGTATCCTGCATCAGGAGATGCCCCAGGGAAACACCTCGGGGCAGATGCACGGGTTTCAACTTTGGGGCAACCTGCCTTCGGATCAGAAGATGACTGCCCCGCGCTATCAGGATGTTCAAAGCAAGGACATCCCCGAAGTCACTGATGACGACGGCACGACCGTTCGGGTGATTGTCGGCGATTTCTGGGGCAAGACCGGCCCCGTGGATGGCATCGCGGCAGATCCACAATATCTGGACATCTCGGTCCCCGCAGGTTTGAAAAAGACCTTCCGCATTGACACTTACCGTCGTGCCTTTGCCTATGTGTTTCAAGGTCAGGCAGCCTTTGCAGATGCATCACAACCGTCCGGTGTGCTGCTGGAGAAAGAGGTCGCCGGGCAAGAGATGAATATCCGGGATATGTCGGGCGACCGCACGCTTGTCCGTTTCGGGACGGGGGACGAAATCACCGTTCAGGCTGGCCCCGAAGGCGTGCGGTTTCTGCTGATCTCGGGGGCTCCGATCAATGAACCCGTCGCCTGGCATGGCCCGATCGTGATGAACACGCGGGCCGAACTTGAACAAGCCTTTCGGGACCTGCGCAACGGGACCTTCATTCGCCCTGCGCACTGACACTGTGACGGTCTGGCCGTGTCAGGCCGTCACCGCCTTATGCACCATGTTCCAATAGATCTGTTCAACCTCGTCCAGTGACAGCCGCCCTCCGGACCTGTACCAGGTCATCACACCGTTCAACATGGCAATCACCGCCAGCGTGGCGATCTTGGTGTCCGGTATTGCAAACTGACCAGCCTGTTGGCCAGAGTGAAGGATGTCTTCCAACGCGTTTTCGTACTGACGCCGAAGGTCTTCGATTTCGGCGAAGTTTTCGGGTGAGAGGTTGCGCAGTTCCATATAGGCGATGAACACTTCGTCAGGGCGTTGCAGATGGAAACGAATGTGAAAGCCAACAAATCGGCGCAACGCTTGCTGACAGTCATCGCAGCGCTCCAGCGCGTTGAGCGCTGAAAGCAGCTCCTGCATATGTTCCCGCATTAACCGATACAGCAAACTCTGCTTGTCCGGCGTGTAATTGTACAACGCCCCCGCTTGAACGCCGACCTCTTTCGCGATCTGTCGCATCGAGACCGCTGCATAGCCGTGGCGGGCAAACAGGTTCAGGGCCGCCTTTCGGATGCGCGGGCCTGTAATATCAGAGTGGGAGCCTTGAGTACGTGCCATGCGCCCACAGTATCTGAACAAATGTTCATATAGAACCCCGCTTGATCGACGTCAGTAAAAGGTGCATCACGAAAGGACGAGCGAAACCGAAAAGCGTGCCACATGAAACTGCTGCCTGTTCTGCCTATTATTCTTGTGTTTGCCGGGTGTTCAGACTTTCCCGAACTTGAAGGAAGTGAACCGGCCTCGGTCAAATCGGCCCCCTACCCGCGTCTTGTCCCGTTGCAGGAAACTTTGGGGCCTTCTATTGACCCCATCAGCCAGGCCGCAGAGGTGGAAGAAGACCTGACGCAGCGCAGCGAGGCGCTGGCTAAAAAGGCCCAGGCGCTGCAAAACGCGCGAACCAACTAAAGCGCGACATTTCATGCCTACAATCCCCCGGTGACGGATTGCACCCTTGGCCTGAACCCGATAAGGCAGCGCTGATCGGGCGGGCGTCCGATTTCAGATAAGTTTCGAGCGAAAAGGAACCCACGAAATGACACAGGCACTGCGGCTGGGAATTGCGGGCTTGGGAACTGTCGGCGTGGGTGTCGTCAAGATTGTCCGCCGCCATGCAGAGTTGCTGAAGACACGCACGGGCCGATCGATTGAAATCGTGGCCGTATCTGCACGGGATCCAAACAAAGACCGTGGCGTGAACCTGTCAGATTATGCGTGGGAAACCGACCCGGTTGCGCTGGCAAAACGCGACGATATCGATGTCTATGTCGAACTGATGGGCGGCGAAAACGGCCCTGCCAAAGCCTCGGTCGAAGCCGCGCTGGCCAGCGGTAAAGATGTCGTGACCGCCAACAAGGCGTTGCTGGCTATTCACGGGCAGGAACTGGCCGAACAGGCCGAAGCCGCAGGTCGCGTCATCCGGTTTGAGGCCGCAGTCGCGGGCGGTATCCCCGTAATCAAATCCCTGACCGAAGGGCTGGCCGGAAACGAGATCACGCGTGTGATGGGCGTGATGAACGGCACCTGCAACTACATTCTGACCCGGATGCAATCGCAGCGTCAGGGCTATAACGCCCTGTTCGACGAATGCGCCGAACTTGGGTATCTTGAGGCCGACCCCAATCTGGATGTCGGTGGCATCGACGCCGCGCACAAACTGGCTTTGCTGGCCTCGATTGCTTTTGGCACCAAGCCGAATTTCGACGGGATCGAAATCGAAGGCATTCAGCAAATCAGCCTCGACGATATCGACCAGGCCGAGGATATGGGCTTCCGCATCAAGCTGCTGGGCGTGGCACAGCGCACTGCGCGCGGGCTGGAGCAGCGCATGCAGCCTTGCCTTGTGCCCAGCGACTCGCCGTTGGGTCAATTAGAAGGCGGCACCAACATGGTGGTGATCGAAGGCGACGCGGTGGAACAGGTTGTTCTGCGTGGCCCGGGTGCAGGCGAAGGCCCGACCGCCAGCGCCGTAATGGGCGACGTCTGCGATCTGGCACGTGGGTTGCAAATCCCGACCTTTGGTCGACCGGCCAATTCGCTGGAAACCGCGGCCCCCGCTGTCACCGGTCTGCCGGCGCCTTATTATCTGCGGCTGGGCCTGTTGGACAAACCCGGTGCTCTGGCCAAGGTTGCAGCCATTCTGGGCGATGCGGGTGTCTCGATTGACCGGATGCGCCAGTATGCCCATGCCGAAAGCACAGCGCCTGTGTTGATCGTTACCCACAAAACCACCCGCGCCGCGCTGGACGTCGCGCTGGACCGGTTCCGGGAAACGGATGTGGTAGCTGGCGACCCCGTCGCTTTGCGGATTGAAGAGGTTTGAACTTGCGGCCTGCATGAAACGCAAGCTATGCCGATAGAAACGGCTTTAATGACCAGAGGATACTGAACAATGAGTGCTGCCAAAACCGATTTCAACGACCGCCTGCTGTCTCTGGGGCTGGCAAGGGTGGCAGAACAGGCTGCGCTGGCCTCGGCTTTTCTGGTTGGGCGTGGTGACGAGAAAGCCGCCGACCAGGCCGCCGTAAATGCGATGCGCGAACAGCTGAACATGCTGGACATTGCTGGCGTCGTGGTGATCGGTGAAGGTGAACGCGACGAAGCTCCGATGCTTTATATCGGCGAAGAAGTCGGCACCGGAAACGGCCCTGGCGTGGACATCGCGCTGGACCCGCTGGAAGGCACAACGCTGACCGCCAAGGATATGCCCAACGCACTGACCGTGATTGCAATGGGTCCTCGCGGTTCCATGCTGCACGCGCCGGACGTTTACATGGACAAGCTGGCCGTTGGTCCGGGCCTGCCCGAGGGTGTCGTCAATCTGGACATGTCTCCGCGTGAACGCGTTGAGGCACTGGCCAAGGCCAAAGGCTGCAAACCGGCCGACATCACCGTCTGTATTCTGGAACGTCCCCGTCACGAGGCGATGATTGCCGAAGTACGCGAAACCGGAGCCTCGATCCGCCTGATCACCGATGGTGACGTGGCGGGCGTCATGCATTGCGCTGAAAGCGAAGTGACCGGCATCGACATGTATATGGGCCAGGGTGGCGCGCCCGAGGGGGTGTTGGCTGCTGCTGCGCTGAAATGCATGGGCGGTCAGATCTTTGGTCGCCTGTTGTTCCGCAATGATGACGAACGGGGCCGTGCTGCCAAGGCCGGCATCACTGATCTGGACCGGGTATATTCGCGCGATGAGATGGTGACTGCGGATGTGATCTTTGCCGCTACAGGCGTAACCGGCGGCTCTCTGTTGCCGCGCATCAAGCGCGAGCCGGGCTGGGTGGAAACCACGACGCTGCTGATGCGGTCAAAGACCGGGTCCGTGCGCCGCATGTCGTATCGTACTCCCACTTGGCCGCACGATAACGCTTAACGGCTTGCGCCGTTGCCTTCGGCCTGCATAACTTGAAGAAACGAAAAGGCCGGGTCCGCGAGGGTCCGGCCTTGGCACATAAGAGGCATGGATGAGTTTTCTTGGGGTTGAGCAATCATTGACAGGTCGGCGCTGGGTTGGCCCAGGAGCCGAGGTGGAACGGGCTGCCGAGATGATGGCGCAACAGACCGACCTGCCTCGTGCGGTATGTCAGGTTCTGGCCCGTCGTGGCGTGCCGGTCATGGAGGCGCGCGGCTTCCTGGATCCAAAACTCAAGGAACTGCTGCCCGATCCTCGCGACATGAAAGACATGGAAGCGGCGGCGACACGCTTCCTGGACACCGTGCGTCGTCGCGAGAAGATCGCGGTGTTCGCAGATTACGATGTTGACGGCGGCAGTTCTGCCGCGCTGCTGTTGGTTTGGCTTCGGCATATGGGATTGCAGGCGACGCTTTATGTGCCGGATCGGATTGAAGAGGGATATGGTCCCAATGCCCCGGCAATGCGAGAGCTGGCAGCCAGCCACGATCTGATCATTTGCGTCGATTGCGGCACCCTCAGCCATGAACCGATTGCCGCAGCCAAGGGTGCGGATGTAATTGTGCTGGATCATCACCTCGGCGGCGAAACCCTGCCGGACTGCGTTGCCGTCGTGAATCCCAACCGGCAGGATGAAAGCGGTGATCTGGGCTATTTCTGCGCGGCGGGTGTCGTGTTTCTGATGTTGGTCGAAGCTGGGCGCCAAATGCGCGAGGCGGGCGCAAAGGGGCCTGACCTGATGTCGATGCTGGACCTGGTGGCCCTGGCAACCGTGGCTGACGTCGCGCCTCTGATCAGTGCCAATCGCGCCCTTGTTCGACAAGGCCTGAAAGTGATGGCGCAAAGGCAACGCCCCGGACTTGTCGCATTGTCCGATGTCTCACGCATGGATACGGCGCCTAACAGCTATCACCTAGGTTTTCTGCTTGGTCCCCGCGTTAACGCGGGCGGTCGCATCGGACAGGCCGATCTGGGTGCCCGCCTGCTGAGCACGGATTCCCTGCCCGAGGCACAGGCCCTGTCCGAACGGCTGGACGCGTTGAACACAGAACGCCGGGACATTGAAAATGCCGTACGCGCTGCAGCAATGGAACAGGCCGAAGGCCGCGGGCTCGACGCGCCACTGGTCTGGGCAGCCGGTGAAGGCTGGCACCCCGGTGTGGTGGGCATCGTGGCGTCTCGATTGAAGGAAACCGCCAACCGTCCGGCCATTGTGATCGGTTTTGACGGTGATGAGGGCAAAGGCTCGGGCCGCTCGGTCTCGGGTGTGGATTTAGGGGCGTCGATCCAGCGGCTCGCGGCTGAAGGGTTGCTGGTCAAGGGTGGCGGCCACAAGATGGCCGCTGGACTTACCGTCATGCGCGACAAACTGGAACCTGCCATGGAACGTCTCAGTGAATTGCTGGTAAAACAAGGCGCAGGTCAGGGCGGCCCGGCGGATATGAAGCTGGACGGTGCCCTTATGCCGGGTGCGGCGACAGTGGAACTGGTCGAACAGATCGAACAGGCCGGACCGTTTGGTGCCGGAGCCCCCGCCCCGCGATACGCGCTTCCGGATCTCCAGGTGCGTTTTGCCAAACGTGTGGGGGAAACGCATCTGAAGCTGTCGTTGTCCGATGGCATGGGCGGCGGGCTGGATGCGATTGCCTTTGGTGCCTTTGACGGTCCGATGGGCGAGAAACTGTCAAATCATGGTGGCGCACGCTTTCATTTTGCAGGCCGACTTGAGGTGAACACCTGGGGTGGGCGCCAATCCGTGCAACTCAGGCTCGAGGACGCGGCAGAGGCAAGTTGACGTCTCGCCCAGATGGGCCAAAAAACTTTCAACTCCCTGCGTTTTTCGGCTTGCGGGGGTCACAGTGAAACCGTAAAAGGCCCTCCACAAGCCAGCGTGGCCCGTTCGTCTATCGGTTAGGACGCCAGGTTTTCAACCTGGAAAGAGGGGTTCGATTCCCCTACGGGCTACCACTTGTGCTTGCGTCACTCTCATGTGGCCCGTTCGTCTATCGGTTAGGACGCCAGGTTTTCAACCTGGAAAGAGGGGTTCGATTCCCCTACGGGCTACCATTTCCCCGCATCTTCAGCCTTTGCTTTCTGATCTGACAATTGGCCTTTTCTGACGCGTGGTTGATGTCACGCCGCATCAGATCCACCTGCTTTCGCAACCTGTACGTCAATGCCCCAACGGTCAAAGGACTTGGCCATCGCCCCTTTCGGTGCCGCATCTGTCACAATCGCGTGCACCAGACGCGGATCTGGCCCGACATAAGGGGCCATATTGCCAAATTTGAAATGCGCAGCAGCCATGACAACGTGATCCGCCTGACCAGCCACGACCGTGGCAAGATCTGCCTCCGCCGGGCTGTGATACAGAAACCCCTTGCTGTCCGAGATCGCATCCGTGCTGAGGATCGCAAGATCAAACGCATATCGTTGCAATTGCCTCTGGGCGACGTGGCCGAACGTGCCCCTCTCATCACTTTGCAGCTCTCCGCCCAGCAGATGCACACGGTTTCCATTGATCCCTGCCAAGGTCTGCACAACACCGATAGAATTGCTGACAACCGTCAGGCGGCTGGCCCGGCGCAATTCCTCGGCAACAAAGGCGGTGGTCGAGCCGACATCCAGAAAAACCGTCATCTGATCCCGGGCCATTTTGGCCGTATGAGCCGCGATTAGACGCTTTTCGTCGGCATGTTGCGAAATTCGGCGAAAGAAACCGGGATCACCTTGCGCCCCGGCAAGGTAGGCACCGCCATGAACGCGCTCGATCGTGCCCGCCTTGGACAGGGACTTGATCGTACGTCGCACCGTTTCTTCGGACACACCCAGCACATTCACTAAATCAGAGTTTCGCGCTGCCCCGCCCAGACGCCGCAATGCGTCAAGCAATTCCAGTTCACGATGGGTGTTTGGGGCTTTTTTCTTCACTGTCAGCTCCGAATATTCGGTTTCGCATCATAAGGGCA
The DNA here is from genome assembly GCF_059609765.1 of Ruegeria sp. YTSC106. Classification (NCBI taxonomy): domain Bacteria; kingdom Pseudomonadati; phylum Pseudomonadota; class Alphaproteobacteria; order Rhodobacterales; family Roseobacteraceae; genus Ruegeria; species Ruegeria sp. YTSC106. Next base: position 137,154 of record NZ_JBXWMI010000004.1, read on the forward strand.
TGGATCGTCGCACACGACAAGCCGGTGACACGACTGTGCGGCGAGGTATTTCCAGCCTTCGGGGATCGCCGGAACGAACCGGAGTTATCTGTCTCAGACCCCAAGCTTTTCTCGGCACAGGTTTTCGATCTTATGCCAGGTGGATTTGTATTCGGGTGTGTTTTCTGCCGCATAGTGAAAGTTCTTCATCAACCCGGTCAGTTGCGTGAACACCTGTCGGGCCTCGGCCTTGTCGACATAAATTGCTGTGGATTGCGCCACATCGTGCACAAGCTTGAACGTCATTATTTGCCGTTCGAGTGGCACGGTCGCATCGACTTTGTCAAATGCGTCCTGCTGCAAGTAGACCATGTCAACGAACAACGCTTTTTGTTGGGTTACAAAATCGTCAATCGTGACACCCTCTTCCCCAGTGACCTGCATCATCTGATCGACCTGTTCACCTTTTTCGATCAGCGTCAGAAGCTCACGTACTTTGCCCGTCCACCCCGGTTCGGCGTTCTTGTCGTACCAGTCGGACAATTGGTCAGTATACCGGGACCAGCTGAATACCGGGACCAGCTGAGCATCGGGTCGACTGCCGGAAAAAACCGCTTGTAAGCCCGTTCAGATGACAACCCGAGGAAGCACTTGACCGTCGACAGGGTTGACTGGGCTACCGGCTCGTCAAAGTTGCCGCCAGCAGGCGAAACCGTACCGATCAGTGTCAGGCTGCCGAAATCGCCGTCATTTGTTTTCAACGTCCCGGCGCGTTCGTACAGACCCTTGATCGAGCTTTCCAGATAGGCCGGAAACCCTTCTTCGCCCGGAATTTCCTCGAGCTCGCCAGAGGTTTCACGCATGGCTTGCGCCCACCAGCTGGTGCTGTCGGCGATTAACAGAACGTCATACCCCATCTGACGGTAGTATTCCCCCAACGTTATTCCGGTGAAGATCGACGCCTCGCGCGCGGCAACCGGCATGGACGACGTGTTACAGATGATGATCGTCCGATCCATCAGGCTGCCGCCGGTGGTCGGATCGGTCATCTTCGGGAATTCCTCGATGGTCTCTACCACCTCACCCGCGCGCTCGCCGCAGGCCACAACGATCACGATATCCACTTTTGCGTTCCGTGCGATCGGGTTTTGCAGCACGGTTTTACCCGCTCCGAACGGCCCAGGAATACAGGCCGTGCCACCGCGTTCAATCGGAAAGAACGTGTCAATCAGTCGTTGCGAAGTCAGAACCGGTTCCGTCGGATACAACCGCTCGGACAGTGCGCGCTTCAGTACATTTTCTGGCAGTGGTCGCCGAACCGGCCATTTCTGCGAGAGTGTCAGCGTATGCTCACCACCGATTTCGTCTTCCAGACGGGCCACGATGTCATGGATCGTGGCCGCGCCTTTTTGCACCCAGACTACCATGTACACGCTGGTCCAGTTGAACGGCAGCATGATCTTGTGGCTGAGATGGCCTTCGGGTACTGTTCCAATGCTGTCCCCAGCAGTGACCGTGTCGCCCACCTTCACTGACGGCGTAAAGGACCATATCGTGCAGCAACCGAGCAGCGACATCGACCCAATGGAGTTTGGCCAAAACGGGATATGGACGCACGACAACGTCGATCCGGACCAGGTCGGGCATCTTGACACCCACCACGTTGACCTCCTTGACCTTGTAATCCCTGAGCTCGACCAGCCCCTCCAAATCAATGCCCTGTTGGGCCAGCATCGGTAGCTTTTCTCCTACCTGCTGCGAAAGGACCTGCAATTCGTGCTCAAGCCGCTTGACTTCTTCCCGAGCCCTGACCCGTTCGGCCATCAACTGTTGCCGTTTCAGGTCCAAAGACGGCAGGAACCGCTCATAGCTTTTTAGCTGTGTCTGCTCGCGTGCAAGCGATGATTTATTCAGCTGCAACCGCGCCATTGGCATCCTTCGGGAAATACTTGTCGATCAATGCCTGCTTCATAAGCAACTGTTCCGGCGCAAAGCACTCTGCCAGTGTCTTCCAACCCAGATCCAGCGCCTCTTCCAGCGGGATCGAAACATTGATGTCCATGAACCGAGACCGGAACAGGCCGCCGAATTTCAACAACTGGTGATCGTAGTCCGACAGATCGAAGGCCATCGCCTGTTTTTGCACGGCATCGCGGCTTTCAGAATAGAAACGGATCATCGTGTTCATGATCTGCCCGCGATCTTCGCGGGTGGTCTTGCCGATCACGTTCTGTTTGAGGCGCGACAGGCTGCCAAACGGATCGATCACGCCGGAATGCAAATAGAACTGCCCTTCGGTGATATAGCCGGTGTTGTCAGGTACCGGGTGGGTTACATCATTTCCGGGCATAGTCGTGACGGTCAGAACCGTAACCGACCCGCCTTTGGCATAGTCACAGGCTTTTTCGTATCGCGCGCAAGCTGGGAATACAGGTCCCCCATATAGCCGCGCTGAGAAGGCACCCTTTCCTGACTGATACCAACCTCTTTCATTGCATCAGCATAGGCGGCCATATCTGTCAGCAAGACCAGCACGCGTTTGCCCTCTTCCACAGCAAACTTCTCGGCCACCGCCAGCGACATGTCCGGCACCAGCAGACGTTCGACCAAAGGATCAATCGCCTGGTTGACGAACATGACGGTGCGCGAAAACACGCCCGCATCTTCGAACGAGGTGCGGAACGTGTGGTAGTCGTCAAAAATTAGTCCCAGCCCGCCAAAGACCACGATATCTGCGTCTGCCTGGATACCGATTCGGCTGAGGAAAGCATTGAATGGCTCGCCAGAAACCGAGAAAATCGGAATATTCTGGCTCTCGACCAAAGTGTTGAACACATCGATCATCGGCACATCTGTCCGAATCATTTTATTCGGAACCGCTCGTTCCGCCGGGTTGACGGTCGGTCCGCCAATATCGATATGCGGCTCCGCAGACAGGTCGGGGCCTCCATCAATGGCAACACCGGCGCCATCAAAGACCCGCCCCAGAATGTTGGCCGAATAAGGTGTCTGCATCGGATGACCGAGAAAGGTTGCCGTTGCTTCGGTCGATATTCCCTTGGTACCCGAAAACACCTGCAACATGACGACATCCCGGTCGATGAAGATCGTCTGGGCCAGTGATTTTCGGCCATTTACCGTCTCGATCACAGCAAGGTCGTTGAACCGAACAGCCGGTTCACGAGTGTCCTCGATTGGCACACGAACCTTGATTGTGTCCCCGACAATTTCCAGAACACGCGTGTACTTCAACAGACTTCGGGACATTGCCTGCCCTCACTGTTCCAAGTCGTTTTCCGCAATTCGGGCTGCACGGTTCAGCGGTAATTTTTGTATAAAAAATGGCAGCTTACAGCGAATTCACAAATTGGTAAATGAGTTCAGCCCCCCTCTTTCGGGATGTCTGAACGTCAATTACTAAATTTTTAGTTTGACACGTACGCAAGAAATCGCTGATGCTGTCCGGCATCCGGTTTCTGCCGGAGAACCATAATTTTTGGGAGGAGACAGATGCGGAGACATCTACTTTCCGCAGTGGCGGCGGCTGCCGTCATTGCGGGGCACGGTCCTGTTTGGGCCGACGAAGCCGCAGCACAACGCTGGATCGACGACGAATTCCAGCCATCGACCTTGTCGAAAGACGAACAGATGGGTGAAATGCAGTGGTTCATCGAGGCTGCACAGCCTTACGCTGGCATGGAAATCAACGTCCTGTCCGAAGGCATTCCGACCCACTCTTACGAATCCGAGGTCCTGACCAAGGCATTCGAGGAAATCACCGGAATCAAGGTCAACCACCAAATCCTCGGCGAAGGCGAAGTGGTTCAGGCTGTTCAGACCCAGCTTCAGACAGGTCGGAACCTGTATGACGGCTATGTCAATGACAGTGACCTGATCGGCACGCACTCGCGTCTGCAACTGGCTTATCCGCTGACCGACATGATGGGTGGTGATTGGGCGGCGACGACTTCGCCGACACTGGATCTGGATGACTTCATGGGCATTCAGTTCACCACGGGTCCGGACGGAAAGCTGTATCAGCTGCCCGATCAGCAGTTTGCGAACCTCTACTGGTTCCGCAAGGACTGGTTCGATGATGAGGCGAACAAAGCCGCGTTCAAAGAGAAGTACGGCTATGATCTGGGTGTCCCGGTCAACTGGTCAGCCTATGAGGACATCGCCGAGTTCTTCACCAACGATGTGAAAGAAGTCGATGGCACCACGATCTATGGTCACATGGATTACGGCAAACGTGCGCCTGACCTTGGCTGGCGTATGACTGATGCGTGGCTGTCGATGGCCGGTGCCGGTGATGTGGGCGAACCCAATGGTATCCCTGTCGACGAATGGGGCATCCGCATGGAAGCGGGCACCTGTAACCCTGTTGGCGCTTCGGTGTCACGCGGCGGTGCTGCAAACGGTCCGGCTGCGGTCTATGCGATCCGCAAATGGGATGAATGGCTGCGGGCCTATGCGCCTCCGGGTGCTGCGTCTTATGACTTCTATCAGTCGCTGCCCGCGCTCAGCCAAGGCAACGTGGCCCAGCAGATCTTCTGGTACACCGCCTTTACCGCCGACATGGTGAAGCCGAAGTCTGAAGGCAATAACACTGTGGATGACGAAGGCACACCGCTGTGGCGGATGGCGCCCAGCCCGCACGGCCCCTATTGGGAAGAAGGCCAGAAGGTTGGGTATCAGGACGTGGGCTCCTGGACCTTCCTGAAATCGACCCCTGCGGATCGCGCTCAGGCGGCGTGGCTATACGCTCAGTTCGTGACGTCCAAAACTGTCGATGTGAAGAAGTCCCATGTGGGTCTGACCTTCATCCGTGACAGCTCGGTCAATCACGAATCGTTCACCGAACGCGCACCCAAGCTGGGTGGTCTGGTCGAGTTCTACCGCTCGCCTGACCGTGTGGCATGGTCGCCGACCGGCATCAACGTGCCGGATTATCCGAAGCTGGCCCAGATCTGGTGGCAGCAGATCGGTGACGTGAACTCGGGTGCCTTCACCCCGCAAGAGGCGATGGATCGTCTGGCCGAAGAGATGGACATCACCATGGCCCGCATGCAGGCAGCGGATGAAAGTGCCGGTGTCTACGGTGGCTGTGGCCCGCGCCTGAACGAGCCGCAGGATCCGTCCTTCTGGCTGGAGAAGCCGGGCTCGCCCAAGGCCAAGCTTGAGAACGAAAAGCCGCAAGGCCAGACCGTCAACTATGACGAACTGGTTCAGCGCTGGCAGTCTCAGTAAGCTGTTGAAACCGGGGGTGCCGTTTGCGGCATCCCCACATCAAGACCAAGACAGCGCGACGCGCTGCGGGATCGGAACCCACAGACATGATCGAACTTCAAGACGCGACCAAACGGGTCGGCAACGTCAACCATATCAAACCCACGTCACTGACCTTGCAAACCGGCCATTTCAATGTGCTGCTGGGTGCCACCGGGTCAGGCAAGACCTCTCTTATCAAGATGATGGCCGGTCTGGATCCGATAGCCTCGGGCAAGGTCATTATGGATGGCCAGGACGTCACGCGGCTGAACACGCAAAAGCGACAAATCAGCCTCGTGCACCAGTTCTTCGTGAACTACCCGCATATGACCGTATTCGACAACATCGCCTCTCCTCTGCGTGTAGCAGGCATGGCGCAGTCCGAAATCCAGGGCCGCGTTGAAGAGGCTGCGGACCTGCTGCAATTACGCCCCATGCTGCACCGTCGGCCGCACGAGCTGTCGGGCGGGCAACAGCAACGGACCGCACTGGCGCGTGCCATCGCGAAGGAAAGCCGCGCCGTGTTCCTCGACGAACCGCTGGCCAACCTTGATTACAAACTGCGTGAAGAACTGCGCGAGCAGCTTCCCGACCTGTTCGCTGGTCGCGGGGCTGTTGTGGTCTACGCCACCTCGGAACCCGAAGAGGCCCTTTTGCTGGGCGGCTACACCGCCCTCATGGAAGATGGCCGTGTGACCCAATTCGGTCCGACTGCCGACATCTACCGAAACCCTGAAAACATTGCCGCCGCACGTGTGTTCTCGGACCCGCCGATCAACGTTGCCCAAGTAACAGTATCAGGCGCTCAGGCGCAGTTGGCTGGCGGCGGCGGCTGGTCCGTCACGGATTTGGTGGATGGAGAGTACATGGTCGCCGTGCGCCCTCACCGCGTGACGCCATTCCGAACATCTGACACGGATGTCGAGCTGACGGGCCGCGTTATCGTAACCGAACTCTCAGGTTCGGATTCCAGCGCGCATTTCCAGCATGGGGATGACGCCTGGGTATCATTGGCTGCTGGCGTTCACCCCTATCAGGTGGGTGAAGATCACAGTTTCTACATGAACCCGGCCCATTGCCGGTATTTCGGCCAAGACGGCAAAAGGGTGGCCTGACATGGCACAGATCAAGCTTTCAAACCTTCGACATAGCTACATGCCCGCGCCAAAAGGCCCAGAGGACTATGCGCTGAAGGAAATCGACGTGACATGGCGTGATGGTGGGGCGTATGCACTGCTGGGGCCGTCAGGTTGCGGCAAGTCCACACTCCTCAACATCATCTCCGGCCTGCTGACCCCGTCCGAGGGGCGTATCCTGTTCGATGATCAGGATGTAACGGCCCTACCCCCGGATCAGCGCAACATCGCGCAAGTGTTTCAGTTCCCGGTGATCTACGACACCATGACCGTCGGCGAAAACCTGGCTTTTCCGCTGAAGAACAGAGGCGTTGATGCCGCTACGGTCAAGCGCCGTGTCAATGAAATTGCTGAGATGCTGGATGTCACGGATATGTTGGGCACCAAGGCCTCGGGCCTGAGCCCGGACAACAAGCAGAAAATCTCGATGGGCCGTGGCCTTGTTCGTGATGACGTGAACGCTGTGATGTTCGATGAGCCGCTGACCGTGATCGACCCCCATCTGAAATGGAAGCTGCGGTCCAAGCTGAAAGAACTGCATCAGCGCGTGCAAGCCACCATGATCTACGTGACCCATGACCAGACCGAGGCGTTGACCTTCGCCGATGAGGTTGTCGTTATGCAGGACGGTGAAGTGGTTCAAATCGGCACGCCGGTCGAACTGTTCGAGCGTCCTCAGCACACTTTTGTCGGCCACTTCATCGGCTCGCCCGGTATGAACGTTCTTCCGTGTGAGGCCAAAGGCGACCGCGCCATCTTTGAAGGGCACGAAATCATGCTGGAAGGCCCCGCGCATGGTGACGGCGGCCACACTGATCTGGGTATTCGCCCGGAATATGTGGGCTTCGGCGAGACCGGCATCCCCGCGCATGTGACCAAAGTATCGGACATCGGCCGCCATTTTGTGGTTAGCGCGATGGTCGGAAACACCGCCCTCAAGGCTGTAACCGAACACAGCGTGCCCGAGCCGGGCTCGCAGGTCTTCCTGCAATTCAAACCCGAACAATCCCGCGTCTATCGGGACGGCTGGATCGCAACCGAGGAGCGGGCGAAATGAGAACAGAAAACCAAAAGGCGTGGTTCTTCGTCCTTCCGGTCTTGGCGCTGGTCGCGTTCAACGCGCTGGTGCCGATGATGACTGTGGTCAACTATTCGGTGCAGGAAACCTTTGGCAACAACCAGTTCTTCTGGGAAGGGCTCGGCTGGTTTGAACAAATCCTGAGATCAGACCGTTTCCAGGCCGCTTTGGGACGGCAGTTCCTGTTTACCTTCATGATCCTGATCATCGAGGTGCCCTTGGGTATCATCGTCGCGCTATCCATGCCGCGTAAAGGCTTTTGGGTGCCGGTCTGTCTGGTTCTGATGGCTCTGCCGATGCTGATACCGTGGAATGTGGTGGGCTCGATGTGGAACATCTTTACCCTGCCCAAGATCGGCCTGCTTGGATACTTCCTAAATGACGTTTTGGGCATCAACTATGACATGACCCAACAGCCTCTGTCGGCCTGGATTACGGTCATTGTGATGGACGTCTGGCATTGGACCTCACTGGTGGTGCTGCTTTGTTACGCGGGCCTCGTGTCGATCCCTGACGCTTATTATCAGGCGGCCAAGATCGACGGTGCCAGCCCTTGGTCGGTGTTCCGCTACATCCAACTGCCCAAGATGAAGACAGTTCTGACCATCGCAATTCTTTTGCGGTTCATGGACAGTTTCAACATCTATACCGAGCCTTTCGTACTGACCGGCGGTGGCCCCGGCAACTCGACCACCCTACTGTCGATCGACCTGGTGAAGATCGCGTTGGGACAGTTCGACCTTGGCCCGGCGGCGGCGATGAGTCTGATCTATTTCGCCATCACATTGCTTGTGTCGTGGCTCTTCTACACTCTGATGACAAAGGATGACGCAGAATGAAAAAGCGTTCCCTCATCCCGATCCTGTACATCGCGTTCCTGATGCTGCCGATCTATTGGCTGGTGGCGATGTCCTTCAAGACCACGAACGAGATTCTGTCGGGCTTTTCCCTGTTCCCCCAGACATTTACGCTGGAAAATTACATCACGATCTTCACTGATCCGACCTGGTACTGGGGCTACATCAACTCGATCGCTTATGTGACTCTGAACACGGTACTTTCGGTTTGTGTCGCACTGCCTGCTGCCTATGCTTTCTCTCGCTACAGGTTCCTAGGTGACAAACAGCTGTTTTTCTGGCTGCTGACCAACCGGATGGCTCCGGCTGCGGTATTTGCGCTGCCATTCTTTCAGCTCTACTCTTCCATCGGTCTGTTCGACACGTATCTGGCCGTGGCTCTGGCACACACGCTGTTCAATGTGCCGCTGGCGGTTTGGATTTTGGAAGGCTTTATGCGCGGCATTCCAAAGGAACTGGACGAAACAGCCTATGTCGATGGCTATTCCTTCCCGCGCTTCTTCGTGACGATCTTCCTGCCGAATATCAAAGCTGGCGTCGGCGTCGCGGCCTTCTTCTGCTTCATGTTCTCGTGGGTGGAAATGCTGTTGGCCAAGACCTTGACGGCGGTCGAGGCCAAGCCCATCGCCGCCGTGATGACCCGCACCGCATCCAGCGCGGGGTACGAATTGGGCCTGCTTGCCGCCGCCGGCACCCTGACCATCATCCCCGGCGCCATCGTCATCTGGTTTGTCCGCAACTACATCGCGCGTGGTTTCGCGATGGGACGTGTGTGAGGTTCGATATGCGTAAACTTCTTCTCACCCTCTTTTTCCTGCCTTCCACCACTTTTGCCCAGCAGGCCGGATGGGGCAGCGTCGGCCAGCCAGAGGAAAAAGGCTTTTCCTGGACTGCCCCACTGTGGCCCGATTTCTGGATGGCCTGGACCCCGGCGACACTGGCCGTGTTCGTCGGAATCTTTTCGGCCATCGCTGTGATTGGCGTTCTTGAGGGCTTCAAGTATCGCGATGGTATAGAACGGCGCGGTGTACTGGGGCTGACGACCACATTGGGCGACCGGCTGTTCATCACCCTTCTGGGGTCCGCCTATATCTTCCTCGCCTGGCTGGGGCTTGTCGGACAGCCGGTCTGGATACCTCTTTTCCTGTCTATCGGTTGGGGCGTTTTTGTGTTCTGGAAAGTTTAGACTTTGAGAAATCGCGAAAGGATGCTTGTCTGTCAGGCATACTAAACATGACTACACCGAGATCGATGCGAAAGAAAAAGACAACAAATCTGCTGACCGAGGTTGAACTGGAGTTCATGAACGAACTCTGGGCCCTCGGGCAAGGCTCGGTGCGAGATGTCCTGGACCGCCTGCCTTTGGAACGCAATCTAGCCTACACATCCGGGGCCACGATCCTTCGTATTCTGGACGAAAAGGGTTTTGTGGAAAGCCACAAGACAGGAAAGACCCTGATCTATACGCCGCTTCTGGAAAAGGACAGATATCAGGCCCGTTCGCTGCAAAACCTGTCCCGTACACTGTTCGACGACACCCCCGCCACATTGGTGGCACGGCTTGTCGATGATGCGGGGCTGAGCGAAGCCGATCTTGAGGAAATTCGAGCGCTGGTAGAGAGGAGACTGCAAAATGACAGCGGTTAGACCGGTTCTCGACGCATTCATTGAACTCAACATCGTGCTGGCCTTGTCGGCCGTCATCTGGCTGGTGGCACGCGCAGCCCTGAACCGAACAGCCCTGCGCCATAGCTTTGTCGCGCAATTGCGTGCACTCAAGGCGCTGTGCGTTTGCGTACTTATCAGCCCCTTTCTTGCGATCGGTGTTTCATCATTCGCCTCTTATGCATGGCCGGGCAGCGCCATGGCGCTCGGTGACATCGCCGTTGCCGCCTATCTGCGCGGCGACATCGCCATGCCTGCCACCCAGTTCGAGGCCCTGCTGAACACCCGTGAAAGGTGGGTGGATCTTGCGTTGTCAGGGCAGCAGCCGATTATCACCGCATTCGCGACACTGCTCGTTTTGGTCGCCGCCGTGTTTGCGGCTCGCGCCCTGCGGGACGCGATGATGATCCGTCAGACAGTCAAATCCAGCTTTCTTTGGCGGCAGTCAAACAAGGTTGATATCCATCTCTCGGATCGCATCACCGTACCTTTCGCAGTTCGCGGATTGCGCCGTCGCCATGTCGTTCTACCAAGCCACCTGCTGGATAACCCGCACGAGCTGCGTTTTGCGTTGGCGCACGAACTTCAGCATGTTCGGGCGGGCGATGTCGAATGGGAACTGGGCTTTGAAATGCTGCGCCCGCTGTTGTTCTGGAACCCTGCCTATCTGATGCTCAAGTATCAGTTCGGCCGTCTACGTGAACTGGCATGCGACCAGTCAGTGGTGGCCCGCAAACGGATCGATGCGCGCGAGTATACCGCGTGCCTGCTGGATTATTGCGCACGTACGATCTCGGTTAACAATCCACGCGTTTTGAACGTTGCCTTTGTGACTGGCGGCAAGGCCAAGCGTGTGCTGCGACAGCGTGTGCTTGCGCTGACTGATGCGCAACCGACGGTGCCCACCCTCCCCGCTCTGTTCCTGGGGATGGCATTGACCTTCGCCACCCTTCTTGCACTGGGGTCTGCGTCGCTACAGCAAACACAGGATTGGAGCCATGATCGCCTGATGCTGTCGACCGTGGTCAATCTGGAACGGCTGGAAGCGCGCAATCAGGGGAACTGATCCGACCTGATCACCATCCGCGACGCCCGAACAGTGAATGGAGTCGACCTTGATCGGAAAAAGGCTCCAGCGCTTGTGAGCGCTCCAACCGTGCCACAACCCGCGCGACCAGAACCCATCCAACACCTGCAAAGATGACGCCTCCGAAGGCCTGACCCAGCAGAACGCCGGAAGCTCCGGCGATCTGTGAACCAATCGTTGCGAAAACCCATGTTCCAATTGTGTGGCGACCCCAGTTTATCCATGTGGAATACACCGGGTGCCCCAAGTTGTTGAAGCTGGCATTTGTCACGAAGATCACGCCATTGAAGAACGAAGCCAATGCCAGCGGGCCACAGAACAGATAAATCAGACTTCGGGTTTCGCCTTCGGCTGCGAACAAATCCGCAATCGGTGCGCGCAGCAAAAACAAGATAGCCGACATGCAAAGTACATAAATGGCCGTAAACTTGATCCCTGCCAAAAAGGCAGCGCGCACACGATCGAACTTTTCGGCCCCGAAATTCTGCCCGATGATCGGCCCTATCGCGCCAGACAGCGCGAAGATGACTGAAAACGCCACTGGCAACAGACGTCCAATCACAGCCATGCCCGCAACCGCATCCGTGCCATATTGCGCGATCTCCCGCACCACAATGGCATTCCCGATCGGCGTGGCGACATTCGTCAGAACAGCGGGAATTGCAATTGCCCGCACAGGGCGCAAATCCTGTGTTACCTGCTTCAGTGAAGGACGCGCAAATCCCCGATGCACCCGGAGCGCGGGCCACAACGCCGCTCCCAACATGCACAGCCGCGCCAGGACCGAGGCAATCGCGGCCCCGTCCAGCCCCAACCCGACAGCAAAGATCAAAATCGGATCCAGAACAGCATTCACCACACCGCCATAAATCGTTGCCATCATCGACCGTCGCGCATCGCCGTGGGCGCGCAGCACCGCCATTGCCGCCATCGCAATCGACATCACGCACATGGTGGGAAGGATGATCGACACATACCGCGTCGCCAGCCTCAGAACCTCACCTTCTGCGCCGAGCAACGACAGCAGGTAACTGAGATTCAACAATACCAGTACCGATGTCATCAGCCCGGCAATCAGTCCGATAACAGCCACACTGGACGCGTAATGCCTTGCCTGTTCAGCCCGCCCGGCCCCAAGTTCGCGCGCGACCAGCGCCCCGGCCGAAATGGACAATCCGATATTGATCGCGTTGGTGAAAAACAGCAGCGTACCGGCATAGCCCACCGCCGCCGCAAGGGCGTCTTTGCCCAACATCGAGATGAAGATCATATCGACAAAGTCGACGGCAAAAATGGCCATCAGGCCAATGCTGGTGGTCAGCGACATGCGGGTCACGTGCAGCATAAGGCTGCCGCTCAGAAACACCGCTTTGCCTGCCGATCGATCCGCCAAAACCCTGTTCGCCCCATCTGTTCGACCCGGACGGGCCTCTGATGTCTTTGCGCTCGGCCAGGGAAAACCCCGACCAACACTGAAGCAAACTCACGCGTTTCCGGGGCATTGTACACAGGTTATTTTACGGATCGGCTGAACCCACAGGGATCAGACAAAACGGTTCACGTAGTTCTCGAGGATTTCCTGACGTCCCGAGCGCGGACTTGGATTGAGATCTTCGGCCAACACCCGCGCTGCAATCTCGTCAAGCCCGGAGGACAGCATTGCCTGCGCCTCAGGCGTATTCCAGCCCGCGTACCGATCAACCAGCGCCTGTTCCAATCCCCCATCTTCGATCATCGCTGCTGCCGCTTTCAGACCCCGGGCACAGATATCCATCCCGCCCACATGCGCGGCGATCAGATCTTCGGCATCGATCGACTGCCGGCGCAGCTTGGCATCGAAATTGGTGCCGCCGGTTGTGAACCCGCCCGCTTTCAGGATGTGGTAGTACGCCACCGCGACTTCGGGGGTGTTGTTGGGGAACTGATCCGTATCCCATCCTGACTGATAGTCGTTCCGGTTCATGTCGATGGATCCCAGCATCCCCTCAGCCGCAGCCACCGCAATTTCGTGTTCGAAGCTGTGACCTGCCAGGATCGCGTGCCCCTGTTCAAGGTTCAGCTTGACCTCATCCTCAAGCCCATATTTGCGCAGGAACCCGATGCAGGTGGCGGCGTCGAAATCATACTGATGCTTCGATGGCTCCTGCGGCTTTGGTTCGACAAGAATAGCACCCTTGAATCCGATCTTGTGCTTGTACTCGACCACCATGTTCAGGAACCGGCCCATGTGATCCAATTCGGTTTTCATATCGGTGTTGAGCAGCGTCTCGTACCCTTCACGCCCGCCCCAAAGCACATAATTTTCGCCCCCCAACTTGTGAGTGGCATCCATGCATGACTTCACAGTGGCGGCAGCGAAAGCAAAGACCTCGGGGTCAGGGTTCGTGCTGGCCCCTCCCATCCAGCGACGATGGCTGAACATATTGGCCGTGCCCCATAGCAACTTGGTACCGGATGCCTGCATCTTTTCACCGATATAGTCTGCGATCTCGTTCAGAGTGCGCAGATTGTCGGCAAAGTTCCCCTGCTCAGGGCGGATATCAGCATCATGCCAGCAGAAATAGGGCTGCCCGAGGATCTGGAACATCTCAAAGGCGACATCAGCCTTCATCTTGGCCCGGCCCATATCATCTTGCGGATGCCAGGGACGTTCGAAGGTGGGCCCACCAAACGGATCACCACCCTCCCAGGCGAATGAATGCCACCACGCCACGGCAAACCGCAAGTGGTCTTCCATGCGCTTGCCCATGACGATCTCATCCGGATTGTAGTGACGGAATGCGAGCGGGTTCTTACTGTCCTCGCCTTCGAATTGCACCTGTTCAATTCCCTGAAAAAAACCGCTCGTCATCTCGTCTACCTCAATCCGTTTTTTCGCCGGGCTTTTTGCCCAGAATGATCATCGACAACAGATCGTCATCGGTGACATCGGCGATATCAACCGTTCCAACCAACTTTCCGTTCTTCATGACCGAAGCCCGGTCACATAATTCCATCACCGCGTGCACATCGTGGTCGATCAGGAAAATCCCGATTCCCTGCGCCTTGAGCTGTTGGATCAGGTCCGCCACCATCTGTGTTTCGTGCGGGCCAAGCGCAGCCGTGGGCTCGTCCATGATCAGGATACGGGCGTTGAAGTACACCGCACGCGCGATGGCCACCGATTGACGCTGCCCCCCTGACAGGGCCGAGACCGGATCGTTGAACTTCTGAAAGTTCGGGTTCAGCTGTGCCATGATCTTGCGGCATTCCGCCTCCATCGCGGCGTCGTTGACCAGGCCAAAGGGCGTAACCATTTCGCGGCCTAGAAACAGGTTCGAACTTGCATCCAGGTTATCCGCCAGCGCCAGCGTCTGATAGATCGTCTCGATATTGTTGGCGCGCGCGTCGCGGGGATTGTTGATCTCAACCTTGTTGCCGTCGATCAGAATTTCGCCGTGGTCCATCTGATAGGCACCCGAAAGCACCTTGATCAGGGTGGATTTGCCGGCCCCATTGTGCCCTAGAAGGCCCACGACCTCGCCCGGGTAGAGATCAACCGACACATGATCTACCGCCTTGATGCCCCCGAAGGAAATCGAGATATCACGCATTTCCACTAAGGGAGGCTGACCCGATCCGCGGCCCGAAGCCTGGCTTTGTGTTTCTTGTGCTTGCATCATTTCGCCCCCAGACGTTTGCGATAGACGATGTCGATATAGACGGCCAGAACCAGCACGCTGCCGACGACGATATTCTGAAACGGCGCATCCACGCCGACCATGGCCATGCCGGATTGCAGTGCCTGCATGATCAGCGCGCCGAGGATTGCACCATAGATCGTACCGATACCGCCGGACAGCGCCGTTCCACCGATCACGGCAGCGGCAATCACGCGCAGCTCATCCAGCGTACCGATATCGTTTGAGTGATTGGCCAGACGGGCCGAGGCCACGACCGCCGACAGTGCACAGAGAAACCCCATCAGAGCGAAGATCTTGACGGTCATCATGCGGGTGTTGATGCCTGACAATTCGGCCGCATCCGGGTTGCCGCCTGTTGCAAAGATATAGCGTCCAAAGCGGGTTTTGCGGGCCACAACGGTCAGCGTCACCGCCACAAGGATCAGGATCAGCACCGAAATCGGGATGCCGTAACCAACAACTAGTCCTTCAGGCATGGTCTCGCCGCGCGCTTCAAACATGCGTTCAAGCCGACGTGTCGGGATGGCATAGCTGTTGACGATAAAGACATAGCCCATGATGGCAATGCCAACGATTCCGGCCAGTGTCGCTTCGGCCCATACCGGTTTGACAGGGAACCCGTGAGCGGCTTTGGACCGGCGACCGCTCCACAACGCCCAGATTGCAATAGCCGTGGCCGCGAAGCCGATCAGCAAACTGACCGTTGTGCCCAAGGTCCCATTGGTGCCGCCAAACATCAGGAAAGTGCTGTCCAGTGGGCCGATTGTCTGGCCGTCAGTCATGTACCAGGCAACGTTGCGCCAGACCAGAAACCCTCCAAGCGTCACGATGAAAGCCGGAATGGTCAGATACCCCACCATCCAACCGTGGAACGCACCGATCATTGTCCCGACCGCAAGGCCCACCACCAACGTGATCGCCCACGTCGCGGGGTGGTTCAATCCCATCCCTAACACATTCGGCAACAGCTCGGTCTGGGTCATCGCCATGACGGCGGATGTTGTCGCCAGAAGCGCGCCGACCGAGAGATCGATGTGGCGCATGACGATGATGAACACCATGCCACAGGCCATGATGGCGACCGAGACGGTTTGGATCGACAGATTGAACAGGTTTCTGGGCGTCAGAAAACGGCCGTCCGTAAAGATGTTGAAGCCGATGCACAGGATGATGAAGGCGCCGATCATGCCCAATAGCCGCATATCCAGTTCCAGTTGCTGAAACAGGTTGGCCTTTGCTTTTTGGGGTACCGGCTGAGACGAAGTTTCGGTCATATCCGATCTTTCATGTTCAGCTATGATCTCTGGCCCGGCCATGCGGGCCAGAGATGTGACAGTTTGGAACTAGGTTTAGTTACAGGGTGCGGGGCCGTTTTCGACGCCCTGGCACAGGTCTTCCAGCGGAATCCAACCAGCATCGACCACGACAGACAGGTTGTCTTTGGTGATCGGTACAGGCGCAAGGAAGACCGAGTTCATCTCGGTTCCGCCCGGCGACGTCCAGCTGATGGCGCCTTCAATATCCTCAGGGCTGGTTCCGCTGCTCAACGCAACTGCTATTTCACCGGCAGCCTTGCCCAGCTCACGCGCATCTTTCCATACAGAAACGGTTTGCGTGCCCTTGGCGACCCGGTTCAGCGCCGCATGATCACCATCTTGACCCGAGACAGGAATGCCTTCCATACCCTGCGCGGTCAGCGCGGCGACAACGCCGCCAGCAGTACCGTCATTCGAGGCCACTACGGCATCAACGTTGTTTTCGTTCGCAGTCAGGATCTGTTCCATGTTGCGCTGCGCGTTCGCAGGCAGCCAGCCGTCGGTATAAGCTTCACCCACGATGACGATATCACCGCTGTCAACGGCGGCCTGGATGATCTCTTGTTGACCACCGCGCAGGAAATCCGCGTTCGGATCTGTGGGCGAGCCCTTGATCATCACATAGTTGCCTTTGGGCATCGCTTCGAACACTGCGCGCGCCTGCATCCGGCCAACTTCAACGTTATCGAATGTCAGATAGAACGCACGGTCATCTTCGATCAGACGGTCATACGCAATGACCGGAATGCCTTCGTCTGCCGCTGCCTGCACTGCCGGGCCGATGGCCTGAGAATCCTGCGCCAGAATGATCAGCGCATCAACGCCCTGCGCGATCAGACTTTCAATATCCGATAATTGCTTGGCGGAAGAAGATTGCGCATCAGACGAGATGTATTCGGCACCGCCCGCTTCCAGTGCAGCCTTGATCGCCGCTTCGTCGGTTTTCCAACGCTCTTCCTGGAAATTCGACCAGCTTACACCGACCGTGGGCTCTGCAAATGCAACTGTCCCCATCAGGACTGCCACAGCAGAGGCGCTGAGTATTCGTTTCATGATTTCCTCCCGGTTTCAATGAGCCATCGTTTCATGATTCGTGGCCCCGATAATTCTGAGTAGCATATTTATTTCAGTCGGTAAAATATTTATGCTATCGGTAACAGAAAAAACCACCTAGGTTGAAACAGGGATCAGATTCGCGAGGGCAAGATGCTGAAAAGCAAAGCTTCTTCAAATGCCACGGACCAAAGGAACATCACTCGCCTGCGCGTATTGGAAAAAATCCGGGCCAAGGGGACCATTTCACGAATCGACATCGCCAGCGCGTTGGAAACCAGCCCCGCGACCATCACAACCGCCACTGCCGATCTTCTGTCTGCTGGTCTGATTCAGGAAATAGAAGGCGAAACACCTTCCAAGTCGGCGCGCCGCGGCAGACCGCGCGTACAGCTGAAGCTCCATGGCGCGTCGCATCTGATTGCGGGCGTGAAAGTCGCCCGCCAGCAGGTTTCAGTCATTCTCGTGGATTTCGAAGGAACCGAAATCACTTCGTACACACATCCGCTGGACGAAGCCCGCATGGCCCCGGATGCGTTTGCCAAGAAGATTCGCGCCGTGCTTGATCAGGCCTGCGCCTCAGCAAACCGATCCCTTGCAGATTTGTCCGGTGTCTGCATCGGCATCGCCGGCCTTATTGATGCAAAGCAGAACTTTGTGCATTGGTCATCTTCCCTAACGGAACGAAATGTGGATCTGAGTTCTCTTTTGTCCGAGGTGCTGCCCTGCCCTGCCTTCATCGAAAACGACGCCAATCTGGTCGCAAAGGCGGAACAGCTTTTCGGATTGGGAAAGGGGCTGAAGAACTTTTTGGTTGTTACGATCGAGCACGGCATCGGCCTGGGTATTGTTCTTGACGGCAAGCTTTATCGCGGTGAACGCGGATGCGGAGCAGAATTCGGGCACCTCAAAGTTCAGTTGGACGGTGCGTTGTGCCAGTGCGGGCAGCGCGGATGCCTGGAAGCCTATGTGGGCGAATACGCCCTGATCCGCGAAGCAACGATCGCCAGTGAAGCGACAGATCCCCGCACTCTTGTTGATATACTCGCAGCAGCAAAAGCCGGCGACGCCCGATCCATTTCCGTTCTGGCCCGCGCGGGCCAAATGTTCGGCATGGGAGTTTCGAACCTGATCAATCTGTTCGACCCCGAGTGCATTATCCTGTCCGGTGCCAGAGGCAGCTTTGACTACCTGCACTCGGAAGAGGTGATGACCCGTGTCCAAAACGGTGTTGTCAGCGTTGACGCGCCGTTGCCCGAAATCAAGGTAAACCACTGGGGTGATTCAATGTGGGCGAAAGGGGCAGCGGCGTATGGAATTGAACAAGTCTCTATCCTGAAGGTCAGGGAACTGGCGGCTCATGCGAACTAAGATAGCAATCCTGCTTGCGGTGGCTTCCGCTGCCGCTGCGGACACCGTTCCACCACGCTTTCAAAAGGTGGAAACCCCCGGCCATGTTTACGATGGCGGCTGGGAACATTTCGTGGGCGGGGGTGTTGCAGTCTTCGATTGCAACAATGACGACCGCCCTGAATTGTTTGTGGCAGGCGGATCGAACCCAGCGCAACTATTCATCAACACATCCGACGCAAAAGTCAGTTTTCGCTCAAAAACACCTGACCAGTTATCCTTGTTTCATGTGACCGGTGCATACCCGGTGGACATTGATGGCGATGGGCTTCTGGATCTGGCGGTCTTGCGCGTGGGCAAAGACCTCTTGCTGCGCGGCAAACCGAACTGCGCATTCGAGCCCTTTGCGGAACTGAACTTTCAATCTCAGGACCATTGGACCACCGGCTTTTCCGTGACTTGGGAAAGCGGGCAAACCCTGCCAACACTGGCCTTTGGGACCTATGTCGACCGAAGCAATCCGGATGGACCTTTTGAGGCTTGCGGACCAACTCTGTTGTACCGCCCGGAAGGGAGCGAATATGGCAGCCCTGTCCATTTGGAACCCGGTCATTGTTCCTTGTCCATCCTGTTTTCCGACTGGGCGCGCACGGGTCGCGCGGATCTGCGTGTCAGCAATGACCGCCACTACTATGTGCGTGGCGGGCAAGAACAACTGTGGGCAATGGAAGACCCCCCGCGCCTGTACAGCGAGGGCGATGGATGGCTTCCCTACTCGATCTGGGGCATGGGGATTGCCTCGAGGGATTTGACCGGTGATGGGTTTCCCGATGTTTATCTGACTTCCATGGGGGATCAGAAATTCCAGGTTTTCGATCCCGCAACGGATGGGCCGACCTGGCGGGATGCAACCTATGACCGAGGCACCACCGCACACAGGCCGCATGTAGGAGAAGATGGCCGCCCCTCAACCGGCTGGCATGCTCAGTTCGGGGACGTCAACAATGACGGGCTGGACGACATTTTTGTCGCGAAAGGCAATGTTGAGCAGATGCCCGACGCGGCGCAAACCGATCCGAATAACCTGTTGATGCAGGCCGCCGACGGTCAGTTTGTCGAAACAGCATCACAAGCTGGTGTCGCGTCCATGGCAAAGTCCCGCGGCGGGGCCCTGGCGGATTTCAATGGGGATGGCTGGCTGGATTTGATGGTAGTCAACCGTGGCTCGGACCTTGAGGTTTTCCAGAATGAACCGACCTCTGGCAACTGGCTCATGGTTGATCTTAGTCAGAACCACCCCAATCAAGCGGCGGTCGGCAGTTTTATCGAGGTCAAATCACCTGCTGGCATGCAAACCCGCGAAGTTACCATTGGCGGAGGACATGCAAGTGGAATATCCGGGCCCCACCACTTTGGTCTGGGGGATTCCGAGACCGCAGAGGTACGGGTGATCTGGCCAGATGGCGAACACGGAGACTGGCAGCCTGCCGACCCCAACCGAGTAATCCACCTCCAGCGCTGATCACTGATCCACGGGCAATCCGCTGGGAACTGATTGCGGCACTCCCAGCCGCACTGCCGGATCTTCCAGCGTGCCCAGGAAACTCAGGATGGCGTCGACCTCTTCGTCACTCAGGCTGATGGAAACCAGATCGTTTGACGCCGCGATAGCCTCAATATGCTGGGCGTCCAACAAAGCCTTTTGGTCCTCTGCCCCGGAAAACTCGGGCAGATCAGCCTTTTCGATTGAGTAACTCCGCAAGGCGGCAACCGGGTGCAGGTGATGGCGCACGACATCTTCAAGCTGCGCATAGGCTCCGCTGTGGCCATATGGCGCCGTCAGGGTCACGTTGCGCAATGAAGGCGTGCGAAACGCGAACGCATCGTCCTTGTCGCCCGTGACGCGTAGTCGCCCGTCATCCCGCACATGATTTTCGAAACGCGCTGCTTTTCCTGGACCGATCTGAGGCATGGCGATGGAATGGAAACGGTGATCGGTCTGGAACCACCCGGAATGGCAGGCGCTGCATCCAGCCTTTCCGTAAAACAGTTCCATCCCCAGTTGCGCCTGATCGGGCAGCGCGTCATCGCCTCGCATCGCTCGGTCAAAGAGGCTGTTGTCAGCCCGCCATTCAAACGCGATGAAATCGGCAATGACATTGGCAATTGCGGTAAAGGTGATGTCTTCTCCGGGCGCGATGTCGTCAAATCGCTGTTTGTATTCCGGTATCGCGGCCACCCGCGCGGCAATCAGATCCCAGGCGCCACCCTCTTGTGTGAGCAAGCCGAGACGCACGGCCTTGCTGACTTCGTTTTCAGAATAATGTCCCGCCATTTCGTCAGGTGACAGCACAGGGAACATCGCCTGCGCCGCCAAAGCCGACTGGAACCCCGGCCTCATATGTGTCCCCAACGGGGTTCTGATGCCATTGGGCCGAGAAGGATCCGCCTCGAGGCGGCCGTCATGGAAAAACGTCGTGAATTCCAGCGCCCCGAGATTCCACATCGCGGGCGAGTTTCGCGGAATACGCTGCTCGGGCATGTTATCTTGAGTGAGCTTACGCTTTCCCCCCAGCCCGGTTCCACCTTCGCCGATACCCAGCGAGAGCCCGTCAGACGTTCCCAGTTTCGGATGATGACAGGTTGCGCAACTGATGTTCCTGTTCCCCGACAGGATCGGATCATAAAACAGCATTTGCCCCAACTCTGCGTTGGAAAGGTCAGGTTCGATAAACTCAGGGCGCGAACCAAGGTCTTGCGCCTGAGCAACTGAAAGCGTCAGCCAGATGCCCACAGCACTCGCAGCAATCTGGATTCTCATGATTGATCCTCGGGAATTTCAAGTGTCAGTGTTTGTTGATACGGGTTGTCCGGCGTGTGGATGACGGACGGGAACGCAGGGATGTTCACGGCGTTCGGATATCCTGACGGTTCAATACACAGCCCCGCACCCGGGCTAAATCGGCCTGACAGATGTGCCCCGGTATAGACCTGTGCCCCGGGTTGATCTGAATACACGTTCATCCTCAATCCCGAAGGTGCCCTGACCGCTGCAACCGGATGGTCATGGGTTCCACTTTCATCAAACACAAAAAAATGGTCCAGTTCGCGCCCCTCCGCCCCGACGGTACGTGACAACGCGAAATCTGGCACACTTTCGCCGGCACCGGAGATATCTCCGGAAGGAACTGAAAGCGCATCCAATTCCAGCACCCGGTTCGATCTTAGCCTGAGCAGGCAGCCCAGGATATCCTCCGGACAGCCCAGAGTGTAATAATTGTGCTGCGCGATGCTGATCGGTGTGGGGCGATCCGGTCGCGCCCTG
Source organism: Ruegeria sp. YTSC106 (assembly GCF_059609765.1). Classification (NCBI taxonomy): domain Bacteria; kingdom Pseudomonadati; phylum Pseudomonadota; class Alphaproteobacteria; order Rhodobacterales; family Roseobacteraceae; genus Ruegeria; species Ruegeria sp. YTSC106. The sequence goes on from NZ_JBXWMI010000004.1 coordinate 158,954, forward strand.
ATTGTATAGATCAGACGCGGACAGGTCAGTTCGACATGCACCTCGAATTTGACTTCCCCGGGAAATCCGCCTTCACCGTCAGGTGAAGTCAAGGACAGAACCGCCTGATTTGGAGAGGTTTTCACGATATCCCAGTATTTGCGTGACAGCCCGCTCGGACCACCATGCAGCGTGGTCGGCCCTTCGTTTGCTGTCAGGTGATGAACGCCCCCTTGCAATGAAAACTGCGCTCCGCCGATGCGGTTGGCTACACGCCCCACAATCGCGCCGAGGTAAAACGGGTCCGACAGGTAATCCTGCGGGTTTTCGTAGCCCAATATCAAGGGTGTTTTGCCAAGCCACCATCCTTGCGTGCTTGCGCCATAGCTCAATACCGAAACGGACATGTCACCGTCTTGAAGTATGACTTGTTCGACAGGCATAGACTTGGGATCAGCCATCACCGTGCAGCCAGAGGGGACAGAGCGGCATAGTACTCGCGATACCGCTGGTATTCCGCCTCATAAGCGTTGGACAGTTCGACACGTGGTTCAACACGCTCAGCGACTTCCGGGGAAAGCATGACGTCCTCGGGGTCGGCGCCCTGCACTGCACAGGCAGCAAGACGTGCCGCGCCGATGGCGGCACCGAACTCACTTCCCTTGGGCAGAGCAAGCGGTGTGTTCAGAACTGTGGCCAGTGTCTCCAGCCAAAATCGCGACCGCGCCCCGCCACCGACAACCAGCAAACTTTCGGGCTTGGTGCCCGTACTCTTGAGTGCCTCCAAACAATCGCGCATCGCAAAGGAAACTCCCTCCATCACAGACTGGGTCAGATCAGCGGTTTCCGATGCGATATCCAGGCCCAGGAACGCTCCGCGTATGGCGCTGTCGTTATGCGGCGTCCGTTCACCGGACAGGTACGGAAGGAAGGTGATCTTTGATGGCCCCTTCACCGAATCCGGCAGTTCCGATGCCAGCGTGCCGACGGGTTGACCGAGGTGACGGGACAGCCAGTTGAGACTGTTGGTGGCCGACAGGATCACACCCATTTGAATCCAGCGATCCGGGACTGCATGACAAAAACAATGAACGGCTGTTTCCGGCGCAGGCGCATAGCTTTCCTTCGCGACCAGCAACACACCCGACGTGCCCAATGACAGAAATCCGCTGCCCTCGCCGATGCTTCCGATGCCGCAGGCCGCTGCCGCGTTGTCACCGGCCCCGCCGGCAACCACGACCGGCCCGGTCAGGCCCCATTGCTGAAGGATCTCTGATCGCAGTTCTCCGCCTGCTGAACTGCCTTCAACCAGCTCTGGCATTTGATCCCGGCGCATATGGCTCAGATCCAGCGCAATGTCTGACCATTCACGTTCTCCAACATCCAACCATGCCGTACCGGCGCTGTCGGACATGTCACTGACGTAGGATCCGGTGAGCCAGAAACGCAGATAATCTTTCGGAAGCAACACCTTGGATGTCTTCGCAAACACGTCAGGCTCATGCCCGCGCACCCATTCTAGCTTGGGTGCCGTGAAACCCGGAAAAACGATATTTCCGGTGATCGAGCGCATAGAAGCCAGACCATCCAAATCCGCAGCTTCCTGCGCTGATCTCGTGTCGTTCCAAAGGATACAGGGCCTTAGCACATTGCCATCCCGATCCAGCAACGTGGCACCGTGCATATGGCCGCTCAGACCGACGCCGCGCACCGCGGAAAATGCGGCACCGTTCAGCTCACGTAATTGGGCAACGACGTTTTGACAGGCTTCTACCCAATCGAACGGATCTTGTTCTGACCAACCGGGGTGCGGCGTGGATGTCACAACACCTGCTTCGGCTTCGGCAACGACGTTGCCCTCTTCGCTGACCACAATTCCCCGAAGACCTGACGTCCCCAAATCCAGACCGAGATACACGCGTTTTCCCCCTTAATGCAGCACAGGCTGATGGTGCCATCAAGCACTTGGAACCTATGTCAGACCTTATCAGCACAGTTTGCGCTAACATATCAAGGCGACGCAAGAGATGGCACTTAATTTTATGAAGACCCTCGCAGAACGCGTGGAGTCATCGGCACACACGACCAAGGTTTAATTCAACTAAGCTGGGTCCGAAAATTTTTCGAATTGTCTGACGCTGACTTTACGTAAACAGTTCAAGCAGTTCTGGGTTTACTGATTTCATGCTGACGGTCCGTCTGAAAACGAAATCAGTCGCAAGAGGGAATTCAGCGAATGAAATCACATGCCAAGGTTGTTGTCGTTGGTGGCGGATGCGTCGGGGCTTCGGTTCTTTATGGATTGACGCAGCACGGGTGCACCGATGCGATCATGCTTGAGAGAACCACGCTGACCTCCGGCTCCACCTGGCACGCGGCAGGTCTGCTGGTCACCTTTGTGCGGTCCCACAACGTTTCGAAGATGACGATGGAGACCATCCGCATCTATTCCGAAGTCGAAAAGAAAATCGGCGCTTCGGTCGGGCTGCGCAAAGTTGGCCAGCTGCGCGTCGCCAATACGCAGGAACGCTGGGACGAATTCCTGTCCTATGCATCGATTGCCAAAGCTGCCGGTGTGCCTTGCAAACTTTTGACTCCAGAGGAAATCGCCGAACTGCACCCTCTGCTCAACCAATCGGAAAATATTCGCGGCGGCATCCTGCATACCGAGGACGGCTATGTGAACCCTGCCGACATCACCATGGCAATGGCCAAGCTGGCGCGTGAAAAGGGCGCCAAAGTGTTTCAGAACACCGAAGCGCTGACCTATGGAAAACTGGAAAACGGTCATTGGAAGGTGACAACCAATCAGGGGGAGATCACTTGCGAACATCTGGTCTTCGCGACTGGAAACTATGCCCGCGAGAACGCGCGCCGTGTTGGCCTGGATCTGCCTTGCATTCCAATCGTTCACCAATACTGGACAACGGAAACCGTTCCCCTTCTCAAAGAACGCCGCGCGCAAGGGTTGCCCGAGTTCCCGATCCTGCGGGATGAAGATTACGGCGCCTATCTGCGCGAAGACGTGGGCGGCATTCAGTTCGGCCCTTATGAGTTCACCAAAGACCTCAAGCTATTCGCCGAAGATCGTGTGCCGCCTGACTTTGGTGCCGACCTCCTGCCCGAAGATTTCGACGCGGTCGAAGCGCAGTGGGAACGTGCCATCGAGCGGGTTCCAACACTTGGTGAGGTGGGTATCAAGGCCAACACTCGGGGTCCGTTCCAGATGACACCAGACGAGTTGCCGCTTGCGGGACCCGCACCGGGGCATGAAAACCTGTGGCTGGCCGAAGGCATGCCCGGCGGCATATTGTGGGGTGGCACTGTTGGTGAACGCCTGGCCCGCTGGATTGTAGATGGGGATCCGGGCATGGACATGTCCGAACTCGACCCGCGCCGTTTTTCGGATTACGCGTCCAAGCAGTGGACCATGGACAAGGTGCGCGAAACGTGGGGGACCCACATGAACGCGCACATTCCCGGAGAAGATTTTCCCGACGCGCGCCCGATGAAAACGATGGGGTCCTACGATCTGCTGAGCGCGCATGGCGCCGTCTGGACCAGCTTCAACGGATATGAGTTTCCACGCTGGTTCGCCAAATCGCGCGAGGAAGCTATTCCGGAACATTCCTTCCGTCGCACCAACCACATGGAACGCGTTCAGGAAGAAGTGCGCACCACCCGTGACGTGGCCGGGTTCATCGAGATGTCACCGATGACCAAGTTCACCGTGCGCGGACCGGGGGCCGCCAAATGGCTGGATGGCCTTATGGCGAACAGGCTGCCCAAAGTGGGGCGAATGACCCTGTCGCTTTTGTTGAACCAAAAGGGCGGCATGGATGCTGAATACACGGTCGTCCGCTATGCTGAGAATGATTTTTACCTGGTCTCCACCCCGAACTGGCGCGCCTACAACTGGGATCAACTGCGACGTTTGCTGCCCAATGACAGCTCTGTCCTTCTTGAAGATGTTTCAGAACAACTGGGCGTGATTGCTCTGGCAGGCCCCAAGGCACGAGAGATCCTGCAACCGTTGACCGACAATGACCTGTCGAACGAAACCTTCCCCTGGCTTTCTGCGCAAATGGGTGAAGTGGGTTACGCCAAGGGCGTTCATCTGCTTCGCGTGTCCTATACCGGCGAGCTGGGGTGGGAACTGCATCACCCGGTCGGTTACAACCGCCATCTTGTCGACCTGCTGTTGAAGGCCGGTGTGAAACCTTTCGGGCTTGAGGCACTGGAATCCATGCGCCTTGAGAAATCCTATCGCGCCATCAATCGCGAGATTTGCAAGGACATGACGCCATACGAGGCCGGCCTCGACCGGTTCGTGGTAACCGAAGGTCGCGCTTTCATAGGCAAGGCCGTTCTTTTGAAACAGAAAAAGGAAGGCACGCACCGGCGGCTGGTCACGCTGAAACTGCCCTTTGGCGAAACGTCGGTGATGTTTGACGAGAGTGTCTACGCTCAGGGCAAGCTGATCGGCCGAGTCACCTCGGGCGGGTTCTCTTATTATTGCAACCACGACATTGCGATGGCACTAGTGCCACAGAACATGACGGCGCCCGGTACGAAAATGCAGGTGCTGGTCCACAATGAAATGCGCGACGCCGTGGTCATTGACACATGTGCTGTCGATCCCGCAAACACTCGCGCGCGCGCATGAGTGCTAAAACATAGAGACTGGACTCGAACTGATGACCGAACAATCGACAAAAACGCTTTCTCTTGCTGAAGTTCGGGACTTGGCCAAATCAGTTCTTGTTTCTGCCGGAGTGGACTCACGCAGCAGTGATATTCTTGCTGATATCGTCACCCGGTCTGAACGGGACGGCCCGCGCAGCCACGGGTTGCGCATGTTGCCGGTCTATGTCCAAAGCTTCACGTCCGGCTATGCCAACGGGCACGCGACGCCCAAGACCGAAAAGGTTGCCCCGGGCGTTTTGCGCTGTGACGCCGACAACGGTTATTATCAGGTTGCAGCGGCTGAAGCCCGCGAGGATCTGATCGCGATGGCACGGGAAAACGGCATTGCCGCGTTCACTTGTACAAACTGTCACCATCTGGGTGCCTTACGGTTTGACACCGAACCCTTGGCCGAAGCAGGTTTGGTGGCTTTTGCCGTGATCAACTCATTGTCCATGGTGGTTCCGCAAGGTGGGGTTCGCCCGGTATTTGGCACCAATCCCATGTCATTTGCCTGCCCACGCGAAGGCGACGCGCCGGTGGTCTGGGATCAGGCCTCGTCCATGGTGGCCCTCATGGATATCCGCATGGCCGCTGCCGAGGGGCACGACCTGCCCCGCCCTGCCGGTCTTGACCCCCGGGGCGAGCCCTCCACCGACCCGAATGCCATCCTTGAAACCCGCAGCCTGTTGCCATTCGGAGAGCATAAGGGGGCCGCGATCGCCTTCATGGTTGAGGTGTTGGGCGCAGCACTGGCCGGTGGAACCCTGTCCGTGGACAACGAAGAACGCGAGTCCTTCGATGCCCTGAACATCAAAGGTGGTGCGACCCTGATTGCAATTGATCCCAGCCGGTTCGGCAACGCGGCCTTCAACGAATATGTCGCCCGCATCTGCGCCGAGATTTCCGGCAACGGTTCCGCACGGGTTCCGGGGGACGGTCGCCTTGCAAAACGGGTAGCCGCCGAAGCCCATGGCATTGACGTGAGTACCGAGGTTCTGGACGCACTCGGCTGAAACTGAAATCACCGGCTATCGAATGGCCGGACAGCACCTGCCCAGCTTGCCAACCGCGCCACTCAATGGCCGCCGAAATAGGCCTCGAGCAAGCGTTTGTCATTTCTCAATTCGTCAGCTGTACCCGACGTCTGCATCCGTCCGGACTCCAGCACATAGATGCGGCTGGCAAGCGACAGGGCAAAATTGGCATTCTGTTCCGTAATGACGACGGTCAGCCCGTAGTCCTTGTTCAGCTGACGGACAACTTCAGCAATCTCGTGACAGATTTTCGGGGCTAGGCCAATTGTGGGCTCATCGACAAGCAGCAGTTCCGGGCTAGTCATCAAGGCCCTGCCAAAGGACACCATCTGCCTTTCCCCACCGGATTGGGTCGACGTCTCCTGGCCTTCCCGTTCTTGCAGGCGCGGGAAAAGACTGTGCACCATTTCAAGGTTGCTTTCGATGTCGTCTCGTGCGGTGAAGGCCCCAACCATCAGATTTTCGCGCACTGACATATAAGGAAACAGGTTGAACCGCTCGGGCGCATAGCCCACCCCGTGACGCACGATTTCCGAAGGGCTTCGACCGGCAAGGCTGTGCCCTCGCAAGCGGATGTCGCCTTCGACTTTCACGAGGCCCATGATGCTGTCCAACAGGGTGGATTTACCTGCACCGTTCGGGCCGACCACGGCGACAATCTCACCGGGCTGCACCGTGATCGAAATATCGGTCAACGCCTGGGCCTTGCCGTAAAACGCAGACAGGTTCTCGATTTCCAGATAGGACATCAGACGCTCCCCAAGTACGAGGCCTGAACGGCCGTGTCGTTCATCACGTCGCTGAACGAGCCTTCGGCAATCATGGTGCCCCGCTCGATGGCGATGGCGCGGTCGATTAGCGGTTCCAGCGCCGGCAAGTCATGGCTGACGATCAAAAAGGTCATCCCGTCCTTGCGCATGGATTGTATGAGATCGGAAATCTGCGCGATTTCACCGACTGTCAGACCTGCAAACACCTCATCCAGCAACATGACACGCGGTGCCGTGGCCATGGTTCGGGCCATTTCGAGCTTGCGCAAATCACCCATAGCCAATTCGGACGGTGAACGGTTCAGATCCGTTTCCGTGAATCCGACACTCAGCGCAAGTTCCTTTTCCCGTTCCGTATCCGGACGCGAAACGATCATACGCCAGATGTCGTCCGGCATCAGGCCCACCCTGATATTTTCGGCAACACTCATGTCACCAAACGGACGCGGAATCTGATAGGTCCTGCTGACCCCAGCCCGAATACGTTGCGGCGTCGACAGCGCCGAGATTTCTTGCCCGAACAGCTCGATTGTACCGCTGTTCTGCCGCAACTCACCCATGATCTGGCTGAAAACCGTTGTCTTTCCCGCGCCATTCGGCCCGATCAGGCCCAGCGACTCTCCTTCTTGCAGGGAAAAGGACAGATCATTCGTGGCTACCAGCCCGCCAAACCGTTTGACAAGACCAGACACTTTCAATGCAACGGTCATGTCAGCCCCCCTTTCCGCAGCCGTTGAAAGCCGCGTTGAGCAAGTTCAACCAATCCCTTTGGCTGATACATGTAGAGAAGCAGTGCAATAGCACCGTAGACGAAATACCGTTCTGCTCCGGGAAGCACGGGACGCAGGTACTCCAGAAGGAACGTCATGAAGAACGCACCGATCATGGGGCCGATAATGGTCGATGTTCCGCCCAGCAATGCCGCAACTATGATGGTGAAGAGAAAGTTGATGTCGAACAGCGCCCGCGGTGCAAGCGAGCCAAGGTAGTGGACATAAAAAGCCCCTCCCAGCCCGGCGACAAGAGCGCTGGTCAGGAACGCAAACGCCTTAAGCCGCGTAGTGCTGAGACCTGAACCACGAACGCTTTCTTCATTCATTCCGATTGCAGCCAAAGCGGTCCCTACCCGGGTTTTCATCAGCAGCCACATGCTGACTGCAACACTTAGCATTAGCGCCGTGGACAAATAGTATCCGTTGGCCGCGCCACGTGTGAGAGTTTGTATCCCTGACATACCACGTGTTCCGCCGGTCAGATCCGGGCGGATCACCTGAACCAGCTGATAGAGCAGTTCCATGAAGGCCAGTGTGACCAGCGCGAAGTAGCTGCCGCGAATGCGTAGAGCGGGCAACAACACAATAAGACCCGCGATCATTGTGACCAACACGGCCACAGGGATTGAGATTTCGACCGGCACGTCAAATCGTTTGGTCAGGATGGCAGTCGTATAAGCTCCGATACCGATCAGGAAAGGGTGGCCGAAACTCACGTACCCCGTCTTTCCCGACAGCACGTCCCAGCTGATGGCGAAGATGGCCAGATAGTTGGCAAAGATCATTGTTCGCAGTGTGCCATTCGAGACCACTTGAGGTAGCAGCAGCATCCCCGCAATCAGGCCGCCCCAGAGGACAAAGTGAAACCAGCGCAGACCCATGTTACAACTCCTCGCGGCCAAACAGACCCTGCGGTCGCGTCACCAGCACGCCGATGATCAGCAGCATTGTGAAGACGCCGCGCAGTTCCGGCGCCAGGGTGGCGACAACTATGACTTCGAGAAAGCCGACGATGTGAGCAACGACCAGCGTGCCGATGATCGATCCGATGCCACCCACAATGACGACGGCCACCGAAATGATCAGAGGCGCGACCCACATTGATGGCGAGAGCTGCGTATAGCTGGCAAAAAACACGCCGCCCAAGGCCCCCAGGGCACCCGAGATACCCCATGTGATCAGGTTGATCCGGTCCGGGTCGATCCCGGAAATTGCTGCCCCTTTGGCGTCCATCGAAACCGCCTGCATCGCCCGCCCTGTATGTGTCAGACGCACAAAGGCATAAAGCCCTAACAGAATGGCCCAACTGATCACCGTTGCGATCAGGATGTTATAGGTGACAGATGCCCCGGCCACGTTGATCACACCCGGTACGATTGGCAGCAGGATCTTGCTGCTGTCACCAAAGACAAGAACGATCCCCGCCTGAATCACGACCGCAAGGATCAGCGTCGAAATCTCGACCGCTACATGATCCCCTTTCAGAGTCTTGACGATAAGGCGATATTTCAGAACCCCCATCAGAACGCCCAGTAGGACGGCCACAACCACGCCCATCAGCTTGGGCATTCCCAAGGTCTGAGACACCCAGAAATACATGTATCCGCCGACCATCAGATAGGCACCGTAGGCCAGGTTCAGGACTCGACCGATACTGAAGATCAGCGTGAAACCCATTGCGATAAGCGCATAGAGACCGCTGAGCAAAAGCCCCTGGATCAGTATTTGCAACATGTAAGGATCCCTGACTGCGGGTGCGCGCCCTCGCGCACCCGTTTCAAGCTAAGCGAACGGACAGGTTACTGCTTGACCCAGCTTGGCAAAGTGAATTCACCCGTCGCGTATTTCTCGGGGTAGACAACGGCGGCGGTGCCGTCCTCGTACCACTGGACCACAACCATTGACGGTGCGGCATCATCAAACGGCTCGGACAGATCAAAACGGATATTGTGCGGGTACGTCCGGCCGGTCACAGGCTCTACCTCGTCATCACCCCAGAAGGCGTAGCGCAGCCACAGCTGGCCATCCAACTCAAGAACCAGATCCTGTTTCTTCATTGCATCGGCCCAGCCTTCGACATTGTCGAAACCACCGGCCTCCTCGGCTGCGGCCATGGCCTGTTTCAGCCCATGATAGGCATTGAACCCGTTGAAATGCGGCAGCAGCGGACGGCTGTTATACTTGGCCTGATAGGTGTCGACAAATTCCTGGCTGGCCGGATCAAGCCGAAATCCAACTGAAGGAATTGGCGACAAGGTCGAGATACCGCCCCCGGCACCGCCCGTATCTTCCCAATACTCCATCCCCAGTGCAGCGACGTTCACACCCGTCATCGCCATCGGCACCTGAAGCTTAACATATTGCGATGACACAACCTGCGAATTCACCGACGAGACCTGATAGATGAAGTCCGCCCCGGTATCTTGCGCGCGGCTGAAGATCGGAGCGAAATCGACGGTGGCAACGTCATAGGTGATGATGTCCTTGACCTCGATGCCGGCAACCGGTGCAAGCGCTTCGGTGACAAGGCCGGTGATTGCCTCGCCAAAGGCAGTATCTTCCGCCAGAATGACAACGGAATCCCACCCCATCTTTTCCTTCAGAACATCCGCGCCAAAGTTGATGTACAACGTGGCCAGCGCCTCATCCGAGGCGATGTTCATGAAATAGGGCGCCATGCCCTCAGGGTCTTCGACAACCATGTCGATGATGCCGATATAGGATGTCCAAGTGTCCAGCGTTGGAATCCGGTACTCCTGCATTCGGGGCAGCCATCCCAGCGACACATCGTCAATCGAACCCGAGATGATGAAATCAACCTCTTCCGTTTCCGCAAGGTATTCATAGGCCCGGATGCCTTCGGTCGGATCCTGTCCGGTATCTGCCGAGACCAGGGTGATCTGTTCGCCCATCACGCCACCATTTGCGTTGAGCTCTTCAATCGCAATCTCGGCCCCGCGCAGGGTCGACAATCCTGTGTCCGAAGAAAGCGATCCAATGAATCCTACCTTGATTTCCGCTCCGGCCGCCGAGGCCATGAGCGCGATGCATGTTCCGCTGAGCAGCGCTGTCTTGATCATCACATTAGCTCCCTGTGTCTCATTATGCCTTTCTTGTATTCTGTATACAGTACACAAGAAGATGGTTCGATCAAATCCTTTCTTGAAGACTCATGTTCAGAATCCGCTGATTTCGCCGTTTTCACCGTGGATCACAGCATCCACGTCAATTTCCACCATCAGTCCGGGCTGGGTAAGCCCTGCCTGAACGGCTGTCAGAGCTGGATCAATCCCCGTGAAAAATTCGCCATGCGCCTGCGCGAACGCGCCTGCTTGGGACAGATCGGTCAGGTAGGCGCGCACCCGCCCCACATGTCGCAGTTCGGCGCCAACCTCTTTCAGCGCGTCCTCGATACGTGACAGGATATAAAGGGTCTGTGCGCCAACGTTTCCCGGCGCGTGGATGCGGCCCGTCGGCTCGATGGCCGTTGTTCCGGCAACCCAGACAAAGGGGCCGATGCGTTTGGCCCGAGAGTACGAGGCCACTTCTTCAAACCGTCCGCCGGATTTCCAAAAGCGCACGGTCACAGGCCCAGCCTCACCCGGATCGCCTCGGCCGCGTTTTTCAATGCCGCGTTTTCTTCGGCAGTTAGCCGCAGCTCCTCAACCTCTACCAATCCGCCTGCACCAAGATGGGCTGGCACTCCCAGCACGACACCGTCGATGCCGTATTCACCCCGCAACATGACCGACACCGGAACCGGGCCTGTCCGCGCACCCCGAATGTGATCAATCAATTCGATCGAAGCATGAGCCGGAGCTATCGTTGCAGAACCTGATTTCCGGAGCGCGACCACCTGACCACCCCCGGTGATCGCATCCTGAACGCAGGCTTCGATCTGTTCGCGGGACAGAAATACATCCAGCGGACGCCCCTTGATCTTCGCACGGCTGGGGATCGGGGCCATTTCATCCCCATGGCTGCCAAGTGTGAACGCTTCGACGTCCACAGGTGTGACACCTGCGGCCATCGCCAGCGCGTTGCGAAACCGGCTGCTGTCCAGCGTTCCTGCCATACCCAAAACCCGTTCGCGGGGAAAACCTGAAGCGCGCAGCATCTCGACCGTCATTTCGTCCAGCGGGTTGGTCACTACGATCACGATTGCATCAGGCGCGGCTGACCGGATGGCTTCGGCTGACTGACGGATCACGCGGGCGTTCACATCGATCAGATCTGCACGTGTCATGCCCGGACGGCGGGCTCGTCCGGCAGTGACGACAACCACGTCTGCCCCGGCCACCAGATCCATCGCTTCGCCACCGACACATCGGGCCCTCGCACCGGTGATCCCGGACGTATGATTGAGGTCCAGCGCGGTAGAAGCCGCAAATCCCGGAGTGATGTCGATCAGCGCGATTTCATCGGCTATGTCTGCCATCGCCGCCAGATGCGCGATATTTCCGCCAACACCCCCTGCCCCGATCAAGGCAAGCTTGCCCAGCCTGCGGGCTTTGCGCGGCGCACGCGAAGGCGCAACCCATTTGGGTGAACGACGGTACAGCACCCGGCGCATTGAAACAGCACCATCCGTACGCGGCGGTTTCGGTCGCTCCAGCGGGCCGTCCACCAATGAGATACCAACACGCTCTGCGGTTTCACGCGCGAGGGCCGTCACGATGTCACCCGGCAAAACCTCGAATACGATCCTGCCCCGGCGGCGCGCATCTTCGACCGCATCCGAGCCTATGACGCGTGGGGTTGCCATCAACCGCCCTGCCCGTCCACCGCCTCGACTGCACGCGTCGCGGCCTCAACGGCGGTTTCGACCGAGTTTTCAGAACCCGAGATGAACAAGCGACCAAACCGCCCCACCGCGCGCACCTCGACGATGTCAATCTCGGCGGCTTTCTCGGCCTCATTTGCGGCAATCGAGATGTAGGCGGCGGGCGCGCATTCCACGATCCCCAACGTCTGCCCCGGCACGATCAACGCACCCTTGCGCCATTTGTTCAAAAGCTGCGCCTGATAGGGTTCGACACTGGTAATGATCTGTGTGGAACTGATCGCAGGCTTTAAACGGTCTGTCATGGAAGCCCCAAGTTCGGCCAGCATCGCGTCCCGTGCAGCGGACACTTCGGCGTTTGAAGGCGAGCGGAGGATGAAGAATCCGAACTCGCGCTCTACCATCTGCGTCGTCGCCTCGACCGAGGACGCCTTGAGTGCCCTGTCGATCAGCGAGAATACGCCATTGCCCGGCGCGAACTCTCCGATCAGCACGGTGTCACCGGACAAAGGCACTGACCCTTGCACCGTCGCACCGTTATAGGCGGCGAATTTCGGTTGCAGGTTGTCGATCTGCATCAGCGCCCGGATCGTGATCTCGCTCATGCGCCATACTCCTCGTAAATGTCGCGCCAGGGTCTGCTTTCGTAAGCGACCCGCTTTATGTTGATGAGATGCAGGGCGGTGACGTTGTCCGAGGTGATCGACCCCGACCACGTGCCGGTACCCAGCATGAAGGAAGGTTCAAGGTCGGTGGAATACCCCATTCCGCCCATTATCCCCGGCGTGTTCACCAGGACCCGGCCCGTGGGCACGGTAGAAAAACGAGCGACCACCTCGGGATCGTCGGAATGGATGACCGAGGAATGCCCCCAACCTTCGAATTTGGCAATGGATTGCGCCAGTTCGATGCCGTGATCGGTGGACTTCGCCTCGTAAAAGGCCAGCACCGGGTTCAGCTTTTCGGCCGAAAGCGGGCGTTGCCACCCCACTTCGGTTTCTTCCGACACCAGACAGCGCGTGCGCGGCGGAATCGAGAACCCCGCAGCATCGGCCAGCGCCTGAGGGCTTTGGCCGACGCGTTCGGGATCCATTGCCTGCACTCCTTTAAAGATGACCCGTGCCAGTCGATCAGCCTCGGCCGGGGTACAGAAGTAAGCGCCTTTGAGTTTCAGTTCGTGGCGCAGATCGCGAGCAATTTCAGGATCGGCGACCACTGCCTGTTCACTGACACAGGCCGTGCCGTAGTCGAAGCTTTTTGACGTCACGATCATCTCGGCAACTTCGGACAGATCGCGGGCCTTGGATTTGTGCACGTAACACGGCACGTTCCCCGCCCCTACTGCGAGCGTCGGCTTACCGCTGGAATAGGCGGCCTTGACCATAGCTGGGCCACCAGTCGCCATGACGACAGAAGTGCGGCGATGCTTCATCAACTCGGCGGTGCCTTGAATCGTCACGGCGTCCAGGCATTGTATCAACCCCTTGGGCGCGCCCATCTGTTCGGCAACGCGTGCCATGATGCGGACGGTTTCCTTCCCGCATTCCACGCCGCGCGGATGCGGGGCGCAGACAACGGCATTTCCCGCCTTCACCGCAGACAGAACCTTGTAGATGATCGTGGATGTTGGATTTGTCACCGGGATAAGCGCCGCGACCACACCCATCGGCTCTCCGAAAGCTGCGATCTTTGTCGCGTCGTCCCGCCACAACAGGCCCAGCGTCGTAACATCCCGCAGGTAATCGGCGACCGACAATGCGTTGAACAGATTCTTGACCCGCTTGTCTGGTACATTGCCGTACCCGGTTTCCTCGACCGCCAATTGCCCCAACCGTTCGGCTTCAGGTTCGATCGCCCGAGCCATGGCATCGACGATGGCATCCACCTGTGCCGGGTCAGTGCCGAGAAAGGCGCGATATGCTTCGAAAGCCGTTTCAGCAGCGCGCCGTGCGGCGGCGATGGATTTCAGATCAGCGTCCATCACGAGGCTCCGGTGGCAATGGTGTCAAAGATGCGGCGGGCCTGATCGACATCGCCTGCGGAAATTCCGATGGTCTCCAGCCTGCGCCCGGACGCGGCCACGTCAGCACCCAGAAGACGGTCTGTCACGCAGATCAGGCTTTCCGTCAAAGGTGCGGTCAAACCTGCGAGCTTTGCGGCTGAAACGAGGGGCACCAATGACCCCAATACGCCGTCGCGCATCAACTGGCGCGCGGCCTGCCGATCCGGGACCGGACGCGCACCCGATCCACGCTCGGCTCCGGCAAAGGTCGTGATCCAGTCATCGGTCTCGGGCAGGTTTCGAACGCCAAAGGCCTGTGCGACCTGTCGCCTTTCGTCAGCCAATCCATGGATCACCTCACGCTGATCCGGTCCTATGAGTGCGGCAAATGTCCGGTTGCCTTCCAGCGGCACCCCGCCCATCGGCACATCCGGTCCACCAGACCCCAGCCCAGCGCCACCAAGGATCAATACCGGTATCTCGACCGCTGCGGAAAGATCGGCGAAGCCTGACGCCAGAACCGAATCCAGCGGCAAGATGTTTGAAAGGTAGGGTCGCAGCGCCTCAAGAACGTCCGTGCGTCCACGCGGCAGTGTTGCCGCAGCCATCGGCGCCGCCTGCGTCAAGGTCAGCCCTGCACCTTCAGCCTGATACCAGTACGGCAGGCCCTGTACCTCGACAAGAGTTACGTCTGCGGTACAGCCTCCTATTCGCAGCATCCAGACCGCTTCAACCGCGCCCAGAGAACGACCCGGTGCCAGAACCAGCACCTGACCATCGTGCAGATGATCGGCCAGCACCATGGAATAGGTGCGCTGTTTATGGATCGGTCCGGTCAGAAAAATCGCCTGTGCGCCCCGCACTGCTGCATCCAACTCTGCCGTGGTGCGGATTGAAGGCCCGTCGCGATCCACCTGATACGTGCCCACAGGCCCTTCGCCGCTAATGCCAATGCCCGAGGATTGGGCAAGCAGTGACAGTTCCGCCCCATAGGCCGAAAACAGCGTAACCTCAGCCCCTTCCGCCAGACACAGCGCTGCCAGGAGACGGGCATCCGGGCCGCCACCCAATACTGCAATGCGCTCAAACCTTTGGGCAACGGGTGCATCCCGTGTCGCGCCACGTGTCACCGCGCGCGTGAAATCCTCGAAACCGGCTGACATGGTACCTCCTCAAAGGGGTTGATCAGGCCGACGACCCGGCACCCAGCCCGTCGATGATTGCCTCAAGCTCGTCATGCGGTCGTGCGATCACGTGAACCGAGACGACCTCGCCCACCTTGTTGGCCGCTGTTGCGCCGGCATCGGTGGCGGCCTTGACCGCGCCGACCTCTCCGCGCACGAGGGTCGTCACCAGCCCGCCGCCAGCCTTGGTCTGACCCACGATGGCAACACTGGCTGCCTTAACCATCGCATCCGCGGCTTCAATCGCGCCGACCAGGCCACGTGTTTCGATCATGCCCAGGGCCATCTGCCCTGCCACTGGTTTCGCCATTTTTTGTTCCTCCCAAAATTGATGTTTCGCGTATCGTGATTCAGGTCGTCGAGACGCGGTCGATCACCGCGATGATGGCCATGTCCACGGGGGCCGTGGACAACCCGGTCGCCATACGGGCCGCAGACCCGCTGACAACCAGAACCATGTCCCCAACCCCAGCGCCGCAGGTATCGACCGCAACCCGTGCGGGATCGATCAAGCTGCCCTTGCTGTCGACCAGATCCGTCACCAGCAGCTTTGTTCCAACAAGCCTGGCATCCTTGGCAGTTGCCGTGACAGTTCCAGCGACCTTGCCCAAGTGCATCAGAACGCCCTCAGGTAGCGGTCCAGTTCGACCTGGGTGACCTGTTGATTGAAGAATTCCAGCTCTCGCTCCGCCTGTTGCAGCACCAGATCCCACAGCATTTCGTCCATGACATCCCGTAGCCATTCTGATCCGCGCGCCAGTTTGATGGCGGTTGGCAAATCGGTGGGAATTGGATCTCCGATCCCTTCCTCATACCCGTTGCCTGTCGTCGGCTCAGAGGGGGACAGCCCCTGTTCGATCCCGTCGAGCCCGGCGGCAATCTCGGCCGCAAGCAACAGATACGGGTTGGCGTCTGCACCAGCGTCGCGCTTTTCCACCCGCACGGCGCTGTCCGAGCCTTCGATGACCCGGATACCAACTGTCCGGTTGTCATAGCCCCTGCTCGTGTTGATCGGGCAGAATGTATAGGGCTGGCGACGGCGATATCCGTTGACCGTGCCGCTGCCGCAAATCGCCGTCTCGCACATGCGCTGTTGCAGACCTGCGATGAAGGATTTGCCGATGTCATTGATCTTGCCATTGTCGGCAAAGACGTTTTTGCCGTCCTTCCACAGCGAGTAATGCGTATGAAACCCGTTGCCCGATTGATCAAAAAACGGCTTGGGCATGAACGTCGCCAGATAGTCGTGCGCGATGCCCAACTGGCGGATCAGAGATTTGAACAGAACGACACGATCCGCAGCTGCCAGAGCTTCACCATAACGAATATTGACCTCGATCTGGCCGGCTGCATATTCCGGGTTGGACTGTTCGATGGGAATGCCACATTCATTGATCTGCTGACGGATCGGGCCAACGATGTGTTCCATCCGGGCGGCGCGGCCCAGGCCGTAGACCTGGATGCCCGTGTCGCGCGGCTGGCCGGTTTCCGGGTCCAGAAGGTAGAATTCCAGTTCCGTGCCGACATTCACCTCGAACCCCATATCGCGGGCCCGGTCCACCTGCCGCACCAAAGCCTGACGCGGATCGATCGGCACCGGTTTGTGATCCATGCCCTCAGCGCGGCCAAAACAGACGGCCACGCCCGGCTCCCACGGGACGGCGACAGGCTTTGTCATCGGAAAGACATGCATGTCGGGATAACCGTTGTCGAAATTGACGTAAGGCGTATCCCAGACGTCGCAGGTCATATCGATCGCCAGCAGCGCAATCGACAGAGCATTGCCGCTTTTGCAGACATGATCCCAATGGCTGGCCGGAATGCGCTTGCCACGCATGATGCCGTTGAGATCCCCGACACCAAGAATGACGGTATGCGTGCCCTCGGGCAGATCAAACCCCGAACTCATTTGCGCGTGCTCCCTGTTTTTAGCTTTATAATTGCTGTATTCTGTATACAGTATTCACAAAGCCAGTCAGGAAACAAGGAAAATCTGCGCCATGTCCAAAAGCTCGGTTATCGTTGTCGGAGGCGGCATAGTTGGCGTCATGACGGCGCTTACACTGCAACGGCGCGGCGAGACCGTGACACTGATCGACAGGTGGGAACCGGGACATTCCCGTGCATCTTCAACAGATTACAACAGAGTGATCCGTGCCATATCCGGGCGGGACGAGTTCTATACGCGGTGGGCGCGCGAAAGCCGCCTGCGATGGCTGGAACTGCAGGCCGAAAGCGGCCAGAACCTGATGTACGAATGCGGCGCGTTGATTCTGGCGACTGCGGGACATTGCGATTGGGAAGACGCAACCGCACAGACTTTCGACCGGGTCGGGGTGCCCTACTACAAATTCGGTCAGCAGGATATCGAATCGCGGTTCCCTCAGTTCAAGGTCACCGACATCGAATATGCGTTGTTCGAACCCGAAGCCGGAATGCTGATGGCCCATCGATGCGTTCTGACCGGTTTGGATCTGTTCCGAAAGGCAGGAGGCAAAGTACGGCGCGGTCGCGTCACCACGGATGGGTCGGAACGTCCGATGCTTGACGACAAACCGCTTGAGGCCGATCTGATCATCATGGCGACCGGCCCATGGATGGCCGACATGTTTCCCAGAACGATCAAGCCGATCTCGACCGTAGTTGGCGTCAATGTCCTCTACACCTCGACACCCGACGGGTCGGAAGATTTCGACATGAGCCGAATGCCCTGCTGGATCGATCACGGGCAAGGGTCCTTTGGCCTGCCGTCGTCCGAAGGATCCGGCGTAAAGGCCGCGGTTGTCATCCCGGACAAGATCGATCTGGACAATGATGAACGGCTGATCCGCCAGGAAACGCTGGGCCGCACACGCAGCTATATCCGTCACCGGCTGCCGGGGCTGGAGGGGCAACGGGTTGTGGATTCCAAGTTCAACCAGATCATTCTGACCCCGGATACACATTTCATTGCCGACTGGCACCCCGAGCATGAAAACGTGCTGTTCGCTGGCGGATGCTCTGGCCATTTGTTCAAGCACGCCCCTGTGTTTGCAGAATTCGCGGCGGGTGTCGGGTTGAAGGATTTTGGGACCGCGGATCGGTTCAAGATCGCAGGTCGAAGAAAACTGAGCCCGAAGGAAAGCCCCAGCGGACGCTAACCATCCAAGAGAGCGCGATAAATTCCAGCATTTGGGCACTTGCCCTGGGGAAGACGCGCGCCCGCCCGGATTGCGTCACGGCAGGTTTCGGCCTGAAGGCAATGCCCGCATTTTTCCGCCAGCTCCAACCCCAGTTCCGAGTGCGCGTTCAGATCTGCCTCGGTCAGTCCGAATTGCCCGGCCATGGTAATTATACGCTCTCGTGCCTGTGGCGCGCCCGATCGCAACATAGCCAGATCCGCGCGGGACAACCCAAGGTCTGAAAGCTCCCTGTCACTCAGGCTTTCATCCCGAGGTGTACTGACAATCCGCGCTATTTTCTGAAAGAAATCTGTGTATCCCGACATCTCGCGGCCTCCTCCACCACGTTATGGATACAGTATACACAGTACTTCAAAGCCGGAATTGATCAGGATCAAGCGGGCTGTTAGATCTCACGGCCCACCGCTGGCATTGCGAAACAATTCAACCGCCTGCAAAGCGGCCAGATCCTTCGATACATGCGCCGTTTCAAGTGAGGCCAGCCCCTCGTCCGCCTCGCGCGCGGTAAGAAACACGTCGCGCCCGCGCACAAATAATTCACGCAGATGGCTTGCCCTGTATTCGGGATGGAATTGCACGGAACGGGCCGGGAAATCATAATCCAAGGCCCCTACCGGGCAGTGATCCGCCGACCCCGTCACCTGCGCCGAAGGCGGAACACACGTGACCTGATCCTGATGCCAGACAAAGGCGTCAACGCTGGCTCCGCCATAGTCAAAGCCTCGTGCACCGACGACATTGCCGACCTTGGTCTTCTCGGCCTTGCCCCCATAGACATCCGCCATGATCTGATGGCCAAAGCAGATGCCGAAGACCGGCTTGGCATGGTCCCGGCACATTTCCAGGAAATCGCGAAGGGGCCGCATCCATTCCGTGTCATCATAGACGCCGAATTCGGACCCTCCGACAACAACCCCATCAAAATCCCTGAACTGCGGCAATGGCACGCCATCGACCACATCCACCGTGGAAAATCGGGCTTCGGGCAGATGCGGTTCAAGCCATGCGCGGATCTGATGAGCCGTCCGCGGCAGACCCTCAAGCAGTGGCAAGGGATGGAGGGTCAGTTCAAGAAGCGCAATCCTCACCAGTCGAAGGCCCGGTCGATGCCCGCCATCTTGACGCCGGTAAAGGCCGAGGCCTGAAAACTGAGCGCGCGCAGATCTTCGGTTTCCAGATTATGTACCGAAGATTTGCCGCAGGCCTTGGCAAGCGCCGTGATCTCCATTGTCATCGCGGTCAGATACCGGGCCACGCGCTCTGCACCTGCATGCGGGTTCATACGCGCTTCAAGGTCAGGGTCCTGCGTCGCGATCCCAACCGGGCAGCGGCCCGTATGGCAGTGATGGCACGCCCCCGGCGATGTGCCCAACGCCTTATAATCGTCCAGATATCTCGGAGTGTTGCACCCCAGCGCGACCATCGCGGCGTTCCCGATCATGACCGCATCCGCCCCAAGTGCCAGACATTTGGCCGCGTCCACACCTGATCGAATACCCCCCGCGGCGACAAGCGAGACCTTGCCGCTCATCCCACACTCATCCAGCGCTTCGCGTGCTGCGCGAATGGCACTCATGGTCGGAATGCCAGTGTGATTCAGCAGCAACTCGGGCGAAGCACCGGTGCCGCCTTCAGCCCCGTCAACCACAACCACATCGGCACCGGCCTTTGCGGCCACGGCCACGTCGAAACGGGGCCGTGTTGCCCCCATCTTGATGAAGATCGGCACCTGATAGTTCGTGGCGATCCGCAGTTCCTCAATCTTGACCGCCAGATCGTCTGCCCCAAGAAAATCCGGATGCCGGATGGTGGATCGCTGATCGACCCCTTCCGGCAAAGTGCGCATCTCGCTGACGCGCGGGCTGACTTTCATACCCAGCAGCAAACCGCCGGTGCCCGGTTTGGCCCCCTGCCCCACAACAATCTCCAAGGCATCGGCCCGGCGCAGGTGATCCAGATCGACTCCATAGCGGGCGGGCGACATCTGGTAGAGCAAGCGCTGGGAGGCTTCGCGCTCCTCTTCCAGCATGCCGCCTTCGCCGGTGCAGGTCATGGTACCCACCTTCGAGGCCCCATAACCAAGCGACGCTTTGGCCGAGGCCGAGAGCGCGCCGAAAGACATCGATGCGATATAGATCGGGATTTTCAGTTCCAGTGGCCGTTCCACCAATCCGCGCCCGCCACCTAGAACTGTCGTTGTATCGCAGCTCTCGCGGTACCCTTCCAGCGGCAGGCGGGTCATTGTCGCCGGGACAAATGTCAAATCGTCGAATGTCGGCAGCTGCTTGTTGAACGTATTGTAGCCACGCACCTGATACCGCCCAAGCTGCGCCAGTGCGTGAACTTCCGATATCGCTTCGGGTGTCCAGCGGGTCGATCCCCCCTCATCATAGGACGAAGGCACACCGGCCGGCCGACCTTCGACCGCACCCGCATCGCGGAACCTTATTTCTTCCTCGGACGCGACTTCGAACGGATACTCATAGGGTTTACTCAGATCATGAGCCATGCGCTTGCGTCCCTGCTTTCAAAATACCAAAGACGCTGGCCAGAGACCATTTTGCGCCAGTTACGAGAGCTGTCGACCAGCCCCAAAGGATCAAGGATCGCATCGACTTCGGCCACCTCTTCAGCAGTGGGTTCGATCACGTCGACGTCCACGCCCAGACTGTCAACTTCTCCTGCGACCCAAACCTCGCCTTCCCACAGCGCGTCTGCACAGGATTCACCTGCACCGCCCAGCGCAATGATCCGTCCCGCGTGCGCCATGAAACCGGATTGATAGCCAATCCTGCCTTCGACCACGATGTTGCCGCCCTTCATGGCGACGCCCACCCGTGGCCCCGCATCACCTTTGACATGGATGGTGCCGCCAATCATCGCCGCCCCGCAGGACATGCCCGCATAGCCGCCGACAGTGATGTGACCCTTGGCCATCCCCTCGCCCACGGCCCACCCGCAATTGCGTTCGATGGAGATGTTGGCGCCAGTATTCAAACCGCCGCAATAATATCCCACTGAGCCTTCGAAGGTGATGTCCACATTGTCCGGTAGACCCACGCCCAGATTGTGCCGCGACAGCGTATCGACAACCCGGATCGGCTGTCCTGATGCGCAGGCGGCCATGATATCCCGGTTCACCTCACGAATATGCCGCTTGCCGACTTCGATGACAATTTCATCCATCTGTCTTGCTACCTCGCTCATGCTGCCAGGCTCCGGTTGCCGACACCCCAGATGCCGGTCAGCGAAGGGCCATCATAGTTGATCACGTCGCTTTCCTCGGTCATCACGCGACGAACAGCCTGTTCCTCGGTCGCGGCGGCCAGATCCCCATTGCGATTGACCACGACCAGCGGCTTCATCGCGAACCGATCCTTGGCAAAGCCGATCCCGTCCGGCGTTGCGATCATGTATGTAAATACCCCGTCGATAGAGGTAATCGACTTCTTCAGCGCCTGCTCCATCGTCAGGCCAGCTTTCATCTGGTCGCTGACCCAGACCGCAATCAACTCGCTGTCATTCTCGGTCAAAAAGCGATAGCCCTTCCGGCTCAGCTTATCGCGCCATGTAAAATAGTCGGTGATCTGGCCGTTATGCACGATCGCCACATCCGAGAAGGGACGTGCCCAGAACGGGTGCGAAGCGTTGGGCAGGACCGAGCTTTCCGTCGCAAGCCGCGCATGACCCAGACCGTGAGTTCCGATCATGTCACGCACGCCATGTTTTTCGGCAACCGCTTCCGCCCCGCCGATATCCTTGATGATCTCAAGGCTACGGCCACAGGACTGCACTTCGAACCGGTCCGTCAGTTCATCTGCATCCCGCACCCAGGCCTGCAGATCAGCCGGGTCCGAGATTTCCGCCCGGAAGCAATAATGCCGGTTCTCATCAGCTACGATCTTCGGGTCAGACAGAAAGCCAGAGCCGTGATCTTTCAAAACCGCCTCAAACGCTTCCAGGTCAGCATCCTGCCGGGATTTATCAAAACCCATCCCCCGCAAAACGTATCCGGTGTCTCGTGGCGGCCCATAAACTGCAAACCCGGTGCTATCTGCGCCACGGTGTTCCTGCGCATCCATCAGGTCCACCAGATCTGCCCCGACCTGCCCGGGTGCGGTTAGAATCCTTCCAGCGATACCACACATGAAGTGCTCCCTGTTCAATTGCGTCTGTATACTGTATACAGTACACGAGGAATAGCAAGCCCATTCGCCTTGGCACCAGATGCTTTTTTGAATACAGAATTCACAAAACACGGAAAGAGAGGCTCCGAGTGGCTCTGAAACAGATAAAGACACAGCGTAGACGGCTGGCGGACGAGGTTTATGATCAACTGGTCGAAGCCATAATGAGCCGCGAAATATCTACAGAAGATCGATTGGTTCAGGAGAAACTGGCAGCAGAGCTGAATATCAGCCGCACCCCGGTTCGCGAGGCTCTGATGCGGCTGGAAACCGAAGGGGTTCTGGAAGTCGCCGCAAGCGGTGGATTCCGGCTCGCACGCATGGATCAAACCGAAGTCCGGCAACTGTATCAGGCCCGCGCTGCAATCGAAGGTCAGGCTGCGCGGATTCTCGCGGCCCATGCGGAACCCACGGTTCTGGACGGTCTGCGCGAATTGATTCGGCGCGAAGAAAACCTGACCAACCCTACGACACGCGACTATTTCATTGCCAACCGACGCATTCACCGCGCCTTTATGGTCGAAGCGGGAAACAAGTTCCTGCTGGACATGTTTGACATGATCTGGGGCAAGGCCATGGCCTTTCACCTGTTTTCCGCAATTGAAAATGTCGACATCTCAAAATCCCTCGGTGATCATCAGGCGCTTGTCGACGCGATTGAAACCGGAGACGTGACAGAAGCATTGGAAACCTTCACTGCCCATATTCAGGCCGGGTTCGATTTGCAGATCGAGGGGCTGAAAGAAGCGGACAACGGGTGATGCACAAAACCGTTGGCAAGATTGACCGTGCCGGTTCGCCTGCCTGACACCAGCTCATGGTCGCTGAAAGTACCATTGGGACAACTGTGCGTTGCTCTGCCTGCTCCATGACAAAATGCTCGTTTTCGTATATTATTGAAATCTCTCATCACAAAGACTCTCCGATTCCATCGGAGTTGATATTTGAACGACACGTTTTTCCACAGGCGGTCCCAAGTCGACTATTCGACCACCTCAGATTCTGGAGAGAGAAATGAGTGCTGACGAAAACGACAATCGCAAAGAACCCGATTACACCGAAAGCGAAAAGACAGATCCGGAATGCCGGTCTGTCGATGACAGGCTTACCGCGATCGAGCAACGTCTCGACCAGTTGATGCGCGTCATGGAACCCGGCCCGGAAGACAGGCTGGAAACCGTCGAACACCGCGTAGACGCGCTTTTGACATCCATCGAATCCTTGGGCGAACTGGGGGATCATTATTCTGGCTTCAATCCTACCTCCACCGGTCCTGCCTTCGGCTTCGTCGACGCCGGCAGCGTTGGCGGTCCGACGCGCCGAACGTTCAGTTGGGCGAAGAATTGTTGCGCAAATTGGTGCAGTATCCGTGCAAGCAGCAAAGGATGCCATCCGAACGCCTGCTGAATGATGAATCCCGTTTGGCGGGGAAACTGTCATAGTCAATGTCTATTTCATCAACGAGGATTGATGCGGCCATACGGTCTATTGCAGGGTCGCTCGTTGTGGCTCCGATCAGAACTGATGCAATCGGGCTGGGAAGCGCTGTCGCCGGAGAGGCGCTGGCATTGCTGGCGGCAGACAGGTTTCTGGATGACGATCGGGTGCGATACGCTGCGTCACGTCGCCTTTCTACCATCTGGGTTCGCGACCGAGAACTGCGCGGAGCCCCTGTTTCACTGTTCGATGGCCGAGCCGGTCTTGGGTTGCTCGCCTGTCATACCTTGGACGCCAATCCGAACGATCCTGAAGCGCAACTGGCGCTCGACCGTGCCCTGCGTTCGGTTGCGCAACGCCTTCTCGAAGCTCCGTGGATGGGACATTTCGATCACGTTTCGGGGCTTGCAGGCATATCCGTATTTCTTTGCGAACCGAAATCCCAAACGGCCCGTCTTGGGGGGAAGACGCTGTGTTTGCGTTTGGCAGAGGAGCTTTGGAGGCACTCGGCCCGAACAGAGCGGGGATTGGCGTGGACAGAACCCTTTTCCTCTCCGGAAGACGAGGCTGGTTCCCAGAAGACAACGCGTTACCTCGTCAATATGGGATTGGCCCACGGTTCACCCGGTGCCGTTCTGGCTCTGGCCCGTTTGGGTCGGCGGCACGCGTTCACGCCACGACACATCGAAGACCTCAAAGACGCGGTCCTGTTCCTTCTTTCGCATCGGGGCGCGTTTTCGGACAGCGGTCTGTCATCCTGCTTCCCCTGCATGTCAGCGCTCAGCCACGCGTGGGAAGTACCGTCACGTTTTGCGTGGTGTTACGGCGATCTTGGGATCATCTATACCGCACTCGCGGCGGCCGCGCTGATTGGGATGGAAGACGAAATACACGACATCACATCACGGGTTCTGACATCTTGCGTTGCCAGACCTCTCAGCGAGACGGGCATCAATGACGGAGGGCTATGTCATGGCGATGCCGGAATTGTGGTGATGGCCCTCGCTATTCGGTCTCTCAATCCCGAAGCAGACGTCGATTCCCTGATCGAAAAGCACGCCGAACGGCTTCTGAGCCTCGTGGAACGCGAATTGAGCCCGGACGGGCTTCCCGCGATCGGCGCAGGCTGGAAAACGTTTCAATCGACGGACCTTCTGACCGGTTCGAGTGGCGTTTTGCTAGCATTGCTTGCCTTAAGCGACGCAGATTATCTCAGCTACCTGAAGTTCATGGGGCTGGATGTCGAGGAGCCTAATCATTGTCATTCTCAACCGAAACTGCCCAGCTCTCGTCCCTTTCTCGGAATTCGTGTTTGTTTGCGTTCGCCGCAGCATGATCTTAGCGGAGTAACTAAAAGCACCGGAAAAAAGGATCTGGAAAAGCGTGCTTCAGAGTTACTTCACGATCAGGCCTTTGCCTTGTCGTTATTCATTGCGCGACCCGGTTTCTTCTCGATGGTCATGCGCGAATTCGAAAAAGACGAACGCCTCTCACCTGCAGTTCTCGGCACCTTGTTTCGGTTTATTTACAGAATGTGTTTTCGCCCAACGCCGTTCGGTGCATTCGCAGCAGTGGGCGCGGCAATACCTGTTGCAGGCAAGGACATCGTCACCGTGGCAGACCACCATCTGGACATAGATCTGGACTGTGGATTTTTGGCACATATTGCCGCCGGAACCGCCGAGACGCAAAGCACGAGGGTGCGATGCAATCCATCGGCCTGGTGGGAACAGGACGTTCTGCACTGGATAACCAACGGTGATCTCGACGGGCCCTGGAACCACGAACAGATCATTGCAGCGGCGGATTCCGATCTGGCAGAGTTCATCTTTGACGTCGATTCTGTCACGGTTTCCGATCTGGAAACGGCCCTCAAGGATCGCCCTTTCAAATCTGCTGTGACGATCTCGGATCTCTGTCGGTCCGAGGCTCTGATACCACAGAGAGATCCAATACTTCTGGGACATAACGCAACCGCCAGAACGCTGAAGCGGCTGGAAAGGGATATGACCGCCCCACAAAAGAGAGGCTTGGCGGAGATCGGGACTGCTCTTGATGCCGCACGTGAAAACACTTCAATGATCGCGTTAAAGCAACTGGGGCGAACAGCGGGCTCTCTTGCGCCGGGTTGGACGGGTGATTTTCTTCATGTCGATGCGCATTGCGTCGGCACGTTGGAAACACCACTGCGCGCGGAGCAAGCGCTGGCCAGCGCATGGAACATATTGGAAAATATTGGCTTTCGCGTGCCGAAGCCGAACCGTTTTCTGGAATTTGAACGGCGGTTCCTCGACCGGTACGGCGACCGCGCTGTATTGCTCGGCCAGGCCGTGGACGCCGAAAGCGGGCTTGCATATCTCGGCATGCCGCTGCGATTGGATTTCGTTACAGGTACGGGATCGTCAAGTGATGCCCCCAGGCACAAACATCAGGATTTTCCGCTGGAAACCGATTGGGAGGCGCGCGAATGGGGGCTTTCCGCGCAGGATATCGAGATCCTGCATGCCCACAACACAGGTCAGGCCCCTCTCGCCATCCAGGATGGCGTTCTTTTGGGCAAGGTAGGGCGCAGTTCCGGGCACAAGCCAGTCTGGACAGCTTATCCCGAGGGAATTTTTCCGGGCGGGCCAAAGGCGATTTTCGGCCGTTTCTCAAGACGAAATCAGTTGATCGCAGACGCGTTGATGCAACACAGCCCCACGCGTGAAAAGGATTCGACAATTGTCGAAGCAGACATCCTGTGTGCCACCGACCCCCGGTCATCCAACATCCTGCGACGCGCCAGCCTTTCCCGGTATGTAATCGAAATTCTGGGCGACAGCGGTTTGCCGCCGGAAAGGAGGATACCGCTTCACGATCTGTGGATCCGTCACGATGGCAGTCGGTTCCGACTGTTCTGGGGCAGCCAAAGCGTCGAGGTCAGTCCACAGCTGCATGCTGCCCACCAAAGCCCTCCCGGGGCTCCGGCGGTCTATCTTCTGCTCATCGACATCGCGATGCACATGAGGCAACCGACGGTGATCTGGTCATGGCAATCGCAAAGCAATCGAAACCGGTTGCCCAGGGTCTCAGCTGGAAATGTGATCCTTGCTCCGGAGCGGTGGCGGCTTTGTGTTCCGACAGAGGTGATCAGATCGGGCAAAGAGGAAAGCTGGCTGGAAACAACGCGGCAAAAACTGGAGCTGCCGCGATACATAGTCCCCACAGATGAGGCCAGTGACATGGCCACGCCATGGAATCTGGACAACCCCTTTTCCACTGCGAACCTGATCAAGACGTTGAAAAAAAGGCCGCTTTCGATCTGCGAGTACCTTCCAACGCCAGAGGATTGGTGGATCGACTCACCGCATGGTCGATTGGCCTCTGAACTGGTTTTTGCCCCTGCAAAGCCAGTTGATACACCCTATGTCGAATACGATGCCAACCCGGCCGCATGGCAACCGCTGGGGCACGGCGCTGACGAGGCCGGATCATGGTTGTATCTGCGGCTTTTCGGGGATGCCATGAAGCTGGAACAGTTCCTGAAACTGCAATCTAACAGGTTGGCGCTGTGGCAGAAACGCAACCTTATCGAGAATTGGTTCTTCGTTAGATACGCAGACCCAGAGCTTGAACTGCGCCTCCGCCTCAAGTTCCCAAGCGACCATGACAGAGTTCTGAGGAACCGGGTGCTTGTTCACTTGCAGAAAACAGCCGGAGGATTGGTAGACAGGTTTCTTGTTGATGAGTACCTGCCTGAAATGGCGCGATACGGCGGAGAACTGGGGCTCGGCGCCTGCGAGAGAATATTCGGCGCCGACTCGATCGCTGCGCTTCACGTGCTCAACGATCCAGAGATCAGTCGATCCCGGCGATGGATGGCATCAGTCGCTAGTATCGATGCCCTGTTTGAAGATCTCGAACTCCCAACAGGGGTTCGGCTGGCGATCTCAGAGCGGTGCTCGGAAAACTACGGCGGCGGCCCGGCGTCGTGCCGAACGGCACGTCGGGCCACGGGTAAGGAATGGAAGAGTGCCTGCGTTGTGCTGAATGAACTGGGTGTGGGAAAGGGCATTCATTCGCGACCATCTCGCTGGAATGCACGTGCAGCCAGGTTTCATCCGGATCTCAGATGCCTCCAACGAGAAGAACAGGATGGCCGGCTGGGAAGCAGTTTGGCCGACATTCTGGGAAGCCTCGCTCATATGTCCGTCAACCGGATCCTCCACTGGGGAACTGCCGCAGAAGAGGCGGTTATCCACGAAGCGCTTTGTCGACATTATCGAACCAAATTGAACCACGGCTGGATATCGTCCTAGGCGGCATGCTCATGGCAGCAGAATGGAACCTGAACCGTCCTTCCGAAGCATGCGCTGCCTACAAATACCACCTGCCCCCGAATGAAGCACCCGGCGCACGGGTCAAGGAAACGTGGATCACTGCGCTTTTGACTGGCAGCGGGACACCTCGGAACCTGGATCACACCTTCACAGCACGCGGCGTTTTGGGACCTGTCGGCTTACCGCATAACCTGCGAGCGCCGAAAGCGATTTTGCCACGCCGCCCTGTGGCAAGAAGCTTAGTGCCTCTATTGCCTGATCGCGGTATTTTTCAGGTAATTGCTGCCTCTTGATATGGCGCGTGGTCTGGGAAATCTCTGCCAAAAACCGCGCGGGGTCGCGGTGACTGATGAAAGCACGGGCTGCCGCGCCCCCTTTTTGCCCCTGGGCCGCCTTGAGAAAGGGCACGCTGAATAGGCCGCTGGAAAGGTCTGACGCAAATGGTGTGCTGCCCGAAGGGCGGTTCAGGGCAAGTTCATCCTCGGTCAACAGGTAAGCCAGACCAAGGTTCCCGCCATAGTCGCGGAGGGCGTTCAAAAGATCGTTTTTTTCTGCAAGCATCGCGCCGAGTTCGCAGGGCAGCCTGAAGAATGCAGCCATACACTGCCGCATTTGCGCGATGCGCACTTCGACCGTCAGATCCGGTTGCCATGCGGTACGAAGCTCGGACACTCGGCCTTCACACGCCGAGGCCATGGCACTCAGAATTGCTGGAACCAGATCCGGGCAGTCCCGTGCGCCGACTTCGTGTGCTTTCGCCAACAAGTAGTCGCCTGTGAGTATCCCAAGCTTGTCGCCCCAGTTGGCTGTAGCGTCGGCTGTTACAGCGGCAGCCTCGATTCCTCGTATGCCGCTTTGGGCAAGAAATCCAAGATACGCAAGCTCCAGTGCCGTAGCCGCGGCCCGACGTCTTTTTGCCTCAACATCACCCAGATAGGACGTCAGCAAAAGCAACAGCGAAGGTCGGAACGCAACCATGTCAGCCCGCTTGCCCGCGAAGGACATGCGCGTCAGAAACGGCCAATCTGTGCGCACGATGCGATTGAGGCGCGCACCGACATCACGCAGGTCGTCACCCAGCGGCATCTCAGGCACACGCACAAGTGGCGATACGTCGTCCAACATGGCGCTTTCCACATCATTGCCTGTGCCTTCAGGTACCAAGACGGCACGGCGCAGCATGTTGTGGACCGGCTTTTCGCTTTCGAACGTATCGTCCAGCACGCGCCAAATGAATTCGTATCGGCGGCTTGCGCGGTTCCCGAGCGTGAAGTACCCGGCAAAGCGATCACCCAGCAGAAGCGCATAATCATCCGCCGCCACCCAGGGGCCTGCCCCTGTGCGGAGGCACCGATCAGTGGTTTGAGCCGCAAGCGCACCGGATTCCAGCGCAAAGCTGATTCCTTCGCCTGTAAAGGGGCTGATAAGACCTGCGGCGTCACCAACCAGCAACAGACCCGAATTGGCGGCACGTTCTGGTGCGAAATCGAACCTCAGCGGTGCCCCCAAGGTCGTGCCGGACAACTGAATGCCCGAGTACTCTGGATAATCCTTTCGGAGCACGTCCAGAAATTGATCGAAAAGTGTCCTGACATTGGTGTCAAACGCCCGACAGAACAGTCCGACACCGACATTTGCAGTTCCCTTCCCCGTTGGGAACGCCCAGCCATAGGACGGCAACAGGTACCGGTCCGTAACATCAGTCAACGGCAGCATTATTTCGAGCAGTGGCGGAGTGTCACCGCAGCCGTCGACATAGCCGCGAAGTGCCGTGCCATAGCCCTGTTCGGGTGTTTCCCGCAATCCCGCTGCTTTCGCCAATCGAGACGCGGCCCCGTCTGCGGCGATGACCATGTACCCGGTCAGAACCACTGTCGTGCCATCTTGCATGTACGCGCTGACGCCTGTGACAGTCCCGCTTTCATCCGTCACCAGATCGTCGGCGCGGCATTTCGGCATGAAAGCCGCACCTTCCGCACGGGCCTGACGCAAAAGACAGTCATCCAGTATCAAACGAGGCACAACCAGCCCGTAGTCGTCTTCGCCCTCGTATCGAAAATCCCGGTGGCCTCTGTTGCGCATATGGACGCGCACACCTTCGACCTCCTGTTGATCGGTAAGCGCGGACAGAATGCCGAGGCGTTTCAACTGAGAGATGCCGGACCGGGTGATGCCGTCTCCACAGCTTTTGTCCCGAGGGAAATCCTCACGGTCGATCAGAATGACCTTTCGACCTCTTCGCGCCAGTTCGATGGCGGCGGCGCTGCCGCCGGGCCCCGCACCGACAATGATGGCGTCCCATGTCTCGGCCGCGGCCTCCGAAGGTGTCGCAAGCGGCAGATCGTCCGCAAGAGGACCGTGACCGTCCATGTCAGGCCCTCCTTTCGACAGAGAGCCGGGCGAGGTTTGCCAGCGAGTCGCGCAGCACATGATCTTCAAGCCCCGAGATGACCTGTACGGCTGCCTCGGATTTGTCCCGCGCCAGCTTTTCGGTAGCTTCGACCGCGCCCGAATTGCGAATGATCTCGACAACACGCGAAATGTCCGCATCTTGCATGTCGGCCAGCCTCAAACTGGCCCGCAATTCATCGGCGGCCTGACCGTTCTGGCCCAGGCACAGGAGCACCGGCATCGTATAGGCGCCTTCGCGCAGATCAGAGGTGGACCCTTTCCCAAGCTCCGCGCTGCTTGCAATGTAGTCCAGAACATCGTCACGAAGCTGAAACGCAAGGCCGAGGCACTTTGAATACGTGATCAGTGAATCTCGATCCTGATCACTTACGTCAGCCAGCATCGCCCCCAGCGATGCTGCGAGGACAAACAGTTCGGCCGTCTTGCCCTCAAGCATTTCAAGATGCTCTTCAATGGTCCAATCGGCGTTGTAGGCGTTTTCTGCTTCGCGCAACTGCCCAAGACACAGCGCGGCACAGTGTTTACCGGCCAGCTCAGAGGCTTTGGGGCTGACGGAATCCAACAAGGTGATTGCACGGGCCAGAATAAACGTTCCGGCGAAGCTGGCGATGGGCGAAGACCAGCGACGATTCACGCTTTCCGCTCCACGCCGAAGTTCGGCCCGGTCCATGACGTCGTCATGATAGAGCGACGCCACATGGATCATTTCAACGGCCGCCGCCGCCTGAACTGCGCGTTTGCGTCCTTCTTTGTCGGTGAGGCTTCGCGCAGTAAGCAGCAGAAGAATTGGTCGCAACCGTTTTCCGCCGGCCCCGATAAGCCAGTGTGCAATCTCTTCGAACCCAGGCTGGTCCGAGGCGACGGCATCCAACATTGATGCTTCAACTTGGGGTATCGTGGCCCGGACCTGTTCGTCTTGCAACCAGTCAGACATCCGCAATCTTGCGGAACTGCGCCAGCGTCTTCTGCAAACGCTTCGACCTGAGCGCCGCTTCGGAGTTCCTGATGAAACTGTCGTAGCCCTCGTGCAATGCTGCGGACTCGGCGCGAACAACAATCTCACCACGGTGGAAGGCGTCCATTACGGTCATCCGGCCTTCGGAAATAGCTACAAGAGCTTCCGGTGAGATCGCGCCGACGCCCCGGCCCTTCCCTTTGCGCTTTGGGTTCGGGTTGATATGAACTTCGCCGCTCATGACCGAGACCTCGACCGACCCCATACCAAAAACACCGACCGTTGCACTGGCCCCCTCGTACTGCTTGACCAGTTCAGCATATTCCTTCTTGGCGTCCGCCTTGAAACCCGCCAAAGCATCTTCGGCCAGTTTTTCAACTGCCTTTGCACCCTCTTCCGGCTGCATCCGCTGTTCATAGTCTGCCACGTTCGTATCCTCCGTTCCAAATTTTCCAAATCAGACCGAGCCGACAGCTGCTCGAGCGTCCACACGCCCGGCACCTTGCTGCGTGGTCGGCGCGCCAATGTCGACGGCGGTAGCCATGAGTACTGCCTTGATGTCAGCTGGCAGCAGTGTCGGGTTTTGTTGCAGCATCAGTGCCGCGACCCCGGCGACATGAGGACATGCCATGGAGGTGCCGCTGGCTTCTAGATGAAGCGGATCGATTACAGTCGCGCCGCCATTCATGTCATTGCCGGTCGCCGATCGCGACGCAACGATATCCACGCCAGGGGCGGTGACATCCGGTTTGTCGCGCCCATCCGGCGTTGGTCCGGGACTGGAGAAGCCGGCCATGTTGTCACTGTCATCGCTTGCGCCGACGGTAATCACGGTCCGCGCAATACCCGGACAGCGAATACGCGTGTCATAGGTGCCGCAACTGTCATTGCCCTCGTTGCCTGCGGCCACCACGAAGGTCACGCCGGCTGTCGAAGCCGCGTCCGCGGCGACACATAAAACGCATGTTCCGTCTGGATCGACCCAATTCCCGTTTCTATGGGTGAAGCCCCAGGAGTTTGAAAGTACATCCATTCCGTCCGCGACGGCCTGCTGGATTGCCGACACGCAGTTGGGGGCGTTCCCACTGCCGAATTGGTTCAAAAGCTTGTAATCGTGAATGACCGCCCCTGTAGCGACGCCCCGGAAGGTCGCGCCATTGCTGGCAACAACGCCCGCGCAATGGGTCCCGTGCCCGTTCAGGTCGCCCAACCCCTCGCCGGTAAAATCCTGTTGTGTGCCGAAGTTCGCAGCAAGCTCAGGGTGTGTCTGGTCCACGCCGGTGTCCAGAACTGCGACGTCCACTTCGGCACCGGTGATCCCGCTGGCTTCAACGGCATCGGCATTGATAAGCGGACGGCTGTTATCCAGATCAATCAGGATTTGATTCTTGCAATGAGCCACCTTCAGAACATCGGCGCGCCCGGCAATGTCAGTCAGGCGCTGGTCATCGGCCCAGACCACCAAGCTGTGGTTCAGCCAAAAGGTCTGCTCGACCTCGATTTCACGCTCGCCAAAGCTCTTGGCAATCTGTCCCACCACGTCTTCGCCATGGCGGCGGTGTTGCATGATCAAACGACGACGCTGACGCCTGTCGAACGCGCGTGGTGCACGATCAGGTGATGTCCTGCCGCTGCGCAGCAAGACCAGCACACGATGCCGGGGAAGCTGGGCCGTTTCTGTATGGCCAAGCAAAGCGTTCAGGTGCGCTTCCTTTCTGTTGGCCAAGAGGTCTCGCAGAACAATGCTGTCCATTTTGGAGATGGACTCGCTGCCAAACTCGGCACGAAGCTTCTCGATTTCGCGACGTTCCGCTCTCTCGAAGCGATCAACGTGATCCTGGCTTAACTCGGACATTTTGTGCTCCTTTGGATCATGGTCTAATTGGGTTTTCAGGAATGGCCTGACGCTCGGTGGAATGGGTGATCATCACGACAGAGGTATCATTGGCGATTGTCGCAATGGCTCCGGGCGACAGCTCAACTGCGATACTGTCAACAAGCCAGAGTTCCCTGACCCCGGTGCCGCCCAGGTTTTCAAGCGTATCAACCAGAGACTGTGTGCGCCGGCGGAAGTAATCTTCGCGCGCCTTTGTTTCAGCACGCCGGAAAACAGGCGCATCGCGACCCGCGTCAGGAGCCAGACGCAAGATGACTTGTACCGCATCCTGATCATCACTGTCTGTTACGGCCTGCGCCAATTTGGATTGAAGCTGAGTGTCCAGCTTGCCCCACGCAGTCTCGGACAATCCAAACGGACGGTTGCTGTTGGTTCCGGTCACGGTGTTATCCTCCTCGATCGCCGCCACGCTGAACATAGCCGGGGCGACGGCGCGGTCGAAACGCGGATTCACGATGATGCCGGGCCCCGGTACAGGCTCTGCCGAAGGCGTGCTGCGGGGTTGTTCCGGCCGGAAGCACAGCTCGATCAACGCTCCTTCCTGCGCCCGCATGACGAGGGTCACTATCCCGCTCGCCTGAACCTCTATGACCTGTACACCCTGCTGCTGCGTTCCTGTCTGCGTCATCAGGACGTTGCCGTCCGCATCAAGTGCAATAATCGTTATCGGCTTTCCGCCACCAAAGCTCACCTTGAAGCGGGCCCAGTCAGCGACGACCGGCAGATGGGCAAAGACACCGGCGATGGAAAGCAACAGTTTGGGTGTGCCTTGCGGCTGAAAACCGCCAATGATCTGAAGAATGCTGCCCTTGGCTGGCAAGAACCGTACACCGCCGACATTCAAAACAGGATGGCGGGAAGGCACTTTCTGGCCGCGGAAATCAATGCAACGTTCACGCGGGGGAATTTCCGGATCGGGTTTAGGCTGGTCCGGGCAATGCGGTTGAATCGCGATGAACGCACAATCATCAATGTATCCAAGCACATCGTTGCGCGGATCATCTCCGCTGAATTCCAGAAATACCGTTACGGCTTCGGCTTCCGCCGTCACACGACCCCGCAATTGCCGCCAGGCACCGTCCAGGTCACCGGTCCACCATTCCACCCAGGGCGCTCGCGGATCGTCACCACCGCGCGGGTCCAACCCAAGAGCATAGCCGCCAGCTCTGCGGGCTTCTGTTGTGAACGAACATGAGAACTCATAGTCCCACCCCGGGTTTGCGCCCAGTGATTGCCAGATACCGACGCGAAGGCCGCGTTGCGCGATGACCCGTTGGGACCTGTCACCGGTCCGGACGATGCAACCTTCGCAGTCAAAGGCATCGGCAGGGATCGGGGCCAATATCGGAACGGGATTGCCCTTACCAGCGTGGAAGGCAGCCAAATCGGTCAGCCATGCATAAGGAGTCCAGAAACGGCCAACATTGCCCGCTGGCAGAGAACGGAACCCGTCTTCAAAGCCGGGGTTCAACAAATGCACGACGCGGACGGTCAGCTCGTCCTGACCAAAGTCGCCGTCGTCATCCATGACCGTACAGATGGCCCGGAAATCACCACACCTGTTATAGACATGCGTGGCGGTCGCTGTGCCTTCGGCCGCTGGCGGTTCGTTCGTTTCCTCGATCAAGGCCGTGCGGGGTTCACTGCAATCGCCGAAATCCCACTTGGCTGTATGCGTGTCGCACCAGCCAGGATCCCGGAAATCAGCGACAAGCGTGATCGGTGTGCAGACATATGCAAAGAGATCCGGGCCAGCTTCGACCTCGGGCGGAACATTGGTGACGGTGACACGCAAGGTGTCAATGGCCTCGCCACCATTGACGTCACGAATGCGCACCGTGACAGTGTATTCACCATTGTCGCACCAGGCATGGGTCACGGTCGAGGTACCTGTCGCCTCGGGAGGTGTGTTTGTTTCAGAAATCACACCAGGTTTGGGCGCGTGGTGATCACCGAAATACCACATGGATTCGTGCGTGTCGGGGTATTCGACATCTCTGAACCGTGCAATCAGCGCGACCTCTTCGCCTTCTTGCACCGTCAGATCAGGTCCGGCATCCACTGTCGGCGGCACGTTTTCGACGGTAACAAGCGAGAAACTGCGACTGCGCGCGCCGCCCGGTTGGTTGATCGTCAGCGCGTGTTTCGCGGTGTAGACACCACTTGCCGCATAGACATGCTGGATCGAAGGCAAAACTGCGGCCGGAGTTCCGTCACCCGGCAACCATTCGTAGCCTGCGTCAGGGTGTTCATTCACAGCCGAGAGCGACATGGAGGACGCCGCAGCACCCGACCGTGCCCCACCCGAATCCGCCGGGACGACATCCGTGGCCTCACAACTGCTTATAACAGTGAAATCTCCGGCGATTTCAAGGCCGTCCGTATCAATGACGATCGGGTCCGAAAAAACCGCCTCGACCCTTCCGATCCTGGCAAGGTTTTCCGGCCAGCCGGTGATGCCCGTAACCGTATTCGTAACTTCATCAGACAGGATTTCGCTGCCCATGCTTTCGGCAATACCGCGAACGACAAGTGCCACGATCACAACAACCAGTGCGCCCAGAATTCCGAAAGCTCCGAACGACAAAATCGCGGCGATTGCCGTCAGCACCCAAAGCAGCACGGACTCTTCGGGATCGACATCGCTGTCGATTTCAAAGTGATCCATTTGCTGCCCGCCGTCTGGGCCCAGCGAACCGTTCGGCTGCCAGCGCAAACCGACGTCGTTGAAAAAGTCGGCGTCCACATCAATGCTGCCCAGGATCGCGTCTACAACAGTCACTTTGCCCGATATTCTGATCGCCCCCGCCCTGAGGCTCACGTCCAGATCAGTCAGCCGGACTTCGCGCCCGTCAGGCGTAAACGTCTTCGGAAGGTCATCATCCGACAACTCGGCTTCAATGCGAGCAGCTTCAATCGACGCTTCGACCTGGGCCGCGCTGATGGCAATTGCAAAATCCCTGTCAGCCGGAATGAAATTGGCAAGCCCGCCTACGTCACCGCCACCATCATCGTTCAAGGCGATGGCCAGAAACTCGTTTGTCACTCCGACGGTGATGCTGTCGACCTGAAACTCTTCGTCCGTTGCCTCCGGGCCCCAGATGTAAACGAAGTCGCGTGCTTCCAGATCCCGGTGAAAGAAGTCGCCGATGAATTCTTCGATTTCGTCTACGGTCGGGGCAGCAATGGAAACCTCGCCTAGGCCACTGGCCAGTTCCTGCCCGCGCGACACCAGTTCGCTGGAAATCTGGGCGTCGAGGTCAATCGCGACCAACGGGATTGCCGCAAGCTGATCGCGGTTATCGATATAGTTGTCACCCTCTGGCCCATACTCCGGACCGGCCGGATTGATCGCGTCCACGGTGACGATGGCCGCATTCAAATCTGTACGGAACTCTGAACCAACCCGGCTGAAAGGTGCCGTAATGTTGATCCGCGTTTCGATCCCCATTGGATCCTGCGGATTGAAAAAGAGCTGTACCGCCGGGCCGACAACAATGTTGAACATCCGCAGATAGACCGGCAGCGAAATTGTTATGTCACCGCCGGACACGGTGGTTTCAATATCGTGCGCCGCGACCGAGTCGTCGTTGAATATTTCGGCATGGACATCCGTCGTCAACGCTCCCAAGGCAAATGGCAGCGCGGTCTCATCGATAACATGGGGGATGGATGGGAAGGCCGGGTCAATCGGTCCACCCGGGCCACCGTTCTCATAGGCTTTGTCCACGAATTCGGTTGCATACAAATCGATGTTGGCGGCAATAGGGTCGCCGCTGGTCAGAGTGGCTGACACCTGATTGCGGGGCATACCGTCCAACAGCCATCCCACATCCTGTCGCCCGGGAATCAGACCAATGGGCGCAGCCGCAGCAAGATCAGCCGTCATCGTCAGCATTTGCGCGGAAGGAACCGGTGGGTTTTCAATCTCGATCTCGATCAAAACACCAAGTTGGATTTCGGCACCGGTGATGTCCGGGCGCAGGCTTGCGTCCAACTGGTCTTCGGGAATCTGAACAGATCCGTCAGCTACGACGAAACCACCAAAGGTTTCACCCGCGGGAACATCCATGAATTCGGGAATGCGGCCTTCATCGCCGGGGTCATCGTCGCATTCTGCAGACTTCCACGCCCCCCGTATGACCTTTCGCAGGACCTCTTCCGAGGCTTCAACGACGACTTCATATCCTCTTGTATTTGCCATCCTGACGTCCTCGGTCTATCGGCGCGACGGAATCGCGCCCGGGTGTCTTCAAGCAGTGCCGGTGACAACGGCGCGGGGCGTGATATTGACAAGCCTGCGTTTTCCGGATCGCACGGCATGATAGAGCGACGCGGGCGCGAAGCGCGGTACCGTTGCATCAAGTTGCCTGTAGGCAAGCAATGGAGAGATGATTTTGTGAGCCTTGTTCAATGTTTCCAGCGGGTCGGGAATTTTCGCGGATCCGATCAGGCTTGGATCCAGCCCGGCGACTGAGTTGCCCTTGGCTTTCACTGAAAACTGACGGGCGATTTCAGTTGCCTTGACCCTCGTAATCTTCACTTTGGAAGTGGAAGAACGCACTCTTCGTTTCGGCATGGACAAGGGGGACACGTCAGGGCGTTTTGAATTTTCCTCGCCCAGTTTCAACTCATCGAAAAGCACGGCTGCTAGGTCGTGTTCCTGCCCGGGGTCAAATTCATGCCCGGCCGCGACGAAAATTTTTTTCCGCAAGCTTTTGCGTTCAACGATCTGTTTCTTGGAAAACCGCGCCCTGTCCTCCAGCTCAAGCCGACCTGAAAGATCCAGATCGAACCCAAGTTCCTCAAGCGCCAACAGCGGGTTAATTAGCGCAGCGCGAGCAAGCTCTGGGGTAACATTCAAACGCGCAGCAATATCGTGCACTGCTGCCTGAACGTCCTGAAACGTAGCCATAGCAGCCTTCCAATTACGAAAAATCGTAACTCATGAACGCTTGGTACTCATAAATGGATAATTTGGGAGTCTGCCTTCACGTTATATTTTTCCAGCGATTCCGTCAATGATCCGGAAGCGCCACAAGGCTGCACTGAACCGATATCGACAGCTGAAGAAAGGGTTCTGATCTGGTGCAAACACTGCTTCATTTGGCAAAATAACCAAAGAGGATTCTCTCGAAAATACCTCGGCTGGCTTGAGCTTTTAGGATTGAGTTTTCCAGACAGCGAATTGAATCTAGACACGATTCCACCAAACCCAAATGTGTATGCCATACCGGTTACAACTCTCTTGCTGCCCGAAAGAAGGAAGGTTTATCCGACACGACAGCGATGGCCGACAGGAAGATCTTCGGACATTTATCCCAGCAGGTTGCGGTTTGGCGCCAGCCCTGCCGGCGTCCGAACAAGAACCCGATGCGTACAGCGTTTGCCGCGGCGCTTGTTGTATCGGACGGGTTTATCGCGCGATGTTCAGCCAGAGATGCCGGCCTTTCTTCGGTCGATAACGGCACTGCGGAACCAGCTCGCGTCGTGGAGGCAGGCAGCAAGGGGGCCAATCTTGGTGTTCGACACAATGTACAGGCAGCCAACGGCTCAGCGACCTCAATCCATCCACAACACCTCGCGCCCCTCTTCCCCCGGACCACATCACCTGCCATAATGGGGGAAACTCAAAAACAAGAGCAGCACCCATGCCCGACGATCTGTTGACGCCAGAAGCGACCACAACTTATGACGCCTCCTCAATTGAGGTGCTCGAAGGTCTGGAACCGGTCCGCAAACGCCCCGGCATGTATATTGGCGGCACCGATGAACGTGCGCTGCATCATATGGTCGCCGAGATTCTCGACAACTCGATGGACGAGGCCGTCGCGGGTCATGCCAACCGGATCGAGGTTGAGCTGCATGCTGACTATGCCCTGACCGTTCGCGACAACGGGCGTGGCATTCCGATTGATCCGCACCCCAAGTTTCCTGACAAATCGGCACTTGAGGTGATCCTGTGTACCCTGCACGCGGGCGGCAAGTTCTCGGGCAAGGCCTATCAGACCTCGGGCGGCCTGCACGGCGTGGGAGCGTCCGTAGTGAACGCTCTGTCAGATTCGATGGTCGTTCAGGTGGCCCGCGACAAGACGCTGTATGAACAACGTTTCTCGCGCGGCGTTCCCCTTGGTCCTGTCGAAAAGATCGGCGCGGCCCCAAACCGACGCGGGACCACGGTGACGTTTCATGCCGATCCCGACATCTTTGGCCATCACAAGTTCAAACCCGCCCGCCTGTTCAAATCCATCCGCTCCAAGGCCTACCTGTTCTCAGGCGTAGAAATCCGCTGGAAATCCGCCATCGATGACGGTGAAACCCCGACAGAAGCCAGTTTTCACTTTCCCGGCGGCCTGTCCGATTACCTCAAGGAGACGATGAACGGCTCCTCCACCTATGCTGACCAACCCTTTGCGGGCACCGTGGATTTTCAGGAAAAGTTCAACACCCCCGGCAAGGTCGAATGGGCGATCAACTGGACGCCCTCGCGCGACGGGTTCATCCAGTCCTATTGTAACACCGTCCCCACCCCCGAAGGCGGCACCCATGTGGCCGGGTTCTGGGCTGCTGTTCTCAAGGGCATCAAGGCGTACGGAGAGTTGATCAACAACAAAAAGGCCGCGCAAATCACCCGCGAGGACCTGATCACCGGCGGCTGCGCGCTGGTCTCGTGCTTTATCTCGGAACCGGAATTCGTCGGCCAAACCAAGGACCGCCTCGCCACGGTCGAGGCGCAGCGATTGGTGGAAAACTCGGTCCGCGACCATTTCGACAACTGGCTGGCCGCGGACAATAAATCCGCAGGCGCGATTCTGGACTTCCTTATCCTGAGGTCCGAGGAACGCCTGCGCAGACGGGCCGAGAAGGAAACACAACGCAAGTCCGCCACTAAGAAACTTCGTCTCCCCGGCAAGCTGGTGGACTGTTCTAGTTCAACACGGGACGGCACAGAATTATTCATCGTCGAGGGCGATTCTGCGGGCGGCTCTGCCAAAATGGGCCGGAATCGCAAAACGCAAGCCCTGCTGCCCCTGCGCGGCAAGATCCTGAACGTACTGGGCGCGGCCAGTTCGAAACTGGGCACCAATGCCGAGATCAACGACCTGACGCAGGCGCTGGGTGTGGGGCTTGGCACCAAGTTCAACGTCGACGACCTGCGCTATGACAAGATCATCATCATGACCGACGCGGATGTGGACGGGGCGCATATCGCGGCGCTGCTGATGACGTTCTTCTTTACCCAGATGCGCCCGATGATTGACGCGGGCCACCTGTATCTGGCCTGCCCGCCTCTGTATCGTCTGACCCAAGGGGCCAAGCGCGTTTACTGTCTGGACGAGGCCGAGCGGGATGAGTGGCTTGAGAAAGGTCTGGGCGGCAAGGGCAAGATCGACGTGTCCCGCTTCAAGGGTCTGGGCGAGATGGACGCCAAGGACCTGAAAGAGACCACGATGGACCCCGCGTCCCGGAAATTGATCCGGGTCACCATCGATGAGGACGAACCCGGCGAAACCGGCGATCTGGTCGAGCGCCTGATGGGCAAAAAGCCCGAACTGCGGTTCCAATACATTCAGGAGAACGCGCGGTTTGTGGAGGAGCTGGATGTTTGAGTAGCCCAAATGCTTCATGAGTATCTATCGCGTCTCGCGCGCGAGTACGTCTTTGAACGTGCTAAAAGTTTCTCTGGGAGTGAATTTGGAAATTTTGTACGGCACGACATAGCGATAGAAGCAAAGAAACGCCTACTTTTCCTACCATACGAACTGGAAGTGAAAGCAAGTGTCGGCCAATCACGTTGGGCTTCGGTGCCGTGGTTAGCTTTCTTCGACCCACTCGTAACAGACACTGCAACTCGCGGTTATTACGTCGTCTACCTTATTAACGCACAAACAGAAGAGGTAGTGTTATCTCTCAATCAAGGTACGACAGAGGTTTACCGTGAATTCGGAGAAAACGACAAAGGTCGGAGTATTCTCGCTCGTCGTGCTGTCGACATAGCGGAGAGGATTCCCGAGTTTTTTGAAAGATTTGACAGTGGTAGTATCAATCTCGGCTCGACTGAAAAACTTCCATCAGGATATGTTGCTGGCCATGCATTCGGTAGGGTCTACCAAGCAGATATGATTGATCCTAACCAGTTCTACGAAGACTTGGAAATGATTCTCGCGGCGTACAAAGCGCTTGTAGACCGTGGGGGCAGAACACCTGTCGACACCATGATGGAGGAGTCTGGTTCAACGGACATCCTCGAGACCAGGAGTTATGTTCTTTCTAGAAGAATTGAACGGGCAAAGAATGTACGGTTGCGGGTTTTGGAGCGTCGTGGGATAAAATGCGAAGGTTGCGGTTTAGCGCCAGTCGAACACTATCGCTACGAAGGCCCAATCAAGAACGTTCCGCTTGATGTTCACCATGCAAAACCAATTCGAGAGCTCTCAGAAGGTGAGACACGCAGGTACAAAATTCCAGACGACTTCCTGGTGCTATGTCCAACCTGTCACCGAGTGATTCACAAACAGGAAGATGTAGCCGACATTGAGAAACTCAAGAATAGCATCAGCTTTTTTCACAAAAAAATAGTTGGCTAACAACAAGCTTGGGATGGCTGCACTTATCTGTTTTTCAACTACTTCTAGATTGCTGCAAGTATTCATCCTAACTAACTAAGCATCTAACGCGCCTAAGAGGCAAATTGCCCGCGTGCAACTTGCCTCGTGCAATACATTGGGAAGATGAAACACACACACCACACGCGCCCTCAAAAAACCAAATTCTACTGCAATTCAAACCCCTTCGGTTTACTAATCAGATCAAGAACCGGTTTCCCGGTGGCAAGCTGGCTTGGATTTAACGATTAAGGATTTGCAATGGCCCGCCTTTATGACAGTCGAAAACGTGTTCTCGTAACCGGTGGGGCCGGGTTTCTGGGCTCGCATCTGTGTGACCGGCTTCTGGATCAGGGGCATGAGGTTTTGTGCGTCGACAACCTGTTCACTGGCACCAAGCGCAATATCGACCATCTGCACAACAACCCGCGGTTCGAGTTCATGCGCCACGATGTGACCTTCCCTCTGTTTGTGGAAGTGGACGAGATCTATAACCTCGCCTGCCCCGCCTCGCCCGTGCATTATCAGCACGACCCGGTGCAGACGACCAAGACCAGCGTGCATGGCGCGATCAACATGTTGGGGCTGGCGAAGCGGCTGAAATGCAAGATCTTTCAGGCCTCGACCTCCGAAGTTTACGGCGACCCGACCATCCATCCGCAGACCGAGGACTATTGGGGCAACGTCAACCCCGTTGGTCCGCGCTCGTGCTATGACGAAGGCAAGCGCTGCGCCGAAACGTTGTTCTTCGATTACCACCGGCAGATGGGGTTGGAGATCAAGGTGGCCCGCATCTTCAACACTTACGGACCCAGAATGCACCCTGCCGATGGGCGCGTCGTGTCGAACTTCATCATGCAGGCCCTGACCGGCGAGACGATCACGATCTTTGGCGACGGTACGCAGACCCGGTCTTTCTGTTACGTGGATGATCTGATCGAAGGGTTCATCCGCCTGATGGAGACAGGCCCAGACGTCACCGGACCGGTCAATCTGGGCAATCCCAACGAATTCTCGATGAACGAACTGGCCCGCGAAGTGCAGGCCCTTGTGGGGGCCGAAACCCCCGTCAGTTTCAAGCAATTGCCAGAGGATGATCCGAAACAGCGCCAGCCCGATATCACTCTGGCGCGGACCCTTCTGGGCTGGGAACCCAGAGTGCAGCTGAAAGAAGGGCTGAACGCAACCATCCGGTATTTCCGCGAGCTTCAGGCCGAAGTCGAGACCTAGGGTCAACGCCCGGTTTTGGAACCGGGCACGACCAAAGCCCCTGACCTGCCCCGGCGCTTGAAGAACCTTCGCAAGGCGTCGCCTTATTCGAAATCTGCCTGATCTAGCAGCGTATAGGTGAACTTGTTGCCAAACGCATCGCGCCCGGCTTCGCATTTCAGCAGAAACTCGGCAAAGTGACGCTGATCCGCGAATACCTGACACCCGGCGGAATAGATCGTATTCGCAGTGTCATCATC
Organism: Ruegeria sp. YTSC106; assembly: GCF_059609765.1. NCBI lineage: Bacteria > Pseudomonadati > Pseudomonadota > Alphaproteobacteria > Rhodobacterales > Roseobacteraceae > Ruegeria > Ruegeria sp. YTSC106. The sequence continues at coordinate 202,632 of NZ_JBXWMI010000004.1, forward strand.
ACCGTTGTTTGGCCCCTTGTGCAGATTTATGCCAAACATCCCACTTTGAGGATTATCAAGGTTCAGGTTCCCATCCTCGTTGTTGTCCCGAAACACGGTAACGTTTCCCAGCCTTTGACACAGCGCTTTGTGGCCTCCGGGCCGGCCTCTTTTATGAATATCGATCTTGTAGCAGGACCGGTATTGCCCCGGCGCCAGAATGGCCGTCCCATCCGGGTTTATCGGGTTCTTCAGGTAGTGATCGCTTGGATCGGCGGTCATCGGGTAATAGGCAATATCCCAAACGCCAAGAAACCGGTGGAACACCGTCATGACATCATCGAATTTCTTGGGTGAAACAGGGTGGGCGCGAATGCCTACTATGTTCAGGTTCCAATCCACAGTAGGGGTATCGAAAACCACGTAATCTTTTTGGGACATGACATCCATAATCGCTTCCACAGAGGGTCTGAACATCTCTCAATTCTCCTAAAACAATGCGGTCATGTTACCACAGAAACGACCGGTCGTAAAAATCGCCCCGCGGCGTTGCCACTGTGCTTGTCGGATTTTCGTTGCCTAACCCGTTGATCCCGTTCAAACTTGCGGCAACAAAAACAATGATTGAGGTCCGGGCGTCCAAAACCTTTTGATCGACAACAGATTTGCAGGACGGGAGGACGACATGAAAACACTGACTTTTGGGCTGGCCTTAGCCATGCTCGCGACCCAGACGCTGGCGCAACAGACGCTCAGCTTGGCTTCTCCGATCCCGGACGGGGCGGAAACGCGGTTTTGCTATTACAAAGGGCTGGCTTATTCCCCGGATTCCTTCATCGTGATCTTTGGCGACAATACCGTCACAGAAACGATCAACACGCGTGAAGAACGCTTGCTGCGATGTGTGAGCAACGACAAGGGCAACATGCACTGGAAACCACAAAGCACGTTTCAAGTCGGTCGCTAAGCCAGAGATATCACCGCCATCCAGTGCTTTTCAGCCGGATCAGACAGCCATTCCTATCAGGGCGATGCCAACAGCCATGAGTACCGCGGCACCCAGCCGTCGCGCCCAATTGCCTTCCTTGAGGAATATGAACCCGATCAGTGCTGCGAAGATGACCGACGTCTCGCGCAGCGCCGAAACCGCGCCCAATGGTGCGAAGTTCTTGGCATACAGCACCAGACCATAGGCCGTCATCGATACCAGTCCGCCAAGAATACCTGTCATCCATATTTTGGATGGAAGGTCTTTGAGGGCCGCTCGTTTCCGAACGCCTACAAAACCGGCTATGAACAGGTGCAGAAATGCCCCCCACGCCCAATAGCTTAGCGTATTGCCCGATAGCCGAACCCCGATCCCGTCTACGACCGAATAGATCGAAATGCAGAACCCGGTGCCCAGCGCAAACTGCAGCGTGCTGCGCCCAACGCCCGAGCGCAGCGCTTTCCAGCTACTCAACTGAATGCCAACGGCAATCAGGGCGATCCCACCCCAGGCTTGAAAAGGCAGCACTTCTCCGACCAAGAGCATGGCCCAGAGCGAGACCAGCGCCGGGACAATACCGCGGGCGATGGGATAGACCACACTCAGATCACCATGCTGATAGGCTTTACCCAGCATGAAGTAATAGCCGAAATGCACAACGGTCGAGAGCAGGATGTAGACAAAGCTCTCTGGGCTTGGCAGCGGCAGCAACATCACCATGACCGCCGCAGGCAGGACTTGACCCAAAGCGACCAAACCCAGCATTGTGGTTCGATCCGCCGCTGTCTTGACTATGGCATTCCAAACGGCATGCAACAACGCGGCCGACAAAATGATAGGGATGACGAACAGGGTCACTCCAAAACCTTTCCCGCAGAGAGTTTGCGCAAAAAGGGTCTGTGGCCCTGTTTACTTGGCGCGATGTCTCCAATGGGTGGTTTGTTGTCAAGCCTGTTTCAGATCACATGACTGTTTATCCAGGATTCAATTTTTGTGACAGGTTGCTCCCATCCCGGCTCCATGAACAGAAAATGCGCATGGTCTTCAACCAAAAGAAAAGTTCCGCGTTGCCCATACTGATCAGCTAGGGCCCGGCAGGTGTTGGGGCTAACGGCGCGATCTTCCGCGCCAGAGACCACGAGTACCGGACAATCTATCTTGTCGAAGTCGACTTTAATCGCGTGGTGGTCATCAAACATCCAAAAGAACATCTCGAACATAACGCGCCCGCTTTCCGGCCCCAGCTGATCAAACACAACATGCTGCTGCGTTTCAGGCATTTTGTTGAGAGCAAACGGAGCCATCAGGTCGAACTCGACCCGCATGGACTGTTTCCAAAACGCGCCTCCCTCCATCAATGCTCGTGGCACGGCGCGCTCGTCGTCGGTTTCAGGCAACGTTCCCCAAGGTGCATTCGGATTGATAAGAACAATGGCGCTGGCCAATCCCCGTGCGGCCACCTGCTGCGCGACTACACCCCCAATGGCATGTCCCAGTATGACCGGCTTGGTGTCCAATCCCTGCACAAAAGCCGCAATGTCATCGGTGTAGTCGATGACGCTGGTGTTCGTCAGTTCCGGGTCGGGACCGCTCTTGGGATCACCACCGTGGTGGCGCAGAGCCGGGACATGTACCGTCCAACCCCGATCACGAAAGAAGGAAGCGTAATTCTGCATGCACCATGGTCCAGCAAAAGCCCCGTGGATCAGTACAATTTCATTTGGCATGGACAATCTCCCTCAACGCAAGACCGAGTATGGGCATGTGGCAAGATGTTACAACTGCCCGTGATCCCTGTTGCAGGACGGTTCACAGGTCCTAAGATCGGGCCCATGAGTTTTGTGACCGACAATCAATTGCTCCTGCTGATCCTGTTCTTTGTCATAGGCACAATCGGCACCGCGTTTCTGTTTCGCAAACCGGCGGGGCACCGGGCGTGGAAACTGGCTGATCTGGTATGGGTTGTGCTGGGTGGCATCGGGGCACTTGTTGCTGTTTTGGCCGGGCTTTATACGTCGGACAGTTCGCGACTGGACCGACAAATCGACGTGGCCTATGCCGCGACGCTGGCATTTGACAGAGATGCTGCCCGGTTCCGTCTGCGGTTCTGTGATCCGGCCTTTGACCCGGACACCGCCGTTTTATGTGAAAAAGTTGAATTCCTTTCAGCCTCGACAGCCAGCAACTCGGAACTGCCCCTGTTCATCGCAGTCACGAATGAGGTGGCCCCCTTGCAGGGGCTTCACTTCCTCGTTGGGGGTCAGTCCAAGGACGAAATGGACGAAATACGTGACATGGCCGCCAAGGCCGAAGCATTTGACATCGACCAGTTCCTTGTCTTCACTTCACTGGACGAAAGCACGCAGACCGCCATAGACAACATGCGTCGCAAGGTTCCCGCAATTGCGGGCGACTACCTGATACTTGCGCAAAGTTATGACGACCTGATCGCGCAGGTCGGGAAGCTGAAAGAAGAATGGGAATACCTACAGGACAATGCCCATATTCTTGTCCTGCAGATTGTGGCCCTATGCCTTGTCAGTTTTGCGGCACCTTTTCGGCTCGGGAAATCCGTGGTCGAGCTGCGCACCACGTTCAGCGTCGATAAGCCTGCGCCAGAACCTGCGGATCAGCCCCCAGAAAGTAACGCAGAAGAGTCCACAGGTTCCGAGCGCCGCGCCGAAACCAGCCCACCTGCTCATACCGCTCCGCACTCGTAAAGGCGTGGGTCTCCAAAATCGTAATCCGTGGCAGCGCGCGCACCAAAGTCACATCTTCCATCAACGGCTGGTCCGGAAACCCGCCCGCCGTTTGATACTCGTGACGCGGAACCAGCAATCCCTGATCTCCGTAGGGTAAACCCAGCACCCTGCTGCGCAGATTGGCCCAGCCAGCCACCCACGCTGGAGCGACACCGTGCGCGCGGAACGCCAGCCGAAAAGCTGCCGGTTTGCCCGAAGGCAGGTGGGCGCTCACGGTCTCGCTCCATCCCTGTTGCAGCACAGTGTCCGCATGAAGGATCAGCAGCCAATCCCCTTTGGCCTCTGCGCACCCTCGGCGTAGCTGACCACCTCGTGATGGCGGGCCGGTCACAACCTTCGCGCCAGCCTCTTCTGCAATATCCAGCGTATGATCGGTTGAGCATGCGTCGCTGACGATCAACTCCCGGATCAATCCGCCATGCAGCCCTTCCATCAGGGCCTCGAGGCAGGCCGGCAATGCGTCAGCGGCATCAAAGGTCGGAATCACAACGGAAATGGGTGCAGGCACGTTTGATAACCTCTGGTCTTGGCATCGGAACTTCCTATATCACGAGGCCTGAGGAAATGACGAGGACCAAGCCATGCCCACCCGCCGCATACTGCGCCTGACCGGCTCGGATACCGATAGCTTCTTGCAGGACCTGATTACCAACGACATTCAGGGGCTGGGCACCGGGCTGGTCTACGCCGCTCTGCTTACACCGCAGGGAAAGTACCTGGCGGATTTCTTCCTGAAACGAGATGGCGATGGCGTTCTTCTGGATGTGGCCGAACACCTTGCAGATGATCTGGTCAAACGTCTGACAATGTACAAACTGCGTGCAGATGTGGTGATCGAGGGAGCTGATCTGAACCTGCAACGCGGCACCGGGGCCGCGTCGAAAAACGCCCTGCCCGATCCCCGCCACCCGAACATGGGCTGGCGAACCTATTCCACCGAACCAGAGGGCGATGACGGATCCGACTGGGATGCGCTGCGCGTCCGGCACTGCACTCCCGAGTCAGGCATTGAGCTGACTCCGGACAGTTATATCCTGGAATCAGGGTTCGAAGCACTGAATGGCGTGGATTTCAAAAAGGGCTGCTACGTCGGACAGGAAGTGACTGCGCGTATGAAGCACAAAACCGAATTGCGCAAAGGTCTGCGACGCGTCGTCGTTCAGGGCTCTGCTCCAGTAGGGACCGAAATCACGGCAAATGGCAAACCTGTCGGAACTTTGTACACACAGTCAGGCGGGTACGGGATTGCATATCTGCGATTTGATCGCGCAAGCGGAGAGATGCAGGCCGGTGACGCCACCGTTCGCCTGGAAGACTAAACCAACCTTGTTGCCTAAACGGCACGTCCGGCACAGCAGCTTGTATCGTAAAGTTTGAACCTGTCGTCCAGCGCTGCCACAGTATAGGCAAACGGGGCAAACCGGATACCTGCATGTTTCGACTTTACTCCGCGATCTGGCGCGCCAGTGCCGGGCGGCAAATCATACTTATCCTGCTGTCCATTGCCATTGCGGGCCTTGCCGCCGTGCCGCTGGAGTTTCAGCGCGACATCGTCAACCACCTGACGTCCGATGATGTCGGGGTCGAGAAACTGATCCAGTTGGGCATTGGCATGATGGCGGTCATCCTGCTGAGCCTGACATTGAAATGGGTGCTGGGGTTTCGCGCAGGAACCTTGGGCGAAGACATGATACGCCTGATCCGCCAGCGCTTGCTTTGGCGCTCGACTGACCTGAAGGAAACCGGCGAAGACCTTCGCAAGGGCACCATGACCACAGCCATCTCAGCTGAGGCTGAAGAATTAGGAAAATTCGCGGGCGGTGCTTTCTCGGATCCGGTTGTTCAGATCGGAACGCTGATCAGCGTCATCGGCTATATCTCATCCACGCAACCAGGTCTGGGGCTGATTGCGCTTTCAATGATCGTTCCGCAGATCATCATCGTACTGGCCTCGCAGCGCAAAGTGAACACGTTCGTGGCGGAACGCGTTCGCATTCTGCGCGGTGCCACGGACCGGCTTACGACCGAGGATATCGAAGCCGTCGAGCGCGACATCAACACCATGTTCGATGACATTTACGACACGCGGCGGCGGATGTTCCTGTGGAAACTATCGGCAAAGTTCCTGCTGAGCGTGATCAACGGGGCCGGCACCGTCGGCATACTGATGCTGGGTGGCTACCTGGTCCTGCAAGGGAAAACGGATGTCGGCACCGTGGTGGCTGCCACCAGTGGGCTCAGCCGCATTCAGGGGCCCACTGCCTTTCTGATCGCATTCTATCGCCAGGTCAGTGCCAATCGTATCAAATACGAACTGATGCTGGAATTGTTTGGCCCGGATCCAACCCGCTATCGCCATCGACCCAACGCATAAGAAAAGACCGCGCGGCGGGTGCCTGCGCGGTCTGATGCGAAACGTGACGAAACGTCACGCGCGTTCGGAATATTCCATAGTTTCAGTGTTCACGACGATCATTTCGTCCTGACCGACGAAGGGTGGAACCATGACTTTCACGCCATTGTCCAGCACCGCGGGCTTGAACGAGTTCGCCGCAGTTTGACCTTTTACCACCGGCTCGGTCTCGACGATTTTGCAAGTCACTTTCTGCGGCAGCGTCGCGTTCAGCGCCTCGCTTTCGTAGAACTCGACAACAATGGTCATGCCATCTTGCAGAAACGGGCGGCGTTCTCCCAGCAATTCTGCAGGTAATTCAATCTGTTCGTAGGTTTCAGAATCCATGAACACCAGCATCCCGTCGGATTCGTACAGGAACTGCTGATCCTTTTGCTCCAGACGCACGCGTTCGACCTTGTCCGCAGAGCGGAAGCGTTCGTTCAGCTTCGAGCCATTGCGCAGGTTGCGCAGTTCCACCTGTGCAAAAGCCCCGCCCTTGCCCGGCTTTACATGGTCAACCTTGACCGCTGCCCAAAGGCCGTCGTTATGCTCAAGCACATTGCCGGGGCGAATTTCGTTCCCATTTATCTTGGGCATTACATAAATCCTTCACAAACGGTTGATGCATCAGTTGCGGTCCCTATATCTGGCGGGACCACACCTGACAAGACAACGACACCTAGTGCTGCACTTGCAGCAAGCCATGCAAGTGACGCAACGCAACTATGCATTTTAGCTGTATCCGAATCGCACCTAATCGGTCATAAGGACCCTCACGCCGAAAATGCAAGAGCAAGAACAACAAGGAAAACGAGATGAGAGATTTCGTTGACGGCACTGCCTTTAACAATGAGCAAGGCAATCGTGCGCGCAAACTTTTCGCGGCCGTTGTGTTGGCTGCACTTGATGATGCTATCGCCGATGACAAGAAATACGGCAATGGCCCCGAACAAATCGCCCGCTGGGCGCGTTCGCGCGATGGGCGCGAAGTGCTGTCCTGCGCAGGAATTGACCCAAACGAACGGGTTGTCAGCGGATTGATGGAATTCGTTGGGCGCGGCGTCCGCACGTCGGTTGCCCTGTCGCGTGAAGAGAGCGAACGCCGCAACGCTGCACAGCAGGCCGAAGCTGCCTGAACCAGGGCGGATTTGGATTGAACAAACGCGCTCTGCCTATCAGAGCGCGTTTTTCTATGCCTGATCGTCAGGCATGAAGTTGTTGGATCAAAAGAACAACAGCCATTGCCGCACCACCCAGAATTCAGCCGCCAGCATGGTCGCGAACAGAGCTTTGCCCCAAACAGGCAATCCACGCTGCCACAGCAAAACATATGCAGCCAGACAGACAAAGGCTGACACCGGCGCCACCCACAAGGCATGATGGTCGCTGTCCCAATAGCTGACAGGGCTGTGGAACACCCAGTCGCTGACAGGCCAGAGCTGTGGCCGTCCGTCGCCCGCATGAAGCAGAAAATCTGTCGCAAGATGCAACAGACCCGCCGCTGCACCGACAGCCAGAACATGCCAACCTCTCCAGACTGCCAGCAGGAATACCAACCCCCAGAGGATAAAGGAATTGTCTATGGCGAATACGGTCTGCCAGGCCGGGGAAAAGTAGAGCTGCCCAAAGACCACCTGTTCGGGAATGGCCAGAACAAAAAGGGACACGCCCGCCATCACATACAGGGACATGTCCGGCATTAACGCTCCCAGGAGCGCAGCCCAGAGAATACGTCCTTGCGGCGGCCGGGCAAACGCGGCAGCCCCGATCAAAAGATGTGCTGGCGTGTTCATCCGGGGCTTTCCCTTTCGGCTCAAATCAGATCATCTGCGCCCTGACATATAGGAGACAAAACATGGTTCGCGCCATCATGATTCAAGGCACCGGCAGCAATGTCGGAAAATCAGTTCTGGTGGCCGGGCTGGCGCGCGCCTACACGCGTCGGGGGCTTCAGGTCGCGCCGTTCAAACCGCAAAACATGTCGAACAACGCTGCCGTCACCGAAAAAGGGGGCGAAATTGGCCGCGCGCAGGCCCTTCAGGCCCGTGCTGCACGGCGGACACCCCACACGGACATGAACCCTATTCTGCTGAAACCTGAAACCGATACCGGCGCGCAGATCATCGTTCAGGGGCAGCGCGCTGGCACGATGAAGGCCGGAGATTACCGCAAGGACAAATCCAAGCTATTGGGAGCAGCGCTGGAAAGCTTTGACAGGCTCTGCGCCGACGCTGATCTGGTTCTGATCGAGGGCGCTGGCAGCCCGGCTGAGACCAACCTGCGCAAGGGTGACATCGCCAATATGGGGTTTGCCTGTGCCGCGGAGATACCAGTGGTTCTGGTCGGGGACATTCATCGGGGCGGGGTGATTGCGCAGATCGTTGGCACTCAGGCCGTGCTGGACGAAGGAGACCGGGCGCAGATCAAGGGTTTTGCGGTCAATCGTTTCAAAGGGGATGTGTCCCTGTTTGAGGAAGGGCGCGAGGACATCTCCGCACGCACCGGATGGCCTTGTCTGGGAGTCGTGCCATGGTTTCACGACGCATGGAAACTGCCCGCCGAGGACATGATGGACATCCGTTCCCATACCGGCGGCGTGAGCAAGGTCGTTGTGCCTCAGCTTGAGCGAATGGCGAATTTCGACGATCTCGATCCGTTGTCCGCCGAACCCGGCGTAAGTGTCGAGATCATCCCTGGCGGACGCCCCCTGCCCGGCGACGCCGATCTGGTTCTGCTGCCCGGAAGCAAATCCACAATCGGAGACCTGACCTATTTCCGGGCACAGGGCTGGGATATCGACCTCTATGCCCATGTTCGCCGGGGCGGACATGTCCTGGGGTTGTGCGGTGGCTATCAGATGCTGGGCAAAACCATTTCCGATCCCGATGGCGTGGATGGCCGGCCAGGCAAGATTGATGGATTGGGATTGTTGAACGTCGATACCGTCATGGGCGGCCAGAAACAGGTCATTCTGCGTTCGGCCCATGCCCTGCCCGACCTGGAACCGGTTAGCGGGTACGAAATCCACATGGGGCACACCGACGGCCCGGACCGCGCCCGCGCCTGGCTGGAAGTCGAAGGCAGACCAGAAGGTGCGGCCAGCAGCAACGGCCGGGTCAAAGGCAGCTATCTGCATGGTATTTTCTCGTCAGACGCATTTCGCGCCCGCTACTTGTCAACGCTGGGCGTGACGTCGGACATTGCTTACGAAGACGGTGTAGAGCAGGCGCTGAACGATCTTGCGGATCATCTGGAACGCCACATGAATCTTGACCTGCTGCTAAGTCTGGCTCAGCCACCGCAGCGTGGCTGAATCTTATCCCAGATCTTTCGCGCTCAGCGCGCGAGCGATTTCCCGTCGGACCATCTTGCGCACGTTTCGCGTGATCCGCTCACCCATTGCACCTTGCAGTTCCTGACGTACAACTTCCGCGATCAGGTCGCGCAATGTCTCTTCATCCAAGTCCATTGTCGCGACGTCTTCTGCCACATCAGCGGCAGGATCGGCCTCAACCGGTTGTGCGGATCGGATGAACTCAACGTGTTGGGCCGTATCGGCCTCAGGCCGCGGGTCGCCTGCATCTTCTTCGTCAGTCAGAACGATGGACCTTGCGGCGGCAAACTCTTCTTCGACATTCCACGGCAGGGATTGAGTCGGTGTACCCGAATAAGCATCACCGCTGTCGCCATCCGGCTCCCATTGATCCTCGGTTTGCGCGATTGCCGCTTCCAGTGCTTCGATTTTGGCGCTCAGACTGATCGCAGGGTCATCAGATGAGCCGGATTTTGCAGCTTTTGCCTCCACCTCGTCATCCGAAGTGTTGGCCGGATCCCCTGCCCTGACAATGTCGCAGGTGCGCAGCAGCATCGGCTTGGCCGAGTCGGCAACATCAGGCGTCGGCTTGGCTGATATGACCTCGGGCTGAGCGGGTTTGCTGATGCGGAGTGCGTCCGTCAACACCAGACGCCCCGGCTTACGCGTTGCACCCTGTTGATCCGGGGCGGGTTTACCACGACTATCTTCACTGACCAGACGTTTGACCGAAGACAGAACGTCTTCGATCCCTGCTTTCACGACATTATCAGACATTGTTCTCTACCGCTCTATCGTTGGATCGAGTGTAGCCAAACAATCCGAGCCCTACAACAAATAGTATTGCCGGTTAGTCCCGACGCAACGCTTTGAGGACTCGATCCAGATCCTTGCTCTGTTTGCTGACACGCGCGGGGGCTTTTTTGACCAGATTGTAGTACAAAGTCGGATCATAGATCTGAACCGCCAACCCCAGACGTTCTGCCGTCAAAAGACCTTGCGCCTGCAATAACTGATATGCTGCGCGGGATCGTTCCGTGCGGGATGCCACTTCTGCCAACTGCGCGTCCAGCAAATCCTGCTGAGCATTCAACACATCCAACGTAGTACGGGCGCCCAAGGTCGCTTCTTCCCGGATGCCGTCAAATGCGACTTGCGAGGCGCGAACCCGTTCCGTAGATGCCCTGAGGCTGGCACTGGCCGCCTGAAAAGCCGCATACCGGTCCGTTACACCCTGTGTGATGTTCTTCTGTACATTGAGTAGGTTCGCACGAGACGCATCCCGGTTTGCCATAGCGCGCCGCACATTGGCGGCCAACCGGCCACCGGCGTAAATCGGCTGTGTAAAGTCCAACGAAACGGTTGCGTCATTTACATAGTCGTTGTTGTCATAGCTTTCCCGCACGCCCGCATCGGCGTTCAAGCTGACATTCGGCCCAAGGTTGGCCCGCTGTTGCTGCACAATCAAATCAAAGGCCCGGACCTGATGCTGCGCCGACAGAATCGCCGGGTGGTTGCGTTGCGCGAGACTAATCGCCTCTGCCTCGCTCCGCGGCAGATTGGGCAGACTTGGTTGACCAGCCGTCCGCCCTGGCGCCTTGCCAACCGCGTTGACATATTCAGCTTGCGCAATGCTCAATTCACCACGTGCAACCGCAAGATCCGCCTGCGAGCTTGCCAACTGCGCCTCGGAAAGCGCAACGTCCGTGCGCGTCACTTCGCCGACTTCGAAGCGATCATTCGATGCGCGAAGTTCTTCCGCCGAAACATCCACGTTGTTCTGGCGAATTGCGACTGTCTCTTCCTGTAGCAGCACGCCCAGATACGCGTTCGCAGCGCGGATAAGCACCTGTTGTTCAATGTCGATCAGGGTTTGCCGTGTCGACAGAACCGTTTCCTGCGCCGATTGCTTGCCCAGAACCGAAGCACCGCCATCATACAGAAGCTGAGTCAGTCCCAGCCCGGTGAAAAACCGGGACGGCTCGGTCGTCGTGACCACATTGCTGGTCCTTGACCGGGTATAGTCCTGGCTGACCTGTACGGTCCAGTTGATGATCGGCCGCAATGCAGCAAGTGCGATCGCCACGTCTTCATCTGCCGCTCGCAGCAGCGCCCGGTTCTGTTCCAACAAGCCACTTGTGTTATATGCGCCGATGAAGGCGTCTGTTATGTTGTCAGCCCACACCGGACGCCCTGGCATAACGCTGATGGCAAGTCCTGCGGTCACTGCGAATGCCCTGACCAGCTTGCCTGTCGCTGAACCACGCATACCGAAATCCTCTCAAAACGAAATTACACTGCCCTGAAGGCAGTTTGCGGTCTTCTTTTCAACTATTCAAGGCGCCAGAAAAATCTATCGGCGAACTATAGCGAAAATGCACACTCCGCAGAAAAACTCTCTAGTATCGGTGCACTGGCGTTGAAGGTATCCCGCCAGCTGACGCGGCCACCGGCCTTTCGACCGATCCGCACAGTCCCAACACTGCCTTCGACAAACAGGCAAGCGATCCGGCCGTGTTCCTTGAGCTGATCCAGCAGGGCCTCGGGAACCCGTTCGACACCGCCCTGCACCATAATTGCATCGTAAGGACCATGCTCAGCCGCGCCCTGTTCCAACGGACCGACGTGGATGATGGCGTTGTCCACATCCGCCTCAGCCAGTAGGCTTTGCGCCTCGGACGCCAGCGTGTCGTCGCTTTCCACACCCACAACCAATTGGGCCATACGAGCGGCAACCGCCGTGGAATACCCCGTCGCCGGAGCGATATCGAGAACCATCTCATCGTTTGAAATGTTAAGCGCGTCCAGCATTTTAGCCAACGTTCTCGGCTCTAGCATACAGCGCCCATTACCCAGATCGATTACGCCGTCGACATAAGCAGCCTCTCGCTGCGCATCAGGTACGAAGTTTTCGCGCGGGACATTCAGCATCGCCTCAATGATCGGGAACTTTGTAACATCCGAAGGTCGGATTTGCGTGTCAACCATAGTGCGGCGCCGGGCTGCGAAATCTGTCATAGGATCTCTCGTGTCATTCCCAAAGTTACCCGGCTTGTGCCACATCCTGAAGCGGCCAGCAACGGCCCTGTTGACGCAACTCGCCTGCGCCTGCGCATTTGCCGTCGCGGGTTTTGGTAAATTTTGAATCCATACGTCAAAATTGCGCGCAATCCTCTGGACGCCCCTTCGGAAAGCTGCTAAAACCCCACGCACACCACGGCAAGTATTTGATTTTACTTGAAAAGGCGAGTTGGCGGAGTGGTGACGCAGCGGATTGCAAATCCGTGTACACCGGTTCGATTCCGGTACTCGCCTCCAATAAAATCAATAACTTGCGTCATCTTTCCTCTCCTTCACTGCCATTTTTGAAACAACCGTTGAAACTTTCACGTTTCGGTCTTGCTTCGTTCCATTTGATTTCTTGCCTCTTGAGCGCGCTTCGCCAGTTCCCTTTGCCGGATCGGCCCACCGTATTTTTTGAGCATCTCAACGCCTGAGTGACCGGTGACGGCTTTGACCATCTCGTCATCACACCCCGCCAGATAAAGCTCGATTGTCGCGTTTTTCCTGAGCCCGTGCGTTTTGTAGTAGCTCGCCTTCTCGTGCTGCATCTTCTTTTTGATGGTGCGCATTTCCTCCGCAACGATACGGTAGCTCACTGGTCGACCTTTCGCGTCGGTCACAACAGTGCCGTCCGTTCGTGCGAGCCCGTCGAGATGGGTTTTCAGGCGGTCGGTGAGCGGGATCCAAAGCGGCTTGTCGGTTTTTCCCTGCGTGAAATCGAAACCTTCATCTGAAAAATGCTCCCATTTCATCTTCACGACATCGCCAATGCGCTGGCCTGTTCCAACGCAAAGCTCATAGACCAGCCGTGCCCGCTTTGAAGCCAGCGCTTCAAACTCTGCGCGAACATCGTCCGGCCAAGGCTCCCAGCCGTCGCTCTGCTGCTTGAAAAGCGGGATGCCCTTTGCCGGATTGCCGTGCTCTTTCTTGATGAAGCCGATCAACCGGGCGTGGTTCATCAGGACAACCATGACCTGGACAAGGTAGTTGGCTTGCCGCCAATGATCCGCATTGGCCCGGTGCAATTCATAAATGTGATGGGTTTCGATCCTGGCCGGGTCTTTGTCGGCCCAGATCTCACGAATGTGGCTGATATAACGCCGATAATCGGATTTCGTCCGAGGCTTCAGCTTCTTGTAGGCGTCGCTCTCGTAGTAGCTGAGAATCAACGCCTCAAAATTGCGTTTAACCGACGCAGGCGCTGGTTTTCCCTTCAGCAGGCGATTGTAATGGTCCCAAAATTCCGGGGTGCCCGCTTCCTCGTGCATCATGACCGAGATACCGCGTGAACGCCGAATGAACCGGAGATACCCCCGGTCATTGTAGACGTATTTGGGCAAGCTCTTGCGAGTCATTCGCCCATTCTCAGGTCACTGTTGAGAAAGTCGTCTGCCGCCTCTGGCGCGACCATGTTGGCATCGACGATGACACTGCCATCAGGCTTGATCTCAAATTTTGCCCGCTGCCAACCTGCCTCCCGCGCCTCGCGAATGAAGGCGGAGGCTGCCTGTCTCGCCTTTGTCTGTACACTTGCTTTGGTCATCTGATCGACACCTCTCTTAATCGTCAACAACGCGCACTATCACCCTGATCCATATTGATATTTCCAACTGATCCGAGTGTAGACCGCCTGTCTTTCGCCGCGCGAATGGCGCGGATCACTTCAGAATTTTGGGAGTTTCCATTGCGATCTGACTCCGCCTTGATCCACTCTTTGAGCTCTTGCGGAAGCCGAAGCTGCATTGGTTTACGACTTTTCATGAAACGCCTCCAGGTTGAAACCATAACCTGTTAGTGGCACTTAGCCACTATTGCGTCAATTGCTTTTTATGGCACAGTGCCACCATGCCAGAACAAAGCTCTCAAAATCAGGATAAATTCATCGTGCGTCTGCCAGACGGTCTGCGCGATCGAATACGCCTCGCGGCTGAGGCTAACCATCGCAGCATGAATGCTGAGGTCGTTGCCCTCCTCGAAGAAAACTATCCGGCCCCTGTACCGGAAAACGTCACCGATCCGGCTGCAAGGCTTCTTTTTTGGCTTGCCAAAAGAATACGACGCAGAGCGCCTAAACCGGGCTCAGCGAGAGAGCGCCAAGCGGCGCTGTACGAAACAATTGCCAACGAGATAGTAACGCGGATGGTCGCTATTGAACGCGGCGATGCGAAGAACGAGCGCGGCTAAGCACGCAGGAAAGAGCTCGAATTGATTGAGTGGATTATTGGAACGGCCGTACTCGGCGGCTTGCTATTTGGTGGCAAAGGGCAATCGAAAGACCCCGGCCCCAAATTGGCACGCGCTAGCTTAAAGCTAATTGAGCCAACGCTTTCAATAACCAAAGACTCTGAATACTCCGCTTGGCGAGCAAAGTGGGAGGGCGAAGTTGACCCAGATAGGTGGGTACCTAAAGGTGCGGCCGAGAGCATTATCCGACGCTTTCCACCATTTAAGAACGGGAGAGAAGAAGCTGAAACCACTTCGCAGTATCCGCATTTTCAGAAGGCTCTTGCAAAGGAGTTTGATGCGGCCAACGCCGCTTTTGGCAAAAAACAGAAAGAACGGTTGAGCGATTTTTTTTCGTCAATCGAGCGGAACCCGCTCACCGATGAGCAAATGGATTGCTGTATCTGCATGGACAACGCGCTTCAAATCGTTGCCGCCGCAGGATCCGGTAAAACATCAACTATCGTTGCACGTGTCGGGTATGCCCTAAAGGAAGGCTTGGTCCCACCTGAGGAGATTTTGATTCTTGCGTTCAACCGATCTGTAAAGGACGAACTGGAAGCTCGTATCAAAGAACGCCTTGGTGATTTTCCCAATGTTCAACGCATTAATGTAAAGACATTCAATGCTTTCGGCCTGGAGGTAATCGGAAAGAGCACCGGGCGAAAGCCAAGGTTGGCTGACTGGGTTGAACCAGGCAAAGACGTTCAAGCCATCTCAGAAATTGTAGAAGATCTTCGCCAACGCGATCCCCGCTTCCGGCTTGACTGGGATCTATTCAGAACGGTCTATGGTCGCGGCATTGATGAGTGGGACAACCTCAAACAACCGCAAACCGACGTCATAGGTAAAGGCAGCATTCCAACTGCAGACGGGAAAGTGGTTAAGAGCCATGAAGAGCGCATGATCTGCGATTTTCTCTTCTACCACGGCGTGCCATATGAATACGAACGAGCATACGAACACGACACTGCCACAGAAGCGCACTCCCAATACCATCCTGACTTTTATTACCCCCGCTTGCACCTCTATCATGAGCATTTTGCGCTTGACGCGGATGGTAAGGCACCGGCCCATTTTACCGGCGATTATGTTGCGGGTGTCCTCTGGAAAAGGGAGCTACACGACGAAAAAGAAACCCAGCTTTTCGAAACCACCTCGCATGGCTTGCGAAACGGGAACGACCTAGATCGGCTGAAATCCGAACTGGAGAAACACGGCGAAGTTCTGGAGTTCGACGAAAACCGAAAATCCACCGGCCAAGAGCCAATTCCAACCAAGCAACTAGCCTCGACGATCCGTGCTTTCCAGCAGCATGTCAAAAGTAATGGACTGAACCCGAGGGACTTGCACCAGAAGATTGCTGATCATGAGCGTGGCCACCGCGACCGGCTAACGCGCTTCGTTAAACTTTACGAAAGGGTCGCCGAGGAATGGCAGCGGCGTCTTGCTGTCGAAAACTGCATCGACTTCGATGACATGTTGCTCGATGCGATCAAGCACCTGAAAGAAGGGACATATCAAAGCCCCTTCAACATGATTCTTGCGGACGAGTTTCAGGATGTTTCTCAGGCTAAGTTGCGTTTACTCAAAGCCCTAAAAGAAAGCGCAGGGACTTCCGCAAGCTTGTGCGTTGTTGGCGATGACTGGCAAGGGATCAACCGTTTCGCTGGTGCCGATATTTCTGTCATGACCGGTTTCGACCGAACATTCCCGAACGCTACACAGCTCACACTAAGCAAAACGTTCCGATGCCCTCAGGTTTTGTGCGAAGCATCCAGCGAATTCATCCAGAAGAATCCCATCCAAATAAGAAAGACCGTTGAAACCACCAACACGTATGAAAGAGCCGGACTTCATACATTTGCAGCTGAGACGATGAGTGGCGCTCTTGAGCGCATCGAGAAAGATCTTAGGCAGCTGCATGGTGCCGCCATAAAAGGCCTCCTTGACGTTCCCGACGGCAACAAAATCACCATCATGCTCTTGGGCCGTTATCACAAGGATAAGCCCGCCAGCTTCAACAGCTGGAAGCGCGCCTATGGCGATCAACTTGATCTTAGTTATTCTACTGCCCATGCCGCAAAAGGCCTCGAGGCTGACTATGTGATGCTTCTCAACGTCACCGAAGGCTTGATGGGTTTTCCAAGCCAAATCGTTGACGACCCTGCATTGCAGCTCGCGATGCCAGAGCCCGATGACTTCCCACTGGCTGAGGAGCGCCGCCTTTTCTATGTTGCCCTGACACGCGCCCGCCGACAAACGCGTATCTATACATTGCAGGACAAGCCTTCGCGGTTTGTCGTCGAGCTCGCCAAAGACGGGCATACCGAGATTATAAGCGAAAAGGCTACGTTGAAGGTCTGCCCAAAATGCGGTGCTGGCACGCTGAGCCAAAAAAACGGACGATTTGGGCCGTTTGAAGCGTGCAGCGCGCATCCAGAATGTGATTATACCAAGCGACTACTTTCGGTTGGTAGAAGCAGCGCTTCATCGGTGAAATCTATTCGACTAAAAGACCCTATAGCTGAAGGGACGAAATGTCCAACATGCAATCAAGGCACCATGGTTCTCCGAATGGGGCCAGACGACAAACCGTTCCTTGGGTGCTCCTCGTTCCCTCGTTGTCGAACAACAGCACAAATCACCAAACGGCAAAACGGGAACGGAAAAAGGGGCGCTAGGCATTAGTAGGCCACCCACTCATATCCGTGGTTGCCTTCGTGATCTTCCCATTCCACACCGACGCCTCGTCGCCAATTTGATGACGAACAGCGCCGTGACGGCAGAACCCATTGCGGGGCGGCGGCTGGTGTCGTGCGTTGCCAGCCGAATTCGCCCTGCGTACCGTAGGTCCCGAGGCGCATGTTGTAGCTCTCAGAGCAATCATCGTCGCGACCGCGCTCGCGATGGCTGTAGTACCGCACATCCCAGACGCGGATCGAGCGGACAAAATCAAACTCCAGACCGCTGATATCGATATCGGCACCGCCTTCAGCCACCTGAGCCTGAATAACTTGGGCGAGTGTCTGGCCATTGTGGTTGCTGGCCTCCCAGATCTTTGGGGCCAAGCTTTGCAAAGGCGTGCGCTCAGAAACGCCCATAGGGCAGCGCCAGATTTGCAAAGGCGGCTCAATCGGCCAGGGCGTGATCCGGCGGATAAACACGGCACGGGCATGGGCACATTCTGCTGAAGCAGGCCACCCACCTGCCAGGCAAAGCAAAATAGCGCAGTCAACCTGATAGGCCTTAGCCGCCTGCGGGACCACGGTAGAAAGCAAAGCCAAGCCAGCTCCGGCGGCCCAATTTCTGATAAGTCTGCACCACATATCATTAATTACCTTATGACTACATTACCGCATTATTGATACACTACATCCAACCCGGACTCTCACACCATATGCGAGCATAGCGTTTGTGATGTTCGCGCGCGTTTTGTGGAATATATTCCGTAGAGCGGTTCTTGTGATCTGGCCGAATACAGGCCATGAAATTACGGGAACGAGTAGGGTTAAATGTCCGGAATCTAAGAAGTTCCAGAGGATTGAGCCAAGAACAGCTAGCTTTGGCTGCGGATGTAGATCGCAGCTATATCAGCGAGATTGAACTCGCCAAAAATTCAGCATCAATCGATGTTCTGGAGCGGATCGCGGATGCTCTCGAGGTCGATCCCAAGGAATTGTTTAACGAGAGGGGCTAGTTTTGCCCAAACGTGAGAGTTTTCGCTCAACGGCCGAAGCCATCGGTCGTATTTCATGCATCCAAACAGGCGAAGAAATCGGTCTGCTGTATCAGTGGGATAACGGCGAGACGCAGGCCGCGCTTTATGTAGACGGATCAAGCAAACCGCCAAGCTTCCGAAATCAGGTTACTGAACCGAACCTTGGCGCAAAACGCGGCTAGTGGTTGAAAACCGCTCAAAATGCGCTCGCCAGAACGGATCCATGCTTCACGCGCACGCGTCGGTATCGCCGCCCAAATCAAACATTTCGCTCGTTGGAAAGTAACGTCGCCTTGTTCTGCGGCTTGAGGCTCTTAGTAAATGGGAAAAGGGCTACCTAACGGAGCAATATTGGTTCAGTCTACGGAAATTCCCAAAACCATATTGGTGTTAAATTGACAGGACACAATCATTACCCATGGTGCACATGCGGATGGTGCGTCGGCGGAGGCAACCGAAACGGTGGAGGCGTCTCCGCTGCGCCAGCGACAAAGTCCCTTCAGCCGGTCTATTCCGATTATGAAAAGCGTCAAGCGACGCAAACGCTGAAAGGCTACGGCGCAACAAGCTACTCTCGCTGCTTCGTGAATCCCAATGCATTCTGCCCCGTCTGCGGTCAGCCCGTCTATTTTTATGCCAATGAACACGGCAGCCGTGTATTCTTTGATGAACTCGGAAAACCTTGGGCGAAGCACCCTTGCACGGACAACGAGCGCACTGCCTCTGTCTCTGTGCGTACTCGCCCCTCCAGTCGACCAGTTGCCGAAATCAAAGAAATTCTCGGTGCGGAACAAAAGATCGAACAGAGAATACTACCTGTAGGCCGGAAAGCGAGACGAGATTCCTGGAAGCTTGCGGTGGTGGTTGAAGTCCGCTTTGCCGACTTCGGGATGGAAGTTCACGTTGAAGACCTTTCAAGCCAAAATCATCAGAAATTTCGATTTTTCATCTACTGTGACCAGCCGCTTTTGGTTGAAGGTGACCTCGTCAGTCGTCGTAGAGAGACGTTCTCATTTCTCCACCCGCAGTCACTTGAAGATACTACCGTTGTCAACGGGGACCGGCTGGTCGACTTCGAAGCGCTGGAAGAGGATATCGACCCTAGCATAATTCCCGGTGATGTTTCAGAGCTTTTGCCATCCGAGAGGAGGCACTTTGGGTCAGGAAGCGGCGGATCTGCCAAAGTGTCAGGAACTCTACGTTCTGTACTCGAAGATTTCGTCAAGAAGGGGATCGTGGGGGCCAAACTTGTTTCTCACTATTTGAATGAAACAGGCCGTGTGACTGCTGATGGTTCGCCTTGGACTCCTCGCCTTGCCTTTTTTCTGATTGCCCTATCCGGCGTCTCGCAAGAAAAACCAGCTAAGCAAAAGAAACGAACCGCACGTCACAAACCTCAAAAGGCTCAGAAGCCGCAACCACATGCACGCGTAAAGAAGCGCCCACGTTTATCTAGAACACAATTTGGCAATTCGGTTTCGCAATCAGCCAAAAAAACCGACAAACCACGTTCCGAACCCGCAGCTCGGCTCTCCACTGATGTCGATGATTGGGCACGTATGCTCTCAAGACTTGGGCGGGTTTCCAGAAAAGATGACGACGGCTGATGTTTGCCCGGTGCTACGATTGAGCGCTGCCAGCGGTCGCCCACCCATTTGAATTTGGGGCAGCTTGGCGAGACGATTGTCAGTCCTAGCGGCTTTACTCCGTACTCATTTAGCGGATGACCGCGCCGAACCAAAAGCCACACTGGCTTACTGCCACTTTGAGGCCTCACAATTGTCGATCGGTCGGGGACTTGTTCCACCCAGAAAGAATAGCAGATTTGTCCACTTTCCCACCTCCGGTGCAGCCTTTTCGTAAGGCCGTTTTCTTTATGTGAAGACGGGTATCAATTCCTCATGTAATCTAGGAACTCCAGAACGCGCGCATAGTCTTCACCAACCTCGCGGGCCTGCTCAAAAACCTCCCGTCGCTCCTGATCTAGGCAACGGAAGTACCTCTCAACATCGTCAAAATACGTCTCGGCATCGCGTCTCAAAAGGTCCGCATAGGCCCTGACATCATCGGGATCGGTCGGCATCCAGGGCGGCGCAGGCAGTAGGCAACTTCCTGCGATCGCGGCAGACCCCCAACTCAAAACGGCCATAACCGCCCATGTTTGTTTCAAAAGCGCCATATTATCTTGGCTCAGCCACTCCGTTGCAGTAAATTTGTTTCAACGCATGAAGGGCGCAACAACTCAAATTGCACCTATTGATTGCAAGATTATAATATTGTATCGGTTCGGTAGTCCATGAGGGACTGCCGGGCTAATGCACAATTCTGCAAGGCTCGATCCTATGAATTTGATGCAAGACGCCCCCAATGTTGTCAGTGAAGACGGGCTGCGCACGCTGCTTGCCGAGGGTCATTCGGCGGATGTTGTGTGCCGGGTTACGCCCAAACGTACAGGTGCTCAGTGGTCCGGGGTTTGGACCGTGCATTGCGTCTCGCCAGATGGCGAGACGCGTCGCCTGCTCGTCACCGCGCGCAACAACATGGCTGCCCGAGAGTTCAAGACTATCAACGGTTTATCCAGCTTCCTTGCTGGACTTGGTGTCTCGATCGTCTCGATCCCAATGCTCGAAGGCAAGATCGCCTCGCACAACCTGTACGACGCGGGCTAAGCCACTTGCCGTCCTTGCAGCAATCATCGCTGCACCCGCGTATTCTGAAGGCTTCGTTCTTTTCATGCGGGCCGATGGCCAGCTAGAAACCAAAGCTCCCCAATCAGGTTTTGCACAAAGCTACGTCGACGGGATTGGTGCCAACCCGCCAGAGCTGATCGTTTTTACAGCGCCTGAGCCTGAAGCTCCGCCTCCTGCACCCGACCGCGCAGTTCCCCGCCCCGAAATCCTCGCAGCACTTGAAAGCACCGCGCATCGCTATGGCGGGCACCCGGCGTTGCGTCGCGCGGGTCTGTCGGTGACGGAATGGCAGGCCCTCTTCCAAGCCAATATCGAGATCGAAAGCGCCTATCGACCAACTGCGCGCAGCTCGGCAGGCGCGATCGGCCTCGGTCAGTTGATGCCCGCGACGGCCGCGCAGCTCGGCGTTGATCCGAATGACTGGCAGGCCAACCTCGATGGATCCGCCCGCTACCTTCTGATGATGTTGGCGCAGTTCGGCACGCCTGAGCTCGCGCTTGCTGCCTACAACGCGGGGCCTGACGCGGTCGCGCGCCACGGCGGCATTCCCCCCTACCGAGAAACCCAAAATCACGTGCGCCGCGTCATGGCGGTGCGTGAACGACTGACTGGAGCCTCCTGATGCACATTCAATTCCGCACGATCCTATCGCTGGCTCTGGCCAGTCTAATGATTGCCAACCCCGCACTCGCGCAGAGCATCGACCTTTCGCCGGTGCAGAACCTTCTGCAAGGCATCGTCGACACGATCACCGGCCCTTTGGGCATAGTCATCGGCACCTTGGCGTTGATCGGCGTGTTTCTCTCCTGGCTGTTTGGCATTCTGGATTTCCGCCAAGCACTCTGGGTTCTGGTGGCCATCGCAGGCATCGCAGCTGCGCCGACCATCGTGACCGCGATCTGGGGCGCGTAAATTCGGCATGGCAACGCAAACTCGCCTCTTCCTGGGCCTGATCCGGCCACCGAAGCTCATTGGCTTGCCAATCATGTATGCCATGGTCTGGCTCTTCGGGTTTGTGTTGCTGTTTCTGTGGGTCCAGAGCTGGCCGGTGATCGTCATCGCCGCGCTGGCCTATCCTGCGCTGTGGAAAGCGGCGGATTGGGATCCGGCCTTTCTTGAAGTGATAGTCACTGCCCTGCAGGAAACGCCACCCACCCCGAACCGCAAGATCCATTCGGGGGACAGCTATGCTCCATAACCCCTCGGATGATCTTGCGATGCTACCGGACTGGGCGCACAAAGAGCGCCCGATGGCCAGCATGATGCCCTATGTCAGCCTCGTGAATGACGTGACGATCCGCACGCGCGGCAATGCGCTGTTCCAGTGCATCCGTCTTGATGGCGTCAACAGCATGACCAGCGATGACGCGCATCTGGAGAAGATCCGCACGCTTTTCGCGGCGATCATTGCGCAGATCGGGCCAGAATACAGTTACTATGTCCACAAGGTTTCGAAAGCGATCGAAACTGCCTTGCCACCGGTTCGCGAGGAAGGGTTTGCGCACGCTCTGGATGCCCGCTGGCAATCGGCCATTGCGATGGCGGGTCTGCGGGACAAGACGCTGACGCTCACCGTGTTGAAGCGTCCTCCCCTCGGCGCGCGGCTGCGCCTGAAACGTTCAGCCTCCATCGCACAGCTGAAAGACCAGACAGCCAAGCAACTGCGCAAGCTCGAGGAGGTCGTCGGGTTTCTACTGTCGTCTTTTGCGGAAATGAACCCGCATCTGCTGGGGGCCGAAAGCGGCGAGCTTCTCGGGTTCCTCGGCGCGCTCAACATTGGCCAGGAGCGACCGCTCTTCGCAAAATCTCGCTTTGGCGTCATTGCCGAAGATGTAGCCAACACCCGCGTCACGTTTCAGGGGCGAGGCTTTACGCTCGACGATGGGACGGCAGGCAAGCGGTTTGGCACTAGCTTTGCAATCAAGACCTATCCCGCCAAAACCAACTGCACCATGTTCGATGAGTTGAACCTGCCCGTCGACATGGTGGTCACGCAATCGTTCACACCTATCAACAGCAACATCATGGCCAGTCGGATAAAGCGGCAACAGCGTCTGATGAAGGCCAGCGATGACGGCGCGATTTCCCTCGCCGAAGAGCTGGTCGACGCTCTGGACGATCTGGAATCCAAACGGCTGAGCTTTGGCGATCATCACATGACGGTGACGGTCTTCGCCGAGACCGAAGAAAAGCTGGAAGCCATCGCCGCCGAAGTGCGCAACATCGCGGCCAGTGAAGGCGTCAATCTGGTGAATGAGAGCTTTGCGGCGCGGACCCATTACTTCGCGCAGCATCCGGGCAATGGGCAGATGCGCAGCCGCAAGGCCGCCATCACCAACATCAACTTTGCCGACCTCGCAGCGCTTCATCGCGGTCAACTGGGCAAACCTGGACACAAAGTGCCTTGGGGCAAGCCGATTACTCTCTTCCCGACGCCTGAACGTTCGGGCTTTCTGTTCAACTACCATGAGACAGGTCAGCCGGAAAAAGAGCCAACCGGTGGACATACATTGATCCTGGGCCGCCCTGGCTCCGGCAAATCGGTGTTGTCAGCCTTCCTCATGACTCAAGCCCGGCGCTGCGACGCGCGCGTCTTTGTCTTCGACTATCGCGCTGGTATGGAAATGGCCGTGCGGGCCAATGGCGGGCGCTACAGCGCCATCAAGGCGGGTGAAGCAACCGGCCTGAACCCTCTGCGCACAGAAATCGATGGGCGCGGGCAAGCCTGGCTTTCGGATTGGCTGGCCACGCTGTTGCATCGCTCCGACAAGCCGCTGAGCCCAGTTCAAATTAATCGCATCCAAGAGGTGGTGCGCCAGAACGCCGGAGCCAGCGATGCCGCGCTGCGCAACTGGCAGGATTTGGCCTCCCTCTTTGTGGCCGGGGCGGATGAAGGGGATCTGTTCGAGCGGATCCAGGAATGGACCGCAGACGGCCGCTACGGTTGGATTTTCGGGCAAAGCTCTGAGGATACTTTTTCGCTCGATGGTGATGTCGTCGGGTTCGACCTTACCGGCATTCTCGACAGTGAAAGCGAGAAAGAGCGCATGGCGGTCCTGTCCTACCTGTTTCGACGGGTGGAGCGCGTGATCGAGGATCGCAAACCGACATTGATCATCATCGATGAGGCCTGGAAGGCGCTCGACAACCCATATTTCGCAGACCGGCTCAGCAACTGGCTTGTGACCGCACGCAAACAGAACGCTGTCGTCGTGATGATGACCCAATACGCAAGCCAGCTCGAGAAAACACGCACCGGCAAAACGATTGTTGAGGCTGTGCCTACGCAGCTCCTGCTGCCCAACATCCGCGCCTCGGCCAGTGACTACACGATGCTGGGTCTTTCTGAGAAAGAGCTGAGCGTATTGCTCGGCACCGGCAGCAATTCCCGTCTGGCGCTGGTGCGCGATGATCAAGGCTCGGTGGTGATTGACGCTGATCTTAGCGCCCTTGGGCCCTACCTCACGATCCTTGGCGGCATGGAAAAAGGCGAAGCACTGGTCGGCGCGGATTATCGCCAGAACCCCGATTTTTGGAGACAGATTGATGCGTAGACTTTGCATTCTGACCCTCACCCTCTTGACCCTGACAGCCTGCGCGGAATACCGGCCGTCGGAAGCTGACTGCTTCAACTCCTTTGCCGAGGTCAGCCGCAGCAACTGTAATTTCGAGCTGCTCGGACCGATCGGTGGTCTCAGTGAGTAAGCACTGCCTGCATATCATTGCGGGCTTGGTCTGCTTCGCCACGCCAATGGCCTATGCCCAAGGCGTGCCCACATTCGATGCGGGCATGTTCTTGCAGCGCGAGCGCGTGCTGCAACAGGGCGAACAGGATCTGGCGCTGCAACAGGATCGGCTGTCCAAAGAGGAAGAGCTTGAAGAACTCGAGCAAGAGCAACTAAAGGCGCTGGAAGACATACTCGATGCCGCAACGCTTGCCAGCGGCAACTCAGGCGCACTGGTTGCAAGCCTAGAAACTGGGTCATCACCTGATAGCGCCGCAGAGACGCTCTACAGTCCGGTCGACCCAAACCCTGGCGCGGCACAGATGTTCGGCGATGCCTCGGGCTCAATCGAACAGTTGATCATTAGCGCCGCTCAAGAAACGCACCACATGTCCGGCGTGCGCGCGGCGGGCCTATCGCCCAAGCAATGGCGCTGTCTGTTGCAGGCGTTGATCTGGCAAGAAAGCCGCTTCACCATAGGCGCGCGATCCCCTGTTGGAGCATTCGGCCTGACCCAGATCATGCCCGGCACCGCTCAGGATCTCGGGATCTACCCGGCCTATTACGAAAACCCCTACATCCAGGTCACCGGCGGCGCGCGTTATCTGGCGCAGATGCTGGCCATGTTTGACGGCAACGTCATTCACGGGCTCGCGGCCTACAATGCCGGTCCCGGCAACGTGCAGCGCTACGGCGGCGTGCCGCCATTTGCCGAGACCCAGAACTACGTTCAGGTCATCCCCGAGCGCTACAATCTCTACCTTGCCCGCGTCGGCGGCGTTGATGCGCTCGGCACCATCGATCCGGTTCTCCTCGCCAACTCCACCATGAGCCTCGCCTCGCTCAGTGCAGGGGTCTATGGCGATTACTCCATGGTCTCCGTGCAAGCGGCCGCGCTTCGGGTGCAGGACATCATCACCCGTATTGGCGAGACAGATGACATTCACGCGGCCATGTCGCTCAACACCTATGCGCGGGCCGAACTCGCCCGGCTGATCGCAATCCGCACGCGCCTCAAGGCCGCCCATACCCGACCGCTTAGCGCGGCAGAGCTGGCGATGGCGGCCGCTAAGGCGCGTGAACAGGACTTCATGCAATTCGATCTGGAGGCACTCCGATGATCCGCTTTCTTTCTGCCGTCGCCACCTGCGCATTGTTGGTTGCGTCCCCTGCATCAGCCCAAGGCGTTCCGACAGTCGACACACGCAACATCGCGCAGGAAATTCGCCAACTGCAGCAGATGCTGGAGGATTTCGGAATCCAAACTGACCAGCTCGACACGCTTCTCGAACAACTCGACCTGGTTCAGCAGCAACTCGACACACTCAATGAGACCTACGCAGCCCTGACCGGCGCGACGGATATCATCGAAATGGCCATGGGCGGCGACCTTGACGGCCTGCTCGATCAGGAATTCGGTGATCTCCTTGGCACCATCCGGCAAATCCAAAGCGGTGATTTCAGCGGCCTCATCGGCAATGCGGCCCCTCAGATGGAAGGACGCATGACGCAAGCCTTGGAGGACGCAGGTTTTGACCAAGACAGCCTGTCCGACATGGCCAGCAGCGGCAATCCTGGCGCGGAACGCATCGCTAGCCAAGCGGGCACCGGAGCGGTGATGTCGGCTGCCGCCGAGAACAGCTATGAAGAGGCCGCGCAATCCCTTGAACGGGTCGAGCAGTTGGTTTCGCTAATCCCCAACATGGAAACGCTCAAAGAAGCCGTCGATCACAACACCCGCGTCACGGCAGAGTTGGCCATTGCCATGACGCGCATGTGGGAGCTCGAAGCTATTCAGACCGTTGGCGCGGGCCAGTCCGGCGTGGTGGATGCCGCAACGCTAGCCGAAGAACGCCGCTACATGGACTTCACCCTGCCAGACCTGCGTACGGACTGACCCCATGAGCAGCGAGGCAGAAATCATCGAAGAAGAGCTCGTCTACGGCGCACGACGACGCGAGCTCATGTGGCAGAAACTGGGGCTGACAGGCATGGCGTTTGGCATGGCAGGCTGCCTCGCCGCTGCCCTTGTTGCCCTGTTCGACGAGGACCCGCCGCCCATGATCGTGCCCTTTGATAGCGAAACCGGCATGGCCCTCCCCAATGCCGTGGTTGAAGCGGTCTCACTCACGGAACGCCCCGCTATCATCGAGGCACAGGTCTACCGCTATGTGATTGATCGAGAGACGTACAATCAGCTCGACAATGATGTGCGAGTGCGGCGGGTCCTGGACCAATCGGACGGTGCGGCCGCCGCAGGGTTGCGTGCTTTATGGACCAGCGGTCATGAGGCCTATCCGCCGGACAGCTATGGCACAGATGCCCGGCTAGGGGTCGAGGTTTTGTCGATCACCCATATCAGCGCCAACCGTGCCCAGGTGCGTCTGCGCAAGCGCTTGAACTCGCCGCGCGGCACTCAAAACGGGCTCTTCACCGCAACCCTGATGTTTGAGTTTCGGCCCGAGAATAGCCGGTCGATCGATGATGTCTGGCAGAACCCTTTCGGCTTCACTGTCACCGAATATGCGATCCGCTCAGATCGTCTGGAGTAACCAATGCGCCTATTCCTGATCCTCGCTTTCCTCGTACAGCTTGCTGGCATCGCCCATGCAGAGACACAGCCGCGCCAAGGCCCCTATGATGCCCGCGTCCGACTGGCCACCTATCAGGATGGGCAGGTCTACCGCATCCGCACCAGCCTGACCCATGTGACCAGCATTGAGTTTGGCCAGGGCGAGACCATCCGCTCGATCATTGCGGGTGATACCGAGGGCTTCCTTCTGGACGGCGTGCCCGGCGGTCAGGCCTTTGCGATCAAGCCAGTCACGCGAGGCGCGCATACCAACATCACCGTCTACACCAACCGACGCAGCTATTATTTCAACGTGACCGAGGCGAGTTCACCGACCTTCTACGTCATTCGCTTCACCTATCCAGATTCGGCACCACGACAACCGCGTGTGGCTGCCACTGCGCCAGCAAACCATGCCTATGGCGTCAGCGCGCGGTCCGAGATCACCCCGCGTGAGATTTGGGACGACGGCACCTTCACCTACTTCCGTTTTGCCGCGAACGCGCCGCTGCCTGCGATCTTTCGTTGGTCCGGCGGTAATGAGCGCAGCGTGAATGCGTTCGCGCGGCCAGACGGCGTGATCCGTGTTTCAGGTGTCAGCGATCGATGGGTTCTCAGGCTTGGGGAGGACGAGATCTGCGTCCAAGAGATGAGCGAGGCAAACCACGATGAGTGAAACAGCTGAGCTTAAGAAGCGCCTCGAAGCGCTTGAAGGTAAACCACAAAACCGAAAATCGCGACCGTCCGTTGTCACTATTGCCCTAGGCATTGGGGCAATCGCCGCTCTGGGCGGCCTCTTGCTGTTGTTCTCTGGCGGTTCTGAACCCGACAGCCTGGAAACCGCCTCCCCGGATGAATTCCAAGCAGCGGGACCGGGCTTTGGTGCGCTCGAGCCCACGCCTGCACCGATCGACACTTCCCCACCACCGGAGCCAGAACCAGACAGCGAAACAGAAGAGCTGCGCGCGCAAATGGACGCCATGCGGCGCGAGCTCGAAGCCATGCGCAACGCACCTGCACCTGAAGCCCCAACTGTCGACCTCGAGGCACTGGATACCTTGGGCGCAGAGATCGATGCCCTGCGCAGCGAGGCAGAAGCAACGCAAGCCGCCTTGCGCGAAGAGTTGGAAGAACGTGCGCGACAAATCCAGCGACTGCAGAACGATCTAGAGCTTGCACGCCTGGAAACCCCTCGCACGCCCGCACCAACCGGCCCCACGGCCGAAGAACTGCGCCTTCAGGAGCTGGAACGGCGGCGACAAGCCGAACTTGAGGAACTCCAAGCCCGCATTGCCAGCCCGATCATCGCCTTTGGTGGCACCGGAGGCGGCAACAGTGAAACCGCCGCGCAGCAACGGCGGCTTGATGGCGACACAGACTTTGTCCGCAATGGCGCTGAACCCGCTGAGGTGACGCAAGCCCAGTTGATCGTGAACCCGTCAAACACGGTCGTTCAAGGCACGATGATCCAGGCGGTGCTCGAGACAGCGATCGACAGCTCGCTCGCCGGTCAGGTCCGCGCGATGGTGTCTGAAGATATCCACGCCTATGACGGCTCGCGGATCCTGATCCCGCGCGGCGCGCGTCTGATCGGGAGGTATCAATCCGGCCTCGACATCGCGCAGCAACGCGTAACCATCGCATGGGACCGGATCATTCTGCCCAGCAACCAGACCGTTGAAATCAGCGCCTTCGGTGGTGATGAACTGGGGCGGTCCGGCACGACCGGCTTCGTCGACAGCCGTTTTGGCACCCGGTTTGGGTCAGCCGCCCTGATATCGCTGATCGGAGCCCTGCCCGCTGTGGCAGCCCAAAACACCGAAGATGAGATCACCTCAGATGTGCTCGAGGGCATTGGCGAAGACCTGCAAGACAGCACGCAAAGCGTGATTGGCGAATACCTTTCCGTCTCACCCGTGATCTATGTCGATCAAGGTGCCCGCGTCACCGTGATGGTCGATCGTGATCTGGAGATTTTCTGATCATGGCGGCCAGTTACCTTCAAAGCTCGATGGACAAGATCCCCGAGGCGCGCGATCCAAAGCTGATCGAGCTTTGCATCAATCCTGACGGCACGCTGTGGGCCGAGTTTCAGGGAGATCACTTTATGCGGTCCGTCAATCGACGGCTCTCGCCGAACGAGATCAAAGACTTGGGCAATCAGATTGCTTCGGCCGCGAACACCACGCTCAGCCGAACGAAACCCATCGTCTCGGTCAGCATCACCTACCGTGACCGCCCGATCCGCGCGCAAGTCATCCAGCCTCCGGCCGTTGATGGCGGTTACGCGATTTCTCTGCGGTTCTTCGCTGACCTTCCATTGGGACAGATCAAGCTGGCCTATCTCTTTGGCAAAGAACGCGGCAACGAGGGTGCAAGACGCAAGCGCAATGCTGAGCTGCGCGATGTCGTGGCCACCGGTGACATCGACGCCGCGATCAAGTTCTGCGTCACCCACAAGCTCAATATGATCGTGTCCGGCGGAACTTCGACCGGCAAGACCGTCACAGCACGCAAAATCCTCTCTTTTGTGCCCACAGACGAACGCATCATCACGATCGAAGAAGCCGCAGAACTGCGACCGACGCAGCCAAATATCGTCACGCTGATGTCTGACCGCGACGAAGCCACGCGCAGCGCCGATGTCCTGCTGACCTCTACCCTGCGGATGCGGCCGGACCGGATTGTTTTAGGCGAAGTACGCGGCAAGGAGGCCATGACATTTCTCGAGGCCATCAACACCGGCCATGGTGGCTCACTGACCACGCTGCACGCTGAAACACCTCAGCTGGCGGTTCAGCGTCTCGCCATCGCCGCCCTGAAAACTGACGTGCCTATGACCTACCAGGACATGAACGACTACATTACTCGCTCGATCGACGTGATCATCCAGGCCGGTCGCCATGAAGGCGCGCGCGGCATAACCGAATTCTACCTGCCGGTCGATCCGGCCCATTTAAAGGAAACAGCCCATGTTTGAATACAAAATTGAACTGATCAATACCGCCAAAACCAAGCCACCGAAAATCGAAGCGCAGCTGACGGCCCTTGGTCAGGATGGCTGGGAGCTGGTCTCGGTCGTGCCGGATTTTGACGGCGAACACATCCTGAAGGCCTTCCTGAAACGTCGCACCGGCGCGAGCGCCTAAACAGACCGAGGAAGATCCGATGGGCGTCGTCACCTGGATGGTAGAGACAACCGACAACTTTCTGGAAGACGCGGCCCAGACCACGTTTGGCAACGTCGCCGGGCAGCTTGGCGGCGTCATTGCTGTGGCCTCGACGCTCGCGGTGATCGGCGTCTTCCTCAACATGGTGTTTCAGTACAAATCCATGGATGGGCGGACCGCCTTCTGGTTCGCCCTCAAGCTCATGCTGATCTCCCTCTTTGCGATGAACTGGGTCCAATTCAACGCAGTAGCCAGCGCCCTCATCAGCGGGCTCGACCAGCTCGCGGGCGGCATGGTGGCCGGGCTTGGCGGCGGCGGTGCAGGCGCATCCTACTTTGCCGAAGCCTTCGACGATCTCATCGAAGAATTTGGCGACTATCTGAACGCGGCCGGTGACAACATGCATTGGATGGCCGGAGCCATGATCGGCGCGATCGGCGCTTTCCTCCTCGGCGTCATCGGCGCGCTTTGCGGCCTTGTCCTGATCTTCGCGAAAATCATGCTGGCCTTCATGATCGGCATCGCTCCCATCATGATCGCGCTTTCGCTGTTCGACGTCAGCAAAGACTATTTCCACCGCTGGCTGTCCAGCACGGTGTCCTACGCGCTCTACCCCCTCGTAATCGCAGGCGTGTTTTCCACCGTCGTCGGCATGTCCCGCTCGCTCATGACTGAACTCGGAGATCCCTCCGGCGCAAGCAACATCGGCGCGCTGGTGCCCTTCTTCATGATGATGTTCCTCGCTGGCGGCATGATCATCGCCACCCCCCTGATCGTCCGTTCAATCTCGGGCAATTTCATGATGGCCGGACCGCCAAGCATTCCGGGGCCCGGCGGCTTCGCCAAGGGATTGGTCGGCACCAAGGGGTCCCGGGCGCGAGCACGGTTTGGGACAAGGTCAAATGCTGAAATCGCTGGGGCTGGGATACGTCAGGCAGGTGGTGCGACCGTTTCGATGGTTCAGAGGGTGGCAGATCGAGCGAAGCGTCTAGAATAGGTTTCCGCACTTACCCTGCAATCACAAGATCGAACTTGTAGCCATGCAGACTTCAAAGCGACTGTGGGATAAAACATAGTTATCATGCAACGTTAGCGAAATTATTGCTGCGTCGCGGAACTATCCTTCTCACGATAACAAGCGGTGCGCTGTCCATCCATTTCAAGATACCGAAGCTCTAAGATGGGTGCGTTATGCACAACCTGTCGCCAACTGAGGCATCCATACTTGGCGGGCAGTTGATCGGGGTAACGCTTGGCAACCCATTTGCCAGCTGCAGCCACAGGTACCCACCCACCGACAGCTAACGCACCGAATGCTTCTCGCAACGCGCTCACAATGCCCGAGGCCTCCCAATTTACTTTTCCGTCGGGGGCAATTCCATTGACAAATAGCTCTTCGAATTCCTTCGACTGCAAGAATTCTGACATCGTATGCCGTATTTTGTCCATGTCTTCGGCCCATTCACGAAGTTGTCCGAAGTGATGGTCGATACGATCGTATGCCATGATCAATGCATCTTGCGCGGCACGACATCCATCCGGGCTCCAGAGGTCGTGCTGGTCGAGAAAGTGATGAACCAAATTGTTCCTTAGAACTACCATTTCTCTCAGATCACTCTCAACGCGGACGAACTCTGCATCCGGCAAGCCAAGTGACATCTGCATGGCGAACCAATTGACGTTCTCTGGAGAACTGGTTGTCGTCATTTCGGGAGGGTCGATCTCATCGGCAACAATATACGATCCAAGAAGATCACCAACCAAGGTGCCGAGCGTCTTGCGGGCCGCTTCGTCAATCTGCGTTGCCTTTGCCCGCTCCAAGTCATGAAACGGTCCTGAGACCTTTTGATGCGCCACCATGGCTTTAATCAGCCGCTCATACTGTTGTAGCCGTAACATGCACCGACCCAGCAACCGCTGCACTTCATGCTGAAGTGTTTGC
The DNA here is from genome assembly GCF_059609765.1 of Ruegeria sp. YTSC106. Lineage (NCBI taxonomy): Bacteria > Pseudomonadati > Pseudomonadota > Alphaproteobacteria > Rhodobacterales > Roseobacteraceae > Ruegeria > Ruegeria sp. YTSC106. Next base: position 235,175 of record NZ_JBXWMI010000004.1, read on the forward strand.
AGGTCTTCGTCGTCTAACATCTTCATAGTTCAATCCGATCTCTGCCCCGCTAATATCAACCATATTTCAAACTTATACGCGATGCCTTAGCATCCTATCTCCCACCCGAAATCATTCCCAAGCCCAATTCTACCGGCCCCTACGGACATTGAGTCCGAGCTTGATGCTGCGTTGCCAAGCAGCCAAACTCGCCTTTCAACCTTGATGCCGTGATCTCAACACACCATTTCGATTTCAGGGTGGAAGATGTCCCGCGTGATATGCTGAAAGATTATAGAAGGAGCCCGATCGTGGAAGGACTGGCAATTTTCAACACGGAAGTTGAGTGTATTTATCGTGGGGAAAGCTACTGCGTTCGCGATAATGGTTCGGTCCTTCGCCGTGCACGGCAAGATCAGAGGAAGCGACCGCTTGATGAGACTTGGACGTTTGGAAATCCAAGCAAAAGCGATGGCTATATGACCATCTCGGATCATAAACTTCATCGGATTGTTGCGACGGCATTTCATGGAGAACAACCGAGTAAGAGTCATGTGGTAGATCACATCGATACAAACCGCCGAAACAACCGTCCTGAAAACCTACGATGGGTCACGCGCCTGGAGAATATTCTCCTCAACCCGATCACTGCGAAGCGGATCCAGAATTTGTATGGCAGCATCGAGGAATTTCTCGCTGACCCGCGAAATCCGAAGAATGGGACACTCACCGCAGATTTCGAGTGGATGAGGAATGTCTCGCGATCAGAAGCCGAATACAGTCGGCAGCGAATGCTTAGCTGGTCAGCGTCCGAAAAAGCCTCAACAGGAGGCCGGCTTGGGGACTGGGTTTTTGGCCGGGGCCAAGCGACGGTTGAAGAACCAGTTGAAGAACTGGTCGCATCCAAGACGGTTGGAGCCCTTCAACGCAACTGGCGCGTGCCAGCTGAATTTCCTCTTTGTCCCGGCACTGCAGCCGAACAGCCACTCAAAGAATACCTATCCCGCTTGGTGAAGGGGGCGGTTGCAGTAATTTCCCCTTGGGGAGAAACAAAGGTCGGAGACGTGGCGATGATTGGCGGAGATAATGCCATCTACTTGCTCGGCGAACACGGCGAGGACGCCATCAAACCATGGTCAATCTCAAAAATCACCTTTGAAAAAGGAATGTTTGTTCATGAGAGCCAGGGCACGTTTTTTATGCGCGACGGAGCGGAAAAGGCCCTGACTGAAGCTCAAGGCTTGCCTTGGGAACGTGGCGAAACATTCGATGACTACTGCTAGTTGGCCTCACGCAGTGAGCCCTTAGCGGCCATTTGATAGTCGCCCTATTGCTGCGCCGCAGCGTCGGAAGGTGCTGGACACGACGTTAGTCCTTCCCCACTCCAGTATCGCGCCTGAACAACGTCGCTACAAGGTTGTTGCAACGGGGTTTCATGCAACGGTAGAGCTATGGCCGACAATGGAACAATTCGAGTGGATCGACTTTTGAATACCAAAACATCTCAAGTCGCATTGGATCGCCGAGTAAGCGTTGTTGAGGGTATCAGCAAAGACGCCCACTTGATTCGTTCTGTTCGCGACCTTCGACGCTTCAAACGCGTGGTCTTGATCGGCGAACCTGGTATGGGAAAATCTGCTGTCTTGAGACAAGAAGCTCAAGACACGCATTCTCAAAAGATCAACGTTAGAACTCTGGTAAATTCGCCGACTGAAAACTGTTTCTCTGAGAGAGCTTATCTTGATGCTCTTGACGAATATCGCTCTGACGGTTCCGCCGCAGATAAAGCCAATTTTCTTGCGATATCGCTGCAAAAAAAATGCCCAAACGGTTGGCTTTTATCCTGCCGATCACAGGATTGGCGTAAGGACGCAGATTTAAACGCAATCAATGAGCAGTATGGGCATACTGATGACATCGTCGTTGCAAGGTTGCTACCCCTTGAGAGGGAAGAGGCGATTACGATACTCGCATCCACTGGGATAGAAAGCCCTGAACAATTCTACGACGAAGGATTAAAGAAGGGTGCCGGTGCGTTCCTTGAAAACCCACTTAGCCTTATTCTACTGGAAAAGGTAGTGTCCGCAAAGGGCGATTGGCCCGAAACTAGGTATGATGTCTTCGAAGCTGCAACCAGCCAATTGTGCCACGAAAACAATGAAGAACGTCGGTTTCAACCTGCAAAACCTGCTTCTGAAATACTGAGCACAGCAGAAGAGCTTAGCGCTCTGCTACTTGTTACGGGCGCCCGTGCATTTTGGTCGTCAAATGCCATGCTTCCAAGCACCATCGATGCAACTGAACTCCAACGAACCGATGAGATAGGTTTAGAAAAGGCTCTTGTCGACGAGACGCTCGACACGCCTTTGTTTACCGGAGAGGGTGAAGAGTTTGAGCCCATCCACCGAAGTGTAGCCGAGTTTCTTGCAGCACGATTTCTGGCGAAGAGGGCCGTAGGTACTTCGCACATTTCGCGTGTTCCTTTATCTCGCGTACTGGCTCTTATCTGCTCCACAGATCAAAAATCCCCCACCGAACTGCGGGGGATATATGCTTGGCTGGCTGCTCATTTGGAAAAGCTGGGCAAGCAAGATCTCGCCGCAGTTCTATGTGCCAAGGACCCTTTGACGGTCGTGGCCTATGGGGACGCCGGTGCCTTTTCTGCCAAAACACGTAAACAGTTACTCCTCTCACTCGATAGGGATGATCCGTTCTTTCGTTCGCATAGTGAGGGCGATACCGCGCTAAATACCCTGGCAGGCGAAGACTTGGCACCCACCCTGAAGGCTATATTGAACGGCAATGCCGGACCAGGTCACTCACTTGCTACTGTTTACGATATCCTCACGACAGGCAAACCTGTGGAAAGCTTGCGGCCGCTATTGCGAAGCATAGCATTGGACCCCAAGCGCGCCGAGTGGCAGCGCTGGAGAGCTTTTGACGCATGGATGAACGGAGAAGCGCGGCCCCAGGCAGCAATGCGATCCCTGTTTGACGACTTAGACACAGAGCCTCCCTCAAACGGACGAGAAAATCTACGCGCTTACATCGCAGCACGCTTTGACGCGGGGGATCTAGGTTTTTCAGACGTAGTTTCCATATTCACTGACTACGAAATATCGGAAGAAGACAACACAATTGGACGTCTTTCGCGCCTGGTGCGCCGCTTGGAGGCTGATCCAATTGTGGAATTCTTCGACGTGCCCGTCGAAAGTTGGAGACCCAAATCCGATAAACGTAGAAAAAGCTATGGGATCTCTCATGATCTGGACCGGATCTTATCAGCAACGATCCGATCTCAGGAGCTACTGACTGCGAATACTCTTTGGAAGTGGCTGAAGAATGCTGGCCATAATCGTTGGAACAATGATTCAAGGGAGACGAAGAAAGCGGTCGCCGAATGGCTGGACAAGGCCCCTGACAATGAAACTATGCTATTCAAAGAAGTCTTGAACTCGGTAACTCCGGACGACGGGCCATGGATGCCATATTTCAACTTCACGGAAGCGACCGGTCGGGCTCCATCTGAAAAGTGCATTCGAGGGCTGATTTCTCCTTGGGTCAAACCGAAAGAAAAGCAGAGTTCAATGGCAAGTCTACGGGCGTTGGCCCGAGGCTTCTACTCGAAGCTATTTGGTAGTGATTTCATTGCGTTGGTGGATGCGAAACCCATCGAAGATGCCGATAAGAGACTGCTCGCAGCCGTTGCAGATGTTTGCAGAAGATTGGATGGTCCAGCGCCCGTCTACTGGGACGCCTATTACGTAATCAAAGAGAATCTTGGTGAGGGAGTAATTCTTTCCAGTTTGGTGAGCTGCAAAATTCCTGAACACATGGGTAGGCAAGCGGCAAACAAAGCTGAGCGAGCGTTGGAGGCCGAGAGTGATCGAGCAAAGAGAATCGAAAACTGGGACAAGGGCCACTCGCTTCTAAGGTCCGGAGAAGGTAACCTCGACCATGCAGCGATGGTCTATTTCGGTTTTGTGGATAGCTTGAAGCGCGAGTGGTCGACAGACAACCTCCAAAACCATTTCACAGCTGAAATTTCCGACTCGATCATAGCCGGTTTCATGCGTCGAGCTGAAATAGGGCTCGGTATCTCTGTGTCCGAGCTTGGGCGCTTACGGGCGAAACAAAGCCGTAACTGCATGGAAACCGCCGTCGTAGCAGCGGTAAGCATTCACATGAAGGAAGAGAACGTTCAGGCGCTGGATAAGTTACCCCTTGAAGCCGCCTTATTGGTCCTCCTGAATAGGTTCTTTTGCGAAGACGAAGAGCATCGGAGCCAGTTGAAAGGCTGGGCACTTCGCAAGCTGGATCATGAGGGCGAGCTTGCAAGCGACTTGCTGGTCAGTTTTTGGCTGGGAGAGCTGGACGCCCGTATCGCGCTAAAACAAGGTGACGATACAATCGACATCGATTTGGTTCATGACTTCTCCTGCGGCAAAACACGATCAAAAACTGCGTCCCTGGCGTTGTCTAAGTTGTTTGACAAGCGCCATGATTTCCCTCCCAAAGTTCTGAGATCATTGGTCAAAGCAACTGTACATCAGTGGCCTGCCGAGGAAATTCTGAAAGTCTGTAAAGCGAAAATGTCAGATAACGCCGTCTCAAAGGAAAATAAGCAAGTCTGGTCAATGGTTGCATTTGCAATCTCCCCTTGCGAGTGGAGAAAACAATTTCTGAGTACCTTCGCAAAGGCCGGCAAGGCTCTGGCAGAGCTTTCAAACGTCAATGAAACCGTCACTAAGTCGTTCCCACTCGCTGGAACACATGACAGACTCTCTTATCACGGAGCCGTGGTTGAAATTCTTGGACCAGAATTCTCGCCTGCTGGCGACATGTTCGGCCCTAGAGATACCATTCAGCACTCAATCAACAGCTTGGCTGAAATCGCCGATCGAGAAGCAAGAAAAACGCTCACTCAGCTGCGTGATTTGCCTGTTCTGAAAGCCTGGGAAAGTGAACTCCGCCACGCGATTTCCAACAACTTGAAGCAAATAAGGGATGACACTTTCAATCATCCATCAACAAAGCAGGTCCAAGAGACATTGGCCGGAGGTCCCCCTATCAACGCATCAGACCTCCGCGCCGTTATGGTTGAGGTCCTCAGGGGCTATCAGGAAGAGATTAGCCGAGGAGATCTTCCTGCTTGGAGTGGCTATTGGAATACCGACAAAAACGGGAAGGCTGTAAATCCAAAAATCGAAAATGTCTGCCGAGACCAGGCCTTGACCGTCATTCGGCCAAAGTTGGAAAGCTTTTCCGTTGATTTGGCTTTGTCAGAAGCGCAGCGAGCTGGTGGGCGAAGGGCAGACATTCTCCTTGCAACCGGGGCTGGAAGAAACCTGCCAATAGAAGCAAAGCGCCATTACAACACTGAATTGTGGACGGCAGTTACGGAGCAACTTCAAGACTATGCCGATGATCCAGGTGCGGACGGCTTCGGTATCTATCTGGTTTTTTGGTTTGGATTGAGCGCCGGAGCGCTACCAAAGGCACCAGCAGGAATCGCTAAACCTTCCAACGCAAAAGATTTGGAACGAACCTTGAAGGAAATGCTGTCGCAGGAACAACGGGAGCGATTTGACGTCATCGTTCTTGACGTCGAACCAACTAAGAATTCTTAGCCTAGAAGTGAATTTGCACCTGCAGCGAAAGTCTGGAATCGGCCCGTTATCTCCGAGCAGCCTCTTCCATGAACCGTTCCACCCTTTCAGTGCCGGCCTGATAATCACCCAAACTGGCCTGTTCATCTGACTGAGCATTTTGACTACCGGACGCCAATTCTTCAATCTCATCGCGCCGTTTCTCACCACCTCCAGAGCCGTCACCTGAAACCGCTTTCGGCATCTCAAGCGCTCCAATCTTAGCCTCCAGCGCCTTGATCTGCCCTTGCAGCCCGCGCATCTGGTCACCAGCTGACGGATATGGCAGATCGCCGGTTTGCTTGTCGAAGATCTGCTTAAAGAACCGATCCTCATAGTATTTGATCCGCTTGGCGCGCACGGGCATTTGCGCGTCGACCACCAGAACGATGTCATCAAGATCCATGCGACGGGCCTCATCCTCAGGTAACAAAGGCGTCTCTTCCGTCCGTTCAGACATACTGCGCCCCGCAAATGGGTTGCGGCCGACCGACCGTGAGCGGGTCACAACGCGCTTGGTAGTTTTGCCAACGGCTTTGCTGAGCTCTTCGATGGTCTTTTCATCTGAGGGGGTCAGATAGAGCTTGATGCCCGCGTTGCCCTGCAAGGCACGCCGGGCATTTTCGCCGTAGATTTCGTCCAGCGCCGGGATTGTCTGTGTGACGATCGCGAGGTTCGCACGGTAGGATCGCAGTGTTTCAATACTGTCCAAAACGATGGGCATTTTGCCCAAGCGGTTGAACTCATCGAGCATGATCATCACAGGCCAAGGCTCGTCCTTGCCGGGTTCATGGTCCTGCAACGATGCCAGCAAATCTGCGAAGAAAAGGCGGATCAGTGGCGCGAGGGGTTTCACCATCAGCGGTTCGACCACAAGATAGACCGAAAACGGCGTCTTTCGGATATCGCGGAAATCGAAGTCAGAGGTCGCAGTTGCGCGATCGATGGCAGGGTTCGACCATTGTTTGAGGCCAGATGTCATCAAGAGCGACAGGTAGGACGTCAGCGTGTCGTTGTTGGTCGAGGCCATGCGCATGAAGATTAGCTTGGCGGCCGGATTGACGACTTCGTCGGCTCGGCGGCGATACTCTTTCTGTTTGTCACCGCCTGACGCTGTGATGCGGTAGATCTCGCCCAAGGTTGGCCGCTTTCGCTCGAATGCCAAAAGCCCTGCCGCCACAAATAAGTCGATGCCACCGTCGAGCAGCCCTTGGACGCGGTCGTTATCTGCTTGCAGAAACAGGGAGGCCAGGAGTTGCAGCTCCATCTGCTGGCGGTCGACGTTTTCCAGCGCCGATATTCGCAGCAAGGGATTGTAGAGGTGCGAGCGGCCATCCTTCCAATCAGTGGGCGCAAAGCGGAACACCTTGTCGCCCTGCGCGACCCTATGGCGCGCCGTCGCCTCGAAATTTTCTCCCTTCACGTCCAACACCACCGCGCTGCCCTGATAGGTCAAAAGGTTCGGGATCACGAACCCCGTCGTTTTTCCGCGTCCGGTCGGGGCGACGATCAGGGCATGGGGGAACACCTTGGACATCACGAAGGGTTTGCGACTCTTGGGCTTGCCCATTTTGCCGAGGACAAAGCCGTGGCCGGGCTTGCCGAAAAAGCCGTTCCGCTTCATCTCGGAGATGTGCTGCCAGTGGGTTTCCCCAAATTTGGTCAGCGCATCGTTCATCAAGACCGCACTGAGCAAAACACCGGCACCAGTGCTGATCCCAACGATCAAGTGAACTATCTGCATATCGGTCGGATGGGTCATTCGGAGAACCCCATAGCTGCGCGCCAACATCAGGAAATTGATATCCGCCCCGACCCCAAACCAGCGGAATGTCAGAAAGGCCGATGCCAGAACATACCCGAGCACCGCGCCAAGAAAAGCAAAGCTCATGACGCCGAGTGCGATCCGCATCTTACCCATGCGTCAGGCCCTTTTCGGCGTCGGCATCGACATGCCGCTCGCGTTGAACATCAATTTCCTCATTGGCGATTTCGTCGAGGACATGCTCCATCGCTACACTGTTCGCCAGAGCAGCATCGCTCTGCAGGTAGGCCTTGGCCGCATAGAGCCTTTCCAGGCGGTCTTCGATGTGTTCTTCAAGCGTGGTTTCATCACCAATCGCCAAGTCAGGGGTGTTTTCTTCACCGGCCAGATCCTCCAGTTCGGCCCTCAAGGTCTCGCGCTCCAGATCGCTGTGGAATGGATCTGCGGTCGGGTCTTCCCTCATACGGCTCAGGATTTCAGCAGTGATCGGCGGAAGCCGGTCGGTGATGGCTTCCTGCCAGTCGGCTTCCACCGCCCCACTGTCTTTGAGAACTTCAGCATCGGCTAACACACTGCCCAGATCGCTGTGCACCTGGTCAAGGCGGTCGATCGCTTTCTCGAGCTCATCGGCGCGTGACAGGTCAAAGCCCTCTTTGTCGGCAATCGCCTTCAAATCCTGCCCAAGCCATTGCCGCTCGAGCGCGGCGTTGCCCGCGCCTATTTCGACACGACGCGTCACCTCTTGCGCGGCAATGCCGGTGCCTTTCAAAGCCTGCTGAAGAAGCTCTGCCAAAGCTGGAGCCTGCAAAGCTCCTTGGGCCTCGGCCCGTATATTCGCTACCGAATAGATCCCACTTTTGGACGCATCTTCGAGCAAGGTGTGGGACTGCGATCCCATTGGGCTCAGATGCGACAGTGAGCGATAGATGTCGTTCAGCTCATGTTCGAGGGCCGCTCGCCGCTCTACAGGCGCGTCCGCCACAATGCGTTCAGCTTGGTTGATCTTGTCGTGAAAGGCATCCACGACCTCGTCAAAGGAATGCTGTTCTTCGGCCATGCCATATACCTTTCCATCTGCTTCTATCGGTTTGCCCTGCGCTAAAAGCGTCGCGGCCTTGTCCAAGGCTGCTGCAATGTCATGCTGGTTCTCGCGCGAGGCCTCGGCAGCCAGGCCGCGATAAAGCCGCGCGTTCTGGGCGACTTCAGCCAAGGCACGGTCAAGCTCTGGCCCGACGCGCTCACGCTCGGTCAGCTTCTGGCCAGTGGCTTCTGCGCGGCGCTGGTCTGCATCGATTGGCGTCTTTGTCGTCACCCCACGTTCGAGCTTTCGGGTCGCTTCAAGGCGCAGCCCATAGCGGTCTGACACCGCCACCATTGCCTCGCGAAAACTGTCGTAGTTGAAATGGTGCCCTTCCTTCAGAAAGAAGAATTCACCGTCCTTGCTGCGCCGGTTCAGAACGATGTGCGCATGCGGGTGGTCCCGGTCCTCATGCACTGCCGCGATGTAGTCAAAGTGGCTGCCTTCGCCCTGAAAGAACCGCTCGCAGATCTCGCGCGTGATCTCGGCAACATGCTCGCCGCGCGTGCCAATTGGGAAGGCCATCAAGAGGTGCGAGGTATGTCCGAGCTTTGGATGAAATCCCTCATTCCATTGCGCTGAAAACCGACGCGTGACCTGTTCGATCTCTTTGGCTGACAGAACGCTTTGGCCGTCATAGGTGCCACGGCTGTCGATGATAAAGCTCGACTTGGTGGTCAGGTATTCCAGCTGGTTGCGCAGCTGAGTTTTGTTGTGCGTGCCGCCATCGCGAATGGCTTTGAAGATCGCGGGAGAATGCCCCATGGCAGCGCGCGCCATCTGTTTGGCACGGGCGCGCGGGACGCTGCCGCGAATGCGGCTCCAATCACGATCGAAGAACGCCTCCTGCGCGGCAGCAACGGCGCTATTCCGAGCCATCGGCAAAGCCTCCCAGAACGCGTGCAACCTCGCCGGACAGAGCGCTTCGTCTGCGTTGCGCCATGTCCTGAACCTGATCCGCGATATCGAATATCAGCCCCGCTAAGGCACGAACCTGACCATGGGCAGAATTGCCGTAGGGTGGCGGTTTACCCTGGCGCTTCGCCTCGTTCAGGCGCTGCGCAATTTGGTTGATGTTGTTGCCGGTGCGATTGAGCGAGGCCGATAACCCCTGCATCTGGTTGGCCAGTTCATCGTCGGGAACAAAGAGATCGTTTGACGCATGGATCAACCGCCTCAGCCCCTCCGCCCGGCTGGCGATATCATGCCGCGTCAGCACTGCATCGAAGCCCGCCAGCTCCTTAGGCGTCAGCCGGACATTCACCAGTTCAGAGCGCACCCGCGCATCAAGCTTGCGGCTTTGATCGGCCTTCAATGTGTAGAAGATACTGCGGGTCGTGACGCCAAATTCACGAGCCAAATCCTCGATTGGCACCCCCTCGGCACGCTTGCGCACGATCGAAAAACGCTGGTTTTGTGTCAGTCGCTTGTGCCGTGGTACGCGCGGTCGGCCCATGTGAAGTAATCACCCCTATTTCTTGCCAGCATCATACAGGCAGCCCAGTTATGGCACTTCGCCATGATTGATTCAATATTATAATATTGAATCAACTGCCTGTATTCCGTTTGGAGCAGCCATAGGCTGCGACCGCCGGGCAAAGCCCGGCCTCATGCGCAAGGCATGGCACCACTAGTCGTGGTTCCACGCCTCAGCATCGCCAAGCAATTGCAGCGCTATTGTGCGGGCCGCGCCTTCGGCGCTGGCATAGGTTTGATGATCGGGCAGCTCGTGCAGATCAAAGGGTTGTTGCGGGTCGTCCGGGGTCTCAACTCGGACATAGATCGCCCAGCCATCAATCAGTTCTGGATCATCACAATACTCCTGCCCGCCATCGGGCAAATTGCAGAACCCATGCAGATGCACACTGGCGCGGCCCTCTCGGGCCGCCTGCCTGATGTCAGAATACCTCATGGCAAACCTCTGCGTTTTCACTGATGAAAAATTCGTCGGGCTTGCCGTTCAGGCGGGTGCCATCCCGACTGGTCAAACCGATAGCCGACGCGTTCCGCGTGAATGTGATGAGGTATTGCCCGAGGTCATCACGCGTCACCAAATATCCGCTGTTGATCCAATGAACGCGGTTGCCCGCATCCACTGCTGCTTTGATGTCTTCCACGGTCATCGCAACGCCTCCTCAAGGATTGCGAGAGCCCCAAGACAATCGTCAACATATGGCTGCTCCTCACCCTCGAGATCGTTCAGCTCCAGCCGGTTCAATACCGCGTAAAGCGTGGCGCGCGCCTCGCGGGCTGCGCTTCGCAAACTCACGGTATCTTCCAGACGCGCCGTCGCAAAATCATCGCTGTGATGGTCAGGGGTCATCGGATTTCTCCCGCCTTGTGCTTCCAACGCGGGGCGACGTCTTTGAACGGCACCGTGAAGGGCGGCAGCGCGTCAAAGCCGTTCGAGCTCTTGGCAACCTTCACCTTGGCGCAGTCATCCTCGACGCTGAGGATCTCGACGCAGAACACACCGCCCAAACCTGACGGAACAACGATCTCTTTCAGCTCGTGTCGATGCTTCCTGCAATAGACGCAGGTGCTATAGAGTCCGTCGATGATATGACCGCCGGTCGTGCGATCACAGTCGCAGGTCCAGAATTTCGGGGGCTGATATTTGTGAGCCATTTGTGGCCTCCTTTTGGGTGCTGCGGTTGGGGCTTGGCTCCCCTTCCGCCAATGGGCTGCACACCGGCCAATCTGATCTGACCGAATACGCATGTATTCGGCGGAACAGAGTGGGTGGGGGCACAGCCCGACCCACGCCCCTGACGCGGCCAGTCAATGGGTCAAAGCCAGCAACTGGTGCGGCCCGCAGCGCGCCTTCGCGCGAGGACACGGGTTGCAGGCTTTGACGACGCGACCGCGCGGCGCTTGCCCATTGACGGGACGCGACAGGGATGTTGGGCGGACCAATCAAACTGAAAAGAGTCTGAAGGAGGTGAGCGGGCTGAAAGCCGGTCGATCCTCCGCACAGCCCGTTTCTCAGAGCGGCCCGTGCGCAGTAGCACGGGCCTCAATTTCTCATCTCATCCCCCAAGGCCAGCGCCCCGCCACTTCAGGCGGGGCGCTGGTGCTCAAAGCTCAACACCGGCTTTCATGTTTCCGTCCGGATCCAGCCAGGAACGGGCCTCGGCGCAATCCAAGCAAATACAGGTGCAACTGCCTTTCACGATGATCGGCGCTAGAAAGATCACTGGGTTTGACGCGCCGCATTTGCGGCACGTCATCGGGGGCAGGATTGCGGGGCCGCTCATGCTGCGGCCGCTTTCGATTGACCTGCGGCTGCTAGGACAAAATCGGCTGCCTTCTGGGCCTCGGACGCCGCACGAAAAATCGCCCGCTTGTCCTCTTTGAGCGCTTTCAACCACCCTTCAACATAAGCGGCGCTCTGGTCGAATTCCGGCGCGACGCCAATCTGAGCACCAAGGAAACAAGCACCGATTTCCGCCACCAACTCCTCAAAGGCATAGGCTTCGCGGTTCGCAAATTTCTTGATCCGCTCAAGCCGCTTTTCGCTGCCGGTCCAATGGATCATCTCATGGGCCAACGTCCCATAGTAGCCTGCCGCATTGTGAAAAGTGGCAATCGGCGGCATATGGATGTGGTCCTTGGCGGGGCTGTAGTAGGCGCGCGGATCATCACTGGTGAGGATCTCCGCCCCTGTTCGGCTGAAAAACGCCTTAAGCTCAGAATCTTCGGACGTCCCAAGATCGCGCGGGGCCTCGGGCCGGATGTAGTAATCCTCCGGCAAGCCATCGATCTGATCCGCATTGAACACACGATAGGCGCGCGCATAGGGAAGCTCTTCCTCGATGCCCAATTCGTTCTCTCGGGTGAACGTCCCATATTTGACCACGGTCGACGACGTTTCGCCTTTGCGGACTTGGCCGCTCAGTTCCTGCGCCTGTTTGTAGGTCATCCAGCGGCTGGATACATAGCCATGCTTGGCCGCCATGACCCAGAGCATCAGGACATTAATCCCGCGATACTCCTCGCCGTTGTGTCGGGTTGGCAGGGCAATGCCCGACGCGCTCCCTGTCCACGGTTTGCGCCAAGGCGGCGTGCCTGCCTCGATTTCCGCAATAATGGTGTCGGTGACATGGGCATAAACATCAAACTTCGGTGCCATTTGTGGCCTCCTCAATCAAAGTAACGCGGGTGAGGCTTCGCGCCCCCTTCCGCCGATGGGCTGCGCCTCGGCCACCTGATCTGACCGAATACGCATGTATTCGGCGGAACAGAGTGGGAGAGGGCAAAGCCCGACCCACGGCCCTGAACGGGGCTGTCAATCGGCCACATTTGCGAAGAAAATGTCTGCGCCAAAATCAGACGCCAATTTGCCCCGCGAGGAATGGCTCGCCCGCGAGACAGGGGAAATTGGTGGCTGATTTTGGGGATGGACTAAGGTTGACCGCCACGGTCAGGGATGTTGGGCGGACCAAACAAAAGGAATGATGTCTGGATCGGGGTGAGCGGGCCATCGGCCCGTTGAGCCCCGGTGTAGTCTATTGGGAGATGTTGCCCGCGCGATTAGGCGTGGGTTCTTCTGAGACCATGCGTTACTTCCCAGGCCGCGCGCGATACAAGACCAAAGCAATCCCTCAACCCGCTGACAGAATTACAAGATATTGCAGTCAGTCCGCTGAGTATATGGTTCTTAAATGTAGACCCATCCTCTGGGTTGAACTAGACTTAAGCTATGACAAGCGAATCGAATAGTCTTTCAAGATGGCAGCAGGATCGCCGTGCATTCATTGAGCACAGGGTCTTTTGGCGTGGACGTGTCGGCCTTGCGGATCTGATGGATGTTATGGGCCTCAGTCGGGCTCAAGCTTCGAAAGACCTCAATAGCTACATCAATGATCATCCCGAACACATCATCTACGATAAAACGGCCAAGACCTACGTTCTGGGCCCGAAATTCGAAGAACATTACACTGCGCTTGATCCGTCAGAGTATCTTGATGATCTCCTGTCGATCTCACGGGGCGGTTCAGTCCCCGCTGCAGACTGGATTGTCTATCAGCCGGACATTCTGGCAACCACTGTGCCTGGGCGCGGACTAAGCGCGCTAACACTTCGCAACGTCTTATTAGCCTGTGAACAGGGCAAAGAGCTGCAAATAAGCTATCAGTCGATGTCGTCCCCCGATCCAGAAGATCGCGTTATCATTCCTCATGCCCTCGCACATGACGGATTTCGTTGGCATGCGAGAGCGCTATGCTCAAAAGACCAGGTCTTCAAAGACTTTGTTCTCGGACGCATACTGAAAAGCGCATTGGGGGAACAATCAGATGTCGACGCCGGTACAGATGAAGACTGGCACCAAACAATAACGCTCAAAATCGCACCGCACCCTGGCCTGTCTGAAAACCAACGCAGGATTGTCGAGCTCGACTATGCAATGAATGACGGGGCGGCAGAACTTTCAGTGCGAAAGTGCCTGTTGTTCTACAATCTAAAGCGGCTTGGCCTTGACGTTGATCCTAGTATCCGCGCCCCACAGGATCAGCATATAGTTTTGATCAATGACGGAGAAGTCCGCGCTGCTCTCGAGAGGGGACGGCGATGAGTGCTTTCGCGAGACAAGACTACAAGATGTCATTTAGCACCGGCGGGCTCTTCCTGAACGAAAGCCTGGAAGTCGCGCGCTTGCATGAAGACGGTGAAGCGTGGGAAGACACAATTCTCAGAGCCATGGAGGAAGGCACAACCAGCCTACCGAAATCAGCATCGAACCGCCGATCGTTGCGCGAAATTTCTAACCGACTGCTTACTCTTACGGATGAGGAACGCGCTTACCTTGTGGAAGAGGCGGACCGCTCCGAACAGCAGGCGCTGTTGTGGATCGCCACATGCCGCGCATACCGGTTCGTTCGTGAATTTGCGGTGGAAGTGGTGAGAGAGCGATACCTGTCTTACCAACTCGATTTACCGCTCGAAAGCTTTGACATTCTTTTTGAGGCAAAAGCTGAATGGGATGAAGGACTGGCCGGATTAAGTCGGTCGACCCGCCTTAAACTTCGTCAAATCATGTTTCGCATGATGCGTGAAGCCGGGATCATTTCAGAAGATGATCGCATTCAAACCGCGATTATTTCCACACGTTTGAAACACATGATTGAAGACCACAACCCCGGCGAGCTGGCCTTTTTCCCCAGCGTTCCGGTTGAGGGAGCTTAAATTGAAACGAGAACTAAACCGGAAAGAGCGGGCCGAGCACCTCTACAGCGTGATCACCAGTGAACGCTTCCTGACCAAACAAGGCCTAGGGAATGAAGTGCCATTTTTCATCTATCCCTTTCCCGCCGAGGAAGGGCTCACCATGGTTGAGGATCGTGAAGATCTAGTGACCCGAATTCAGCACTCCGGCACTCGAGTGTTGGACCTGAACCTCTACGATCTCGCGCTCGAAATACTTTCAGAGCGCGGGATCTTAGAGCAGGTTCTTGAAATTGAGGCCGACAGTAGCAAGGGTGAGATCAAGGAACTTCTACAGGGCGTCTTGGACCCACAGGCTCATCTGATCCCGCATATTGGCCAGGCGATCCGAGCGACCCCGCATGACGTCATTTTCTTGTCAGGCGTCGGTGAAGTTTATCCTTACATCCGATCTCACAACGTGCTGAACAACCTACAAAGCACGGCGAAAGAAGCACCAACCGTTCTCTTCTTCCCAGGAAGCTACACCCATGCTTTGGCGACTGGCGCGTCATTGGATCTCTTTGGCCAGCTTCATGACGACAAGTATTACCGCGCCTTCAACATTCTGAATTACGAGGTCTAAGCCCATGGCCCAGCTGCTAAAAGACATTTTTGAGAAACCCGTTGATCGCGCCATTGACGGCGTCATTAAGGCCGATGACAAGGCAAGCCTTCGGGTCGAACTCGACGAGTACGTCATCACAGGGGAGATCGGCCAACGGCTGGAACAGTTCCTCGAGGCCTACAACAATTATGACACTTCAAATGGCGTCTGGATCTCTGGCTTCTTTGGCTCTGGTAAGTCGCACTTGCTGAAGATGCTGGCTCTACTGCTTGAAAATCGTGAAGTCGACGGCAAAACCGCTCACGAGATCTTCGCTGAGAAGCTCAAAGGCGAGCCAATGCTGGCAGGCGCACTCAACAAGGCCGTTTCCATCCCGTCGAAATCGATCTTGTTCAATATAGACCAGAAGGCAGATGTGATCTCGAAAACGGATGTAGATGCGCTTCTATCTGTCTTCCAAAAGGTCTTTGACGAAGCCTGCGGGTTCTATGGCAAACAGCCTCATATCGCGCAATTCGAACGCGATTTGCAGGGGCGTGGGCAATTCGAAGCATTCAAAGAAGCTTTTCGAAGCGCTGCCGGGAAAGACTGGGAGCGCGGTCGGGAACAGGCGCTACTCGAAGCCAAGAACATTGCGACAGCGTTTGCAGAAGCAACCGGTGGTGATCCTTCAGATGCAAAAGACATCCTGAGCCAATACCGGAAGGACACACGCGTCTCAATTGAGGACTTCGCTGGAACAGTCAAAGCTTGGATCGATGACCAGCCCAAGGGCTTCCGGCTAAACTTCTTCGTTGACGAAGTCGGCCAGTATATTGCGGACAATGTGAAGCTCATGACCAACCTGCAAACCATCGCAGAGAGCCTTAACACCAAATGCAAAGGGCAGGCTTGGATCATAGTAAC
This sequence comes from Ruegeria sp. YTSC106, assembly GCF_059609765.1. Lineage (NCBI taxonomy): Bacteria > Pseudomonadati > Pseudomonadota > Alphaproteobacteria > Rhodobacterales > Roseobacteraceae > Ruegeria > Ruegeria sp. YTSC106. The sequence continues at coordinate 251,323 of NZ_JBXWMI010000004.1, forward strand.
TGCGCAGCAAGATATGGCGTCGGTTATCGGCGACATGACGCAACAGCAAGAGAATGACTTCTCCAAAATCCAGGCCCGCTTCAGCAACCGCATGCCGCTGAACTCGGCCGACGTCGCCGAAGTGATCCAGCGCCGCCTCCTCGCCAAAACGTCGGAAGGGCAAGTAACGCTTGGCAACCTTCATGACCGCGAAGAAAACAACCTCAAGACCCTGTTCGATTTTGCTGACGGGTCGATGAAGCTCAAAAACTACCGGGATCGCGACCACTTCATCTCAAGCTATCCTTTCCCTCCCTATCAGTATGACCTCTTTCAAATGGCAATCACGTCTTTGTCTGAGCACAACGCATTTGAAGGCAAACACAGCTCGGTTGGCGAGCGGTCGATGCTGGGCGTTTTCCAAGAGGTCTCGAAGAAGCTGAAAGACACAGAGGTCGGTGGCCTGGCCACTTTCGATCTGATGTTCGAAGGGATACGCACCGCGCTGAAATCTTCGGTTCAACAGAGTATTCAGATTGCCGAAAAAAACCTGGACGATCCTTTTGCCGTTCGGGTTTTGAAATCCTTGTTCCTCGTCAAATACGTCAAAGGCTTCAAACCGTCGGTTCGAAACATCGGAATTCTGCTCCTGTCAGACTTTGAGGCGGACCAGACAAGCCAACGTCGCAAGATCGAGGAAGCATTGAGCCGTCTGGAAAGGGAAACCTACATCCAGCGGAACGGTGAGGTCTATGAATTCCTCACCAATGAGGAAAAGGATGTCGAAGCGGAAATCAAAGCCCTCGACATAGACCCTTCTGAGCTCTCGAAAGAACTCGAAACCCTCGCATTCGATACCATTCTGCGTCATCGCAAGATCAAGCATCTCGCAACGAATAGCGAATATGCCTTTACCCGGAAACTCGATGATCACGCGGTTGGTCGCGAGTACGAACTGGCAATCAATCTCGTTTCGCCCCTCAGCGACGAGGTTGAAAGCCCCGATGGCATTCGAATGAAAACCATGTCTCGGGAAGAGCTCGCGGTTACCATGAAACCAGATGCCAACTTTGTCCGCGACCTGATCCTGTTTAAGCAAACGGACAAGTTTATCCGTCAGTCCCGCAGCGGTTCTCCGCAGCCCGGCCGCGACCGTATCGTCGCAGAAAAAGGCGAACAAAACGGTCGCCGCGCAAAAGACCTTGAAATGCGGCTTCGCAAGTTGATGGGAAGCGCCCGACTTTTCGTCAGGGGTGACGAATTGGAGATCGGTGGAGAGGATGCTCAAGAGCGCATCAGCAAGGCGTTCCAGTCCCTGGTCGACAAAGTCTACACCAATCTCCCGATGCTGCGCGGCGTCAGCTATACCGAGGCCGATATCAACAAAGCGGTACAATCGGAAAGCGGGCTCTTCGGTTCTGACGGCACAGGTATCAACGAAGCCGAACAAGACGTCCTCAGCTTCATCAACGCGCAGGCACGCAACGGGGTGAAGGTCTCCGTCAAATATCTGGCTGATCGGTTCACATCCAAACCCTACGGCTGGCCAATTACCGCAGTCCTTTGCCTTGCGGGCAGCTTGGTCGCCAAAGGCAAAATCGAAGCGCGCGTCGACAGCGCCATCAAGGAAGGCTTGGACCTTGCCAAAGCGTTGAACAACAGTCACGCGCTTCCGAACATACTATTGACCCCTCAGACGGAATTCTCCGCTGCAGAAATTCGTCGAGCGAAGGAACTTTATCAGGAGCTCTTTGCGCACCCCTCATCGGGAACAGATGCGCGCGGTTTGGGTGCGGAATGGGCTACAAGCATTGATACACTCGAAGCCGAGGTAGACGGTCTTGTTCGCTTGTCACACCGCTACCCTTTCCTGACCGCGCTCGAGCCGTTCCATGAACTGCTGCGGGGCATGAAGGGCAAACCAGCGAACTGGTATATTTCCGACGCGCCCAAGCGCGAGGATGACCTTCTGAACGCGAAGGAGGATATCCTGGACAAGGTGAAATCCTTCATGGGGGGGGCACAAAAAGGTATCTACGATGATGCCCGCGATATGCTCGCCAACCAATCTGCCAACATCGACTATGTCGATCCTGATGCTGGGGCGAAGCTGCGCGCTGCATTAGAGGATCCGAGTTGCTTTAAGGGGTCATCGATCCAGAACCTCAAATCCGACCTGTTTGATCTGAAAAACAAGGTCGAACTCAAGGTGCTTGAGGAACGCAAAGCCGTCATCTCTGAGGTCGAAGACGTCTCTGCCAAAATCGCACAAATGCCGGACTTCCAGACACTTGATCCGGACAAACAGGCCCGCATCACCGCCCGCATTGAAAGCCACAAGGCAGGTCTCGACACGGTCACGCTGATCCCCGTGCTGCGCGACCGTGCCAATGGCGCGCGCACCAACCTGCTGTCGGACGTTGTCACCGAACTAGACCGCCTTGCGCGACCGGCACCTGCGCCCGAACCACAGCCCGGCATGTCGGACCGGCCTGCGCCCGCGCCGCAGCCCCCCACAACGGTTCTCGCCTCGCAGCTCAAAGTCACAGCCCCCAAAACGCTGCTGACCGATGAGGCCGACGTCGACCAGTACCTTGAAGAAATGAAAAAGACCCTGCTGGCCGAAATCCGCGCGGGTAAGAAAGTAATTGTGTAATGGATACCAACGCGCTCAAGAAATTTGCCCAGGCCGCCCGCAACCTGTTGATCGATCAGGTCACCTCCAAGCTCGACGTCGTGCTGGCCGAGGGCAGCGCCGCGCGACGTGAGGCCCCCAAAGCCGTCAAAGACCTCGAAAACGCCATCAACAAGGCCGACAAACAGCAGGTCATCGAACAGGTCGCCTATACTTGGTTCAACCGCTTTACCGCCCTGCGTTTCATGGATGCGAACGGCTACACGCAGGTCCGCACAGTCTCCCCCGCTGACGGGGCCACGCGGCCGGAACTGCTGTCAGAGGCGATGGCGGGCAACATCCCCGACAAAGCCCCCGCCGTTATCCAATCCCTCCTCGACGGGCGCACGCCGTCCCATGACCCACAGGCCGAAGCATACCGCCTCCTGCTCGTCCACACCTGCAATCAGTGGCACGGCCCCATGCCGTTCCTCTTCGAACAGATCGACGACTACACCGAGCTGCTGATGCCCGAGGATCTGCTGTCGCAGACGTCCATCCTTGCCGAACTCCGCAAGGTCATGACCGAGGCCGCCTGTCAGGACGTCGAAATCATCGGCTGGCTCTACCAGTTCTACATCTCGGAGAAAAAGGATCAGGTCTTCGCGGGCCTCAAGAAGAACCAGAAGATCACGGCAGAGAACATCCCCGCCGCCACGCAGCTCTTCACCCCGCACTGGATCGTCCGCTATCTGGTGGAGAACTCGCTGGGGCGGCTCTGGCTGCTGAACAATCCGCACAGCGGGCTTGCGGCCAAGATGGACTATTACATCGCGCCGGAAGAGCCTGAGACTGACTTCCTGCGCATCACCAAACCCGAAGAGATCCGCATCTGCGATCCCGCCGCAGGCTCGGGGCACATGCTGACCTATGCCTTCGACCTGCTCTACGCCATCTACGAGGAAGAGGGCTATGACGCGACAGAGATCCCCGCGCTGATCCTGACGCATAACCTGACGGGGGTGGAGATTGACGACCGCGCGGGGGCACTGGCGGCCTTTGCGCTGGCGATGAAGGCGGCGGCGCGGCTGGGGCGGCGGCGGTTTTTGCGGATGGAGGCGAAACCCGACATTTGCGTGTTGTCCGATGTGGCCTTTACCGAGGCCGAGATGCAGGACGTGGCCGCCGTGGTGGGCAAGGATCTGTTCACTGATGAGCTGCGCGAGACGCTTGGCCAGTTCGAGCAGGCCAAGAACTTCGGCTCACTGATCGTGCCGAAACTGCGCGACCCCGCCGAGACGCTGCGGGTGGTCGAGGCGCGGGACTTCGGCGGCGACCTGCTGCTGAAGGAGGTGCAGGAGCGTGTCATCGCCGTGCTGCGCATGGCCGAGGCGCTGTCGCCAAAGTATCACGTGGTGGTGGCCAACCCGCCGTATATGGGCTGGGGAGGGATGAACCAAAGTTTGCGTGCTCACCTTGAGCAACACTTTCCAAGCAGCAAAAACGATCTGATGACCGCGTTTATGGAACGAACGTTGGAGGTTTGTCGAAAGGGTGGCTTCACTGGAATGATAAACATCCCCTCATGGATGTTCCTCAGTTCTTTCGAAAAGCTTCGCATCCAACTCCTGGCTAAATCCACAATTAGTTCACTTTTGCATTTGGGTCGCGGCATCTTTGGATCGGACTTTGGCACCGTTGCCTACACCGCCTTTAATCGTTCACCCGCGCCTGACAGCGTAGGCGTTTATCGCAGGCTTTTCGACGCACACGTCGATGTTCGAGCACCTGAGAAGATTCGACAACTGTTCCTGGATCATAGCTACAACCGTTTTGCTGTCTCGCAGTTGGAGTTCAAAAAAATACCCGGAAGTCCTTTCGCCTACTGGCCCACTGCGGCAGCACGCGCCGCGTTTCAGCTGGGGAAGAGCCTCGATGAGATCGCAGATATCGGAAAAGGATTTGATACAGGTGACAACGAGCGGTTTTTGCGCCTTTGGCACGAGGTCAGCAATTTGGGCGACCGTTGGAAACCGTGTCAGAAAGGCGGACCTTACCGCAAGTGGTATGGTAACAATGACTTCGCTGCGGACTGGAACCGAGACGGTCAAGATCTGAAAGACTTTCCTAAATCGAACCTACGCAACGCTCACAACTACTTCAAACGCGGTGCAAGTTGGACCCGTGTTTCAAGCGGTTCAACCGCATTCCGTTACTTCCCAGAAGGCCAGCTCTTCGAATCCACGGGACCATGCCTGTTCCCTAAAGATGCTTCGACCAAAGCTGTCACAGCATTTCTCAACAGCAAAGTGACCTTTGAGTTCTTGAAAGTACTCGCCCCAATGCTGGATTTCCAAAGCGGACATATCTCCAAACTCCCTTGGATGGCTAGCGAAGAGGTCTCAAAAAGCGCTGAAGATATTGGCAAGACCGCTATTGGCCTCGCGAAATCCGACTGGGACGCCTACGAAACCTCCTGGGATTTCACCACGCTCCCGCTGCTCTCAGTGGGTCATCGTGGCGAGACGCTGGAGGACAGCTATGCCACCCTGCGCGCCCACTGGCAGTCCATGACGGACGAGATGAAGGCACTCGAGGAAGAGAACAACCGCATCTTCATCGACGCCTACGGCTTGCAGGACGAGCTGACGCCCGAGGTGCCGATCGAGGAGATCACCCTCACCTGCAACCCCGCCTATCGCTATGGCGTGAAGGGCAGTGAGGCCGACCGCGAAACCCGCCTCCGCGCCGACACCATGGCCGAGTTCCTCAGCTACGCCGTCGGCTGCATGTTCGGCCGCTACAGCCTCGACGCGCCGGGCCTGATCCTCGCCAACCAGGGCGAGCGGCTGGAGGATTACCTCGCCCGCATCCCCGAGCCCAGCTTCATGCCGGACGAAGACAACGTCATCCCCGTGCTGAATGAGGCCTGGTTCCCCGATGACATCACCGAACGCTTCCGCCTGTTCCTGCGCGTGACCTTCGGCGAGGCGCATTTCCGCGAGAACCTGAAGTTCATCGAGGACTCTCTGGGCAAGGACATCCGCAAGTATTTCACCAAGGATTTCTACGAGGGTCACGTGAAGCGCTACAAAAAGCGCCCGATCTACTGGATGGTCTCCAGCCCCAAGGGCACGTTCAACGCACTGATCTACATGCACCGCTACCGGCCCGACACGGTGTCGGTGCTGCTCAACGACTACCTGCGCGAGTTCATCACCAAGCTGGAGGGCGAGCGTGCGAGGCTTGAAAAGCTGGCCGATGATCCGACGGCGACGCAGGGCCAGAAGACCAAGGCGTTGAAGGATGTGGCGGCGGTGGCCAAACAGATCGACGAGCTGAACGAATGGGAACGCGACGTGATCTTCCCGCTGGCGCAGCAGAAGATCGAGATCGACTTGGATGACGGGGTGAAGGCGAACTATCCGAAGTTCGGCTCGGCCCTGAAGAAGATCGCGGGGCTGTCATGACGGACCGGATCAAGGCAGGCCTAGAGCGGCTGTTCATCGATCACCGGATTGTCTTCTGGTACGACGCCGCGCGCGACATGCGGGCCGAATATGACGCCGTGGATCTGCCGGATGTGGAAAAGGTCGAGATCGCCAATAACGAGTTCGGTCTGAAGTACCGCATGCTGCGGCAAGAGCCGAAACAGAAGTTTCTGGTGTTCCACGACGGCCCCGCACCCGAGATGGCCGACAATTGGCTGCTGGACCTCTATTTCGCCTGCGGTGTCTTCAAGGCCGATCAAGCGGCGATCTGGCTAGCCGAACTGGGCCTGCCGCTGCAATTCGAAGACGTTGTACGCGACCACATGGAATTTTACCGCGCCAAGGGCCGGGTTGAGGCGCTGAAGCAGATGATCACCCCGTCAGATACCAAGACCGATGTGCTGCGCCGTATGCTGGCCGTCTGCGCAGGAGCCGAAGGTGCATTGGACACGGTGATTGAGGAGCTGCTGGCCGAGCTGGCGGACGAGCGCGACGACGCCATGCGCCTGATGGAGCGGTGTGGTCTGACAGAGTTCTTCTGGAAGCAGGTTGAGAATGCCTATGGCTATGTGAGCGATGCGCCCGACTTTGAGGATTTCGCGATCACGCTGTTCCAGTCCTGCTATGCCCGCGCCTTGGGCGAAGATGGCAAACTGAACGGCGAAGCGCTTCTTGTCTTCCGCCGCTGGAAGAACAACCGGCTGGGAGCGAAGGCGTTTGAAACGCTGAGCGGGAAGTACCAGGACATCCTGCGGATCCCAGAAGACGTGCAGGAGCGCGACATCAAGGCCTTGCGAGCAATCGACCATTTTGAAGAGATCGACCGGCAGATCATTCGCTCTTTGGTGCGTGAAATGGCCAGCCAGACGGTATCGTCGGCCGAGGTGCTGAAGACCGTGCGAGAGCGGCGGCAAAGCCATTGGTATCCGACCTATGAGGATATTTATCAAGCCATAGGCTACGCCACAGAATTCCAGCAGGCGTTAGCCGAGGCGAACCTGACCATGACCTCCCCCGCCGAGGGGGTTAAGCGCTATGTTTCGCACTGGTACAAGATCGACCAGCTCTACCGCAAATTCATCTATCATATGCAAAAGAGCGGTCAGGCCTCGCTGCTTAGCGCGTTGTTCGAGAGCGTAGAAAACCGCTACACGACCAACTTCCTTCAGGTCGTCAATGATACCTGGCAGGATCAGATCGCTGGACTGAGCGATTGGAAGATCTCGGGCTTTGCGCATCAGACCGATTTCTATATGGACCAGGCCGCCGAATTCCGCCGCCGCGATCAGAAGGTGGTGGTGATTATATCAGACGCATTGCGCTATGAGGTTGCAGAAGAAGCGCTGCGCGAGATCCGCAAGCTGAACCGGTTCGACGCCGACCTAAAGCCGATGATTTCTGCGCTGCCCAGCTACACACAACTCGGCATGGCTGCGCTCTTACCGAACAAGGATCTGGAGCTGTCGGAGGACGGCAATGTGTCTTCGTTTGGCTTGCCTACTCAGGGAACCGCAAACCGCGAAAAGGTTCTGGGCATGGGGCGTGCCGGAGACCGTGTCAAAGCCATGAAGGCCGATGAATTCATGAGCTTGAAGGCGGACGACGGAAAAGAGGTGTTCCGCGATCATGACATTCTCTACCTCTATCACAACAGGATCGACATCGTTGGCGACAAGCTCGCCACCGAGGAACGCGTGACAGAGGCTGCAGAGGTCGCTGTCGAAGATCTGACCAAGCTGGTCCGCAAGCTCACAACCGCCAACTTTTCCAACATTCTTGTGACGGCCGATCACGGCTTCATCTATCAGCACCGCGCGTTGGACGAGACAGATTTTTCGGTAGCGGTGCCTGCTGGTGCGGAAATCCTTGTTAAAAATCGTCGATTTATCATCGGGCGAGACCTTGATGCGACTTCTGGTATGAAGAAGTTCTCATCCGCAAATCTGGGTCTATCAGGTAACTTGGATGTTCTACTGCCTAATTCGATCAATCGTATGCGAGTAAAGGGAGCGGGTAGCCGGTTTGTGCATGGCGGGGCCACGCTTCAAGAGGTCATTGTTCCCGTACTCCGCGTTGGCAAACGACGCGAAGCCGATGTCGAAAAAGTTGAAGTGCAGATCATCGTAACTGGAAAAAGCCTGATCTCTTCCGGCCAAACGGCGGTCACTCTCTATCAAACACAGCCGGTTTCAGAGAAACAGCAACAACGTGATGTTCTTGCTGGGATTTACGCTTCGGACGGCACGCTCATTTCAGATGAGCACCCGCTGACCTTTGACTACACCTCGCAAAATGCGCGCGAACGGGAGCTACCCATCAAGTTCCTGCTTTCTCGCGATGCTGATCGGTTCAACAACCAGGACGTCTTCCTCAAGCTTCGCGAACGGATCGGCAAAACGAGCCACTTCGAAGATTACACAAGCCACCGTTTCCAACTGCGTCGTGGCATATCGACAGATTTCGACTTTTAAGGACCTATCATGAGCGCACTCGACGAAAAAATTAACGAGCATTTCGCGGGCTACGTGGTCCGCAAAGACCTTGTTAAAGCGGTCAAAGGCAACGCAATCGTTCCAACATATGTCCTCGAATACCTGCTTGGGCAGTACTGTGCGACTGACGACGAAGCATCGATCGAGAGCGGCATCGAAACCGTCAAAGAAATCCTTAGAAAGCACTACGTTCACAGAAGCGAAGCGGGACTGATCCAATCCACGATCAAGGAAAAGGGTCGCTACAAGGTCATCGATCAGATCAGCGTCTCACTGAACGAAAAAACAGACAGTTACGAAGCCACGTTCGACAACCTCGGCATCAAAAAGGTTGCGGTGGATAGCGGAACGGTCAAAGCGCACCCAAAGCTGCTTGTGACCGGCGTATGGTGTATTGCCGATGTCCAATACGAGTTTTCAGAAGACGCAAGAACATCTCCGTGGGTGCTCGAGACCATCAAACCCATTCAGATCGCAAAGGTCGATTACGAGGGGTACAAGGAGGCGCGCGCGCAATTTTCCAAAGACGAGTGGATTGATCTCCTTATGCAGTCGATTGGCTTCAATCCTGAAGCCTTCGGCCGTCGAAGCAAGCTGCTGCAACTGATGCGCCTGATCCCCTTCGTCGAACGAAACTACAACATCATCGAACTGGGCCCAAAGGGAACGGGTAAATCGCATATCTACTCTGAGTTTTCGCCACACGGCCAGCTGATCTCTGGCGGCGAAGTGACCATCCCGAAGCTGTTTGTAAACAACTCGAATGGGAGGATCGGACTGGTCGGATATTGGGATGTCGTGGCCTTCGATGAATTTGCAGGGCGCGAGAAAACTGCGAACAAGGCCCTGGTCGACATCATGAAAAACTACATGGCAAACAAGACCTTCTCGCGCGGGGTTAACCCCATGGGGGCAGAAGCGAGCTTCGCATTTGTAGGCAACACAGACCATAACGTCCCGTTCATGCTCAAGAACAGCGACTTGTTCGAAGCCCTGCCGCCCCAGTTCCATGACTCTGCATTCATTGACCGTCTCCACGCTTATCTGCCTGGCTGGGAGATCGACGTAATCCGAGGTGAGATGTTCACCACTGGCTACGGGTTCATTGTCGACTACCTCGCCGAGATCCTTCGCCATTTGCGACAAGAGGACTTCTCCAACCGGCCGGACCTGCATTTCAAAGTCAGCGAGAAGATTTCAACCCGTGATCGGGACGCCGTCTACAAAACCATGTCGGGCTTCCTGAAGGTGATTTTCCCTGCCGGAGATGAAACAGCCGATGACGTTGAAGAGCTCTTGCAGCTCGCACTTGAAAGTCGAAAGCGCGTAAAGGACCAACTGTTTCGGATCGATGCGACCTATCCAGATGTCGACTTCTTCTACACTGGCTCTGACGGGGAAAAGCGGCGCGTCCAAACCGTCGAAGAGCAAGAGTTCCCCCAATTCTACTATCTGAAACCTGCCTTAGACCCGAAGCAGCAGGATCAATCCACTGATGCTGTCGACGATGACGTCATCGAAGTCGAACATGAGCCTCGCGACACATCGGAGACCTCAGCGCCCGCCAAGCCCCGCGCCGAAGAGGGTCACCACGTATTCGCCGAAAACCGCAAGGGCATCAGCTATGATAAACTGTTTGGGCCTTATCTGGACGGTGCATCGCGGATCGTAGTGACAGACCCCTACATTCGCTATTTTTACCAGATCAAGAACATGATGGAATTCGTCGAGATGGTCATCCAGCGCAAGGCGTTGGAAGATCAAGTGGCCATCCATCTTGTCACGGGGCCGGATGACGGAAACGTCCAAAAGCAACGCGAATTGCTCGAGAGCATCACAGAAGCATGCATTGGTTCGGGGGTTGATTTCACCTGGGCATTTGATGGTTCCGGGACTGCTCATTCCAGAGATATCGTCACTGACACCGGCTGGAAAATCGTTCTCGATCGCGGTCTAGATATTTTCCAAGCGCCCATGCGACGTGACGGGTTCAGCCTAGGCGACCGCCTGCAGGAGCACCGCATGCTAAAGAACTTCTATGTGACCTATGTGCGGCAAGACTAACGGTTGAACTGAGTAGATATTTCAGAAAAGAGCAAAGCCATGTTCCGCGTTGATTTGAACCAAAACCGTTTGTCCCGCCTGTCCCAAAAGCGCTTTTCTGAGTTGAACCTGCGCGAGCGCGACCATCTGCAGGAGTGGCTGGCCAACCAGCCTGACGCCCTCGGTGAAGAATTGCTGATCATCCAGAAGGAGTTCGACGGGTTTGATGAAACCCGCGAACGCCTGGATCTATTGGCGCTCGACAAGGAGGGCAACCTCGTTGTGATCGAGAACAAGCTAGATGACAGCGGGAGGGATGTGACGTGGCAGGCTTTGAAGTACACCGCCTACGTCTCGGGCCTGACCAAGACGCAGATCGTCGATATCTATCAGCAATACCTCGACCGCTATGCAGGCGGCGGAAATGCGGCCGTGCGGATCTGCGAGTTCATGGAAGTTGAAGAGCTAGAAGAGACCGTCCTGAACCCTGGCAATGACCAGCGAATGATCTTCATCGCCGCAAATTTCCGACGTGAGGTCACGGCAACGGTCCTATGGCTCCTCAGCCGCGGAATTCGCGCCCAATGCTTTAAGGTTACCCCGTACTCGTTTGGCGACGAACTGATGGTCGACATTCAGCAGATCATACCCACGCCTGAGGCAGCTGACTTCATGATCGGAATGGCCGCGAAAGACATTCAGGAAAACTCGGAAAAAACTGCCCAAAGGCGCAGCCATCAGGTTAGGCGCGAATTCTGGACCAGCCTCAAGGAAGCATTCGCGCAAACACCTTGCCCAGTGTTCCCAACGATAACGGTAACCAAGGACAACTGGAACATATCTCCAGTTGTTGCAGGCACACACTACGATATCGTGCTGACCCAGAAAGCTGCCTTTGTGAAACTAAGTATCGAAAGGCCTGCTGCTGCAGAAAATAAGGCGATTTTCGATCACATTCACTCGCATCGAGAAGAAATTGAAGCGGATTTTGGAGCTCCGCTTGATTGGCGCAGGCTTCCACAGAACAAGGTAAGCCGGATTGAAGCATCACTGCCCTGCGATGGTTTTAACCCTGACAGCTGGCCAGACGTCCATGATTGGATCCGCGAGACATCAACGAAAATGGCCGCCGCTATGGAAAAACACCTCAACGAAGCCATCGGCATAGCGCGGTCTCATGACGAATAGCGGTCGTGAACCGCGCATCATGACAAGATTGCCAGAGCGGGAGACCCGCCCTGGCGCTAAGGTCACTCAGTGACCGGTTCTTCATCGCGGCGTGGGAAGGCGACCATTTCAACTTCGGGAAACATGCTGTGCTTGACATTGATCGACGTGATGTTGCCGCTGTCGTCGGTGTTGACGAAGAGGACGCCGCAGCGGTCCCAGAAGTTCTTACCGTCTTTTTCGCCGGATTTGACGTTCAGTTTCAGAGTTTGAGTAGCCATTTTTGATCCTCACTTGGAGTGTTTCGATGAACATGACCAAAGCTGGCACCAAGGGACTGTCAGCAAGAAACTTGCCTCGCGAGGAATGCGCTGGCGCAGGGGAATTTTCTTGTTGAAGCGGGGCCTGCACCGCGTCCGGCACGGCTGCCCGCTTATGTTCAGCAATCAGAAACACGGCGCTGAGGATCTGAGTTCGGCACTCACAAACTGAACGAGGTCGTCATGCTGCGTCACACGAGCTGAGGACCAAGAAAAACCGCTGCGGCTTAATGGCGGTCACTCCGTCACTGCGGGGCTTCAGTCGAATATGTTGTCAAAATCAGATGCAGTGCCCTTGCTGCGTGTTCTGACCAAAAGCTCTAAGTCGAGGGCCGCCAGCAGCGCCAGGATCGTGTCGAGCTTTGTACCGCCCCGCCCGGCCTCAACTTTCGATATCGTTTCCTGCCAAACACCGCTGCGCGCGGCGAGATCGGCCTGCGTCAAGTTTTTCTCTCGACGAGCCTTACGGATCGCATGTCCAAGATCTCGAGGAATTCGAACGAAGTTCTGCAAGTCAGCCTCCAGCGCCGCCTATGATGCCTAGATCATAAATCCTCTGCATGATCTATAGATCATAGACGCAGCAGTCTAGCCCACGACAACTTACGCCGCAGCGTAATTTTTCGAATTTTGCGCTGTAGCGTAAATTTCGCACCAGTTCTCCTCTTTGCCCTATGCCAGTTGCACCTACCGAGGGGTTGTTCCATGGTTCGTTGACTTTCAGAAAAACATACCATATTTTCTGACAAGGAGTTCGAACATGATTACATCAAACATCAAGCAACGCATCATCGGAAAAGGTCGCGGCGCAATCTTTGCGCCGACCGATTTTCTCGACATCGGATCCCGCGCAAGCGTAGATCAGGCCCTGTCACGCCTTGCTGATCAGGGGGTGATCCGGCGACTGACGCGGGGGCTGTATGACTACCCGAAGAAGAGCCCGCGCTTCGGGTTTCTGTCGCCTTCCGCCGATGACATCGCAAAGGCTGTTGCTCGAAAGGATGGGCAAATTTTGCAACCCTCTCCTTCGATGGCGGCCAATCAGTTGGGCCTTTCCACTCAGGTACCATCCAAGCCGACCTATATGACCGACGGCCCAACCCGCACTAAGAAAGTTGGACAGCAAGTCATCCAGTTCCGCAAAGCATCCCCCAAAACATTGGTCGGCGCAGGACATAAGACTGGGGTTGTCTTCCAGGCGTTGCGTTATGTCGGCAAGGACCGTGTGGACAGTCAAATCGTCGACCGCCTTGCACGCGCACTGGACGACAATGATCGGAAGCTCTTGGCAAAGCAAAGCAGGCACGTCCCTGCATGGATGCACCCCGTCGTGCAACAGATTGTTGCACACGCTTAAGCATGGAAAATTTCGCCAACGACGCGCCTGAACTCAGAGATGAAGCCTTTCAAGAAACTGCAGCGCAGCTTGGAATGTCGAAGGCAATCATCGAAAAAGACTTCTGGGTTTGCTGGTCCCTAAAGCAACTCTTTGCACTGCCATCTTTTGGCGAGCAAATGATCTTCAAGGGCGGAACTTCCCTGTCCAAAGCCTACGACGTGATCCACCGTTTCTCCGAGGATGTGGACCTCTCGTTAGACCGAAAACAACTTGGGTTTGTAGGCGACCGTGACCCAGAAGGCCCGGACCTATCGGGCAAGAAGCAGAAAAGGTTGCTTCAGGAACTGGAGGAAGCGGCAAAAGAAGCCGTCGGAGGCCAACTTCTGGCCGAGATTCAAACAGCATTTGGCTCCAGTCTAGAACAAAGCTTCACGCTATCGGTCGACCCCAGTGATCCGCAAACCATTCTCTTTGCGTACCCTGCGTTGGCAGAAAGCGATGCGGGCTATGTCAAACCGGTTGTACGCTTTGAATTCGGTGCCCGTGGCGTCCAGCTGCCCGCTGAGCAGATCGACATTGCGCCTTACCTGCATCAGGCTTTTCCCGATCTTCTGAAAGACGGTCTGGTCGGCGTGAAAGTGTTGGGGGTCGAGCGCACGTTCTGGGAAAAAGCCACCATTTTGCATATGCTCTTTCATCAAGATGCAACCAAACCCCTCGCAGATCGCATGTCCCGCCATTACTACGATATGGCGCAGCTGATTGGACACGAAGCCAAAAAACGTGCTCTCGAAAGGGTCGAGTTGCTGAACCAAGTCGCGCATCACAAGTCGGTATTTTTCAAGTCCGCCCGAGCAAACTATGAAGAGGCGAAGCCCGGCTCCTTGCGCTTGACCCCAAACGCCGAACTCGCTGCCGCTCTTCGAAATGACTATGCCGGGATGCGGGAAATGATCATCGGTGACGCACCAACCTTCGATGAAATCATCGCTACGATCGAGACCTTCGAGACCGAGATCAACAGTTGACCAGGGCGTGCAAACCCTCGACGGCGTTGCCCTGAGTTCAAGCGCACCAAAAACGCAGTTTACGCCGATCCTTTTCACGCCTGCAGCCCCGCAGCACGAACCTGTTCGGGCGTCACCAGCTTTGACGCGATCAAGTCCTCGATCTGCCGGTTGGTGATGTGGCGGCACAGGGGATGGCGCTCGTGGATCCACTCGGCGAGGCTCGCACGGCCTTTGGCTTCGGCCTCTCGCGCCTTCTCGCGGTCGGCCTGCACCTGGGCAAGCCCCTTCTCCCACCGGCGCATCTTGAACCAGTTGTCGGAGAAGCAGACCTTGCTGCGCGTGTAGCCTTCGCTTTCCTTGGCATAGGCTTTGATCGCTTGCTTCAGGTCATCGGGCTCCACACCGGCTTTCACAGCCGCTGCAATCAGGCGCAGAGTAGTCCGCCGGTCTCGGATCCTGTCTTCGGGATAGGCCGCCAAGATCCTCTCAGCTTCAATATCCTCAACCTCCTCCGCCGCCTCGCGCCTGCGCGTAGGTGGTTTATGGATGGTTTTAGGATGGTTTGGGGTCCACCGTGAACCCCGTACCCCGTTCACCGTGGACCCCGTACCGGGTTCAGGCTGGACGGGGTTCACAGTGACCCCCGTCTCAATATCGGGCTCGGCCGTGGGGTCGAGCGCCGCCACACGTTCCAGAACGATGCGGTAAATGACGGTGTAGCCGTTCTTGCATTGCCGCCGCCCTGTCTCGATCAGAATGCCTTCTCGCAGGAAGTCGATGATGGTGCGCTTGACCGTGCTCTCGCTGAGCTCTGTGTGGCGCTGGATCGTCCCCTTGGAGCACCAGATGCCCGAGCCATCATCGCTCGCCTTGTCGGCCAGGAACATAATGATCTGCTTGCGCGCGGCGCTGCCAAAGCGGCGCTCGGCGCATTCGTTTGCGATACGCCAGCTCATTGGACCACCTCGCAGGTCAGAGGCCACGAATAAGCCGACTGAGCGTTTGCGGTGTGGCGCTGGCCTGTGCTAATGTGCTCCGAAAGCTGACAGGCTTTTTCTATTTGGCCCCGGTTCACAGTTGCCGCTGTGACGGGGCCTTTTTCGTTTTGAACTGGCGAATTTGGCTTTGAAACTTTCGCTTTTTGTTCACTTTTTGTCAGGGGGTGTTTTGTACCCTTAAGTCGTTGTTTTTGCTTCCTGTATTTCTGGATTGCAAATCCGTGTACACCGGTTCGATTCCGGTACTCGCCTCCATTTAAAAACAATCACTTAGCCGAATTCTTGTAGCTATACGTGAATTTCAAACACGGATATTTGAAATTATAGCGCCGAGCCGCCCCTGCCGCTCTAACTCGCAACGAAAGCGCATGTGTGAAAAATCGAGGCTATTGCCTTCTCTTGACGGGCAAACAAAGGACCAACACACAGACTTCTTAAGCAATATCTCAGCATCCCTGCCGTTGATCGAGAAACAAACGAATGTCCGGTGCAGGACAAACCTGCCATCAGGGAAGCTCCATTGGCCCGACATTTGATTCAAAGCAACGCACGGCGCTGCCTGTCGTGATAGAGTTGTAAGCTCCACAACGTTATCCCTTTCTTTTTTTGGGATTTTTCGAAGGACGCCAAAATGCATATCGAAGTCAATACAGATAACAGCATCAAGGGGAGTGAAGCCATCACGGCCCAAATTACGGGATTGGTACAGAACGACCTGGCCTACCTTGCAGAACATATAACCAGAATCGAGGTCCATCTCAGTGATGCCAACGCCGACAAGTCCGGCCCAGATGATATAAAATGTGTTCTGGAAGCACGGCTCAAAGGCCAGCAGCCTATGGCCGTCACGGATTCGGCCTCGAGTTTAGAACAGGCAACGAGGGGCGCAGCCGGCAAGATGAAAAGCGCACTAGAAAGCACTCTCGGGAAACTAACGGACCGTCGCTAACATATTCGGCATCAATCTTTCATTTCACCGATCGATCTACACCCTCGGGCAATAAGGCATCTGACAATGATGGAGTTAGATTATGACAGACGAAGACAAGCTTTGGGCACTTGAAGAGCGGTTTTGGACGGAAGGCGCTGACAATGCGCGGAAGATGACGACAAAGGGCGCCGTATTTGTTCTCCCTTATCCGCCGGGAATACTTCAAGGCGACACTGTGTGGCGCGAGAGCTTAGTCGCGCAGAGGTGGCGGTCCGTCGTATTTTCGGAGCGCTACTATAAACAAGAAAAGAATGTTACCGTTTTGGCCTACCGTGTCTCAGCAGAACGCGGGGACACACCGATCTACGAAGCCCTTTGCACTTCCACCTACCTGCGGGATGAAGGCAAATGGCTTCGAGTTTTGCACCAACAAAGCCCCATAGCATAACTGTTCCACGGCCGCTGTACAGGCTTGCAGTGCGACTGCGACGTTCCGAACGGTCAACGTCCGATTAGGGCACAGGACGAAGACTTGCTGCCGGTTGAGTACTTCCACGTGGTCTTCACTCTCCCATAGCCGACGTCCCTGTCGGTCGTGGAGGCATGCCCTCGTTTTCAGCAGCATGGATTGACGCCATGTCACGTGCACCTAGACGCGCCGGGTTCCGGTCCAGGACATCCCTGTCAGACTGGGGCGTTCGGTGCGCCGAATAGAGATGTCTCAGATGCGCCTCGGAGACCCCGTCGGCCTTCATCACGAGACGTATCATCGGATCAGCCAGCATTTCCTCAAGGAAGAAATCGGTCAACGCACTACCCGTCAGCTTGTCCCTGGCGCGTGCTTGGTCCAGGTCTGCAAGGGAAACGGTCAGAGTCCGCGCAAGCCCCGGATGCGATGTCCGGGGATGAAGTTTCACCAGGACTGAGGCTTTCCAGGCTGCGGGATCTCGTTGATCCGGAGGTGAAACCAATTCCGTTTCGATCTCGTACTCTCCCGCCGGGAGCGTCTCGTCAAAGCCTGGAACGGTGAACGGTCGGGAAAAAACCGCAACGGTCTTGCTCGTCAGTTCTTCCATTGGCGTGATCCTCTCCCTTGTTGCTGTGAATGGTCCGCGCCGCTCACAGGAATGAGGCGCATAACCTGTGTGGGTCTCAAGATGTCTTGGACTTCGCGGGGGCTTCCTTGCCAGCGGCCTTGGGCTCGGTCTCCTTGGCAGGGGTCGTTGCTGTTTTAGCAGGCTTCGGCTTTAACGCAGCCGCAGCCCTGGCGGTCAGGTCCTTGAAGGACATATCATCGATCCTTTGATTGGCCGGCGCCAACTCCTCGTCCATGTCGGACCGGGATGCCTGGCATCGGTACTACCTATATGGGGGCTGGCGACCCGATTTACGATGGCGCGCCGCCAAGAAGACAAAGATCACACCAGACCGTCAGTCCAAACCTTGAACTCCGTCAGCGTGTTCTGACCAAATGTCTGGGTCAGAGGGACGTCAGCGGCATCGCGGCCCCGCGCGATCAGAATTCTCGCAAACTTAGGCTTGTTGTTCCGCGGGTCGAACATGTGCCATTCACCAGCGAGAAAGACCTCCATCCACGCCGCAAAGTCCCCGGGCGGATGAGGCAGAGATTCACCGATGTCGCTCAGATATCCGGTGCAGTAGCGTGCCGGAATATTCATGCAGCGGCACAAGGCGATGGCGAGGTGAGCAAAATCACGGCAGACGCCCTGTCGCTCGGCCATGGTCTGCGATGCGGTGCGCGTCGCTTTCGCCTGCATGTAGTCGAAGCGGACATGCCCATGCACGAAATCGCAGATCGCCTGAACGCGTGACCATCCCGGGTCCGTGGTCTCGAAAAGACGCCACGCCTCCTCCGAAAGAAGATCGGTATCGCAATACCGGCTGCCCCGAAGAAACACGAGGGTCTCGAAACGCAGATCCTGGACCGCGTGCTGCTGCGCGCCAGGGGACGCGGGATCGGGTCGGCCATAGTCGCGGAAGATGCCATCCGTTGACAGCGCGAAGTCGCCCGCCGGAGCCAGGAGGCGCGTACACCAGTTGCCGAAGCCGTCGCGGTAGCTTTCGAGCGGCACGCTTGGCGACGTCACGAGGTAATCGGCACGCTCCAGATCGCCAAAGCGCGAGTAGTGGACGTTCAGCATCGCAATCAGTGGCGTCGGCTGCGGGAAGCTGTAGCGCAGACGGCACCCGATGCTGACCCGCATGCCAGACACACGGCCGCGCCTGGTCATGTCATGATCATCTTGCAAGGATGAGCGTTCCGGTCAGCCGTCGCGTGGGCGCGGGCGGCGGCGGGGAGCCTCTGAAATTCGATCTCGTTGGCATGCCTTCGTTCTCGGCCACCTGGATCGCGAAGTCCTGCGTAACTGTCGGGTGGGTGCTACCGGTCATCGGGGCGACAACTTGTGCAAAGCCGCAGCGGCAAGAGCATGTTCCTTCTGGTGGTAGTCGCCGCGGAACTTGCCATCGACCTTAACCTCCCAGATGCCGTTTCTTTCGCGCACCTGAACTCCACCGCGGTGCGGTGGCCAGTTCATGGAAGCCCCCTTTTCTCCTCTGCCTTTCGCCGACACGGGTTTCTTGTCGGTCAATTTCGACTCCTTCGCGATGGGCGCGCGCTCCTCTCCGAGGAGCATCACGGCGCGAATGAATTCTTCCGCGTAATCATCCGTTTCGCGGTGGTCATGTTCGTGCCGGGCCATACTCATCGGCTCGACGAACCGTGCTCTCAAGTGATCGATGAACCGCGGCTCCGTCCGGGACATGTAAGCGATCAAAGCTTGCAGGATCCGTTCATGGGCCAACACGCGCCGTTCAAGATCGGTTGTCTCTGCGGCCGTCCTGGTGAGATTTTTCACTGATGTCATGGCTTGTCATCCTTCACGCTGCGTAGTGTGACGCTGGATCTCGTGTGCTCGAGCGTGTGCAGGCAGGCCCTCGCCTCATCGCGATCCAGCTCTTGCCATCTACCTACCAGCCAAGCGTAAATCGTGCGCTGACGCAGGTTAGGGGCACGGAAATTAAGTGGGTGTGTCTTGCTCAGAAGCGGAAAGAAACCGACCTCGGTGGTCCAGATGTCATTGACGTGCTTCCCGATTGATACCCTCAATTCATGCTTGAAACCTTCCACCATGAACCTAGCGGCCTACTTCGACCTCCGTCTGTGTCACGATTGGCGTCGCGGGGTCTTGCGCTGGTCGGGGCCTGCCGATTGACGCCACGCCACCGTCGCCCGGGTCGCTACCCGGATCGCGGAGTGGGTCTGCCTCGCCCTGCATGCCGCGCAGGAACTGGAACAGATCGCTGTCCGTCGTCAGGACAAGCGTCGTGTCGTCGGAGATCATGTCGCCGTAGGCCTGCATGGTTCGGGTAAAATCGTAGAATTCCACCGAAACGGCATCGACATTGTAGGCGCCCGCATAGATTGCTGCTGCTGCGGCATCGGCGGCACCGCGGATTTCCTCGACAGCGCGATAGGCTTCGGACTGAATCTTGTTCAGGTCCCTCACCCGGTTGCCTTGAATACGGGCCGCTTCACCGTTGCCTTCAGACAGGAAGCGTTCGGCGATCTGCCGGCGCTCCGAGATCATGCGGTCATAGATCTTGGGTCGCACGCTCTCATTGTAGTTTATGCGCTTGAAACGAATGTCGAGAAGCTCAATCCCGAAGACGCGCACCTTCTCCGCCGCCGCCTCGAAGATCTGCTGCTCGACCAGCGCCCGCCCCTTCGTGATGGGAACCAGTGCGCCAATGTCCTGCGCAAGCTCCTGATCAGTCAGAAGCGTGTCCCGAAGCGGCGTCCGGCCCCTGGTCGTGCGCACAATCTCGATGAGTTCGTGCTTGGCGACGGCGTTCCGCGTCTCGCTACCGAGGATATCATCGAGGCGCGACTGGGCGCTGCGCTCGTCGCGCAGGCGCAGAAAGTACTGCAGAGGATCGGTGATCTTCCAGCGCGCGAAGAGATCGACCGAGATATAGAGCTTGTCTTTGGTGGGCATGTCCGATGGCGAGCCGTCCCACTCCAGAACCCGGCTGTCGATCCGGTTAACCTCCTGAACGAAGGGGATTTTCAACTTGAGACCAGCCTCGGTGATCGGCGCGCCGACCGGCTTGCCGAACTGGGTGATGATGGCCTGTTCGACCTCGCCGACCGTGTAGACGGCGGATGACACAGCGACGACCCCGGCAACCGCGATTCCCGAGGCAATAAGCGAAAGGGTCTTCATGGTTGATCTCCTGTCTGTCGATCCAGATTCAAAAGCGGGAGGATGCTTGCTGTGGACCCGTCGACAATGATCTTGGAACCAATTCCCGGCAGAACATCCTGAAGGGTTTCGATGTAGATCCGGCGCCGGGTAACTTCGGGCGCCAGACGGTATTCCGTCAGGAGCGCCGTGAATCGGGCCGCATCGCCCTCGGCTTCATTGATCCTTCTCAGGCGATAACCATCGGCTTCGCGGATGCGCTGGTCCTTTTCGCCTTCGGCCAGAGGTATGACGCGGTTGTATTCGCGGCGGGCCTCGTTGATGATCCGCTCCTTCTCTTGTTGTGCCTGGTTGACCTCGTTGAACGAGGCCTGAACCGGCTGGGGAGGATTGATGTTCTTCAGCTGTACCTGATCGATGCTGATGCCCATCGCGTATTTGGTCGCGAGCGCCTGCATCTTCATCAGGGCTTCGCTTTCGATTTCCTGGCGCCCGACGGTGATCACCTCGTCGACTGTGCGGTCTCCCACAACTTCGCGCATGACGGACTCCGAGACGTAACGCAGGGTCGCGCTCGGCTCACGCACCTCGAACAGAAATTTCCGAGGTTCGGAAATCCGGTACTGCACCACCCACTCCACGAGCGCGGCGTTGAGATCGCCAGTCACCATCTCGGTCTCGCGGCGACCGTCCGTCGGGCTCTGATAGGGATCGGAGGCACCCGGAGTCGTGAACCCGAACTCTTGTTTCAGCTGGCGCTTGACCGGGACCAACGTGGTCACGTCGATCCCGAACGGGATCTTGAAGTGCAGCCCCGGAGGGACCTCGGCCGCGTACTTCCCGAACCGTTGGACAATCGCAACGGAGTCGCTCGGCACC
The DNA here is from genome assembly GCF_059609765.1 of Ruegeria sp. YTSC106. Taxonomy (NCBI): domain Bacteria; kingdom Pseudomonadati; phylum Pseudomonadota; class Alphaproteobacteria; order Rhodobacterales; family Roseobacteraceae; genus Ruegeria; species Ruegeria sp. YTSC106. The sequence continues at coordinate 272,812 of NZ_JBXWMI010000004.1, forward strand.
GTGTAATATGAGGACCACGCCCCAAATGCCGCAAGCGCAATGGCGGCCCCGATTGCAAGACGCTTCACCGGTGGCAGACCGTCCGGCAGGATGCCGTGCAGCCGATCCCGACCCCGCCTGAGAATTGCGTCAACCTCAGGGGGAACGCGGGTCTGCTTGTTTTTCCAAGGTCCGCGATCTTCCGGTCCATTGTTATCAGAAGGCATCGCAAGCTCCTATTTCGGTTTTGGCACTCGGTGCGATGCCTGGCTCGCGCGTTTGACGGTGCGAACCGTTTTGCGCCATCACATCGTCGGCTCTGAACAGCATGACCTCAGAGTTCCAGTTCTTTCAGGCAGGCTTGCGCAATGTCTCGGTCTGGGGCATCGGTTCCTGGCATCGTCGCCCAGCCGGCTGTCATGAGAGCGTCGCGCCTCTGGTAGGTTGAGGCTGCCCGGATCGTTGCAAGCTTGTCCACCCGAGCCGGGTCTGACCGCGCCATGTCGAGGCAGACCGGTACCATTGAGGCGACGACATCATTACGGGACATCGCCACCGCCCGGTCATTCGAAGTGCCGCCGGTCACCCAGCCACCCCATGTAAATCCGACGACGCCGACAAAGACAGCACCGATCACGGCACCATAGATGCCGGGTTTGAGCCATTCGGGAGTATTCATTTCAAGTCCTCCTGCGGAGAAGGCGCCGCCTCGCCGTGATTGTTCTTCTCAGTCGCGGCCCGATCCCGGCTCAGCGCCTCTTTCACGTCGCTGTCGGAAATCGCCCGTAACTCGGTACGTCCCGCATGACCGCCCCTTCCGCGCACCGTCAGGTAGGTCGCCGTCCGTCTATAGGCCTCGAAGCTTAGCCCCTGGAGAAGCTCTTCTTCGACGAGAACCTCGTAGTCGCCCGCGGGCAAATCGCCCGGGTATCCCGGCAAGGTGAACGGGTTTGAAAACGTCACCGTCGATCTGGTCGACCGCATGTTCATCTCTGGTCTCCGCGATGTTGGCAGATCCGTCGCTCACCACTGTTGACGGCCCCTTGGATTCCGGACCTGACCAGTCGAACGATTTAGTATCTTGTACCTCGGGATCGTCCGACTGGTGCTGACGCATGTTAGTCCCGGGCACCGAACCGGCTGCGACCCCGTCCTTTGGGCAGTCGCCCACACTGACCTGTGTAAGGGCGGCGAGACCGACCTGCGCGTATCCTTTGGGAAACAGGGGCGATCTGCGTTCCTGCAACCCTTGAAAGGATTGGCGATGGCCGACCTCAATGTTCTCAACCCGCACCCGCCCGAGTTTGATCGGTTTCTCCATGCTACCGTCGGCGAGGACCGGAACGGCTATGCCGTGACTGTGCTCTCCACGCTCGCGCGGCTCGGTCTCGATCCATGGAACGAAACCGCTGAACTGGTCACGCTAGGACACGACGGCGCGCGCGCGCGGTTGGGAACGCTGCTTGCCCGGTTTCAGGATGTTCCCTCGCTCGCAAGCGATCATGGCAGGGTCGCACGAGACTTGAGCCAGCTGCTTCCCGAAGGCCGGGCGTCAGGTAGCCTGAAGCGAGCTACCTCGACGGTGACCGGCGACCGCCCGGGGACAAGCGGAGCGATCTGGGCGGTGCTCGCGATTATCTTCCTTCTATTTCAGATGTTCATGGTTGGCGGGTCGGGGTCAGGCGAATGACCGTATCAACCGCGACCGCGAGGAGACCGGCCCATGCGGCACACAAGTCCGGTACGCTTTCTCCACACGAACAGGGCAAACTCTGGGACATGGAGGAACAGTTCTGGACCAGCGGCGCCGACAGTGCGCAGGCGACCACAGCAACCAACGCCGTTATGGTCTTCCCCTATCCGCCCGGCATCCTCCAGGGCGACCAGATCTGGCCCCATCTTCGCGAAAGGACCGGCTGGCGTTCCGTCGTCATGGCCGAACGGCGCGTGACGCGATGCGGTGACATCGCGATCCTCACTTACCGGGTCTCGGCTGAAAAAACCGACGTGCCGATCTACAAAGCGCTTTGCGCCTCAACGTACCTCAACGATGAGGACACCTGGCTGAGGATTTCCCACCAGCAAACTGTGGTGATTTAAGAACCGCAGAGGCAATCGACCTGCCGCGGGCGCCGGGACTAACCTGCGTCAGTGCGGCGAGGCCCTGGCACGGTTAGATGAGACGTGCTCGCCGAATATTTGGTGGCGCATCTTTTTCCGAGTACCCGAGAAGCGTGTGGGCGTGCCGATCCCCAAAGGGTCGGCATGTCGGCGCGCTTCTTATTCTCGGAACGTCCAGGAAAGGACAATTCCAATGACTCCCGAACAGAACAAGACTGCCGAGAAGATGACCTCCGTGAAAGCCGCGTGGGACAAGGCGCCCGCTGGTCCGAAGAAGGACGCGGCGCTCAGGCACTACGAGGCAGCCGAGAAGGCGAACACGGCGAAGAACGAGGCCGAGACCAACAAGGAACTCGATGCGGCGAGCGAGAAGCTCTCGTGACATCCGACACCTGATGCAAACCTTGGCCGCCCCTCGCTTTGCGGAGGGCGGCCCTCTCATTTCAGGAGCGGGCCGCTCTGATCCAGATACGCCGGATCGAACTCGGCAAGTTCCACCAGCCCCTCATAGTCGTGAAACGTCACGCGGCCGTCCCGAAAGGTCACCAGTCCGTTCTCGCGAAGCTGCCGCAGGACGCGGTTCACGTGAATCGCACTAAGCCCCAAGGCATCTGCCAGGTGATACTGGGTCAGCGGGCAATCATACCCATCCTCAGTCCCCATGCCCACCAGCGCAAGCCGCGATCCCAACTCCAGCAGAAAATGCGCCATGCGGGCGTCAGCATCACGTCTGCCGATCCCGACGAGATGTTCCACCACCATCGCCTCATCCCTTGACGCCGCCCAGAGTATGGCGGTCGCCAAGCGAGGGGTCTGCGCGAACGCATTAAGAAGGTCGCTCTTCAACACTTCAGCGGCCTCAATTTCCACGATAGGTTCGAAACTGTGATCCGAGGTGCGCAACAGCAAGCTGCGCAAGCCGAGGAAATCTCCGGGCACCTGAAAATCGACAATCTGGCGTGTCCCGTCAGGCTGGAGCTTGTAGGAACAGACCCAACCTGCGGACAGAATATACGCGGCCTGAGCCGACTGGCCCTGATGCACCATATCACGCCCTGCAACGAAGGAGCGGCGACGTTGGTGCAGGCGCTCGAGCACATCCAACTCCGCCTTTGACAAAGCGACAAAGGCCGAAAGTTTGCGGGTCAGGGGGCTGTGTTCAACTGATGTCATGTGGCCTCCCGGCGTGTCGTGACCCAAGAGCAGAAATCGGCTCGGACACTGCTCTGGATCAGTCCAGCATAGAGCAATTCCTGCGAGATGTACGGATGCATCTGAATCTCACCTTCTCTCAGGTTCACGATGCCAAGGAAGGAAACTCTGATGTCCACCGCTGGCGAACATGCAGGCCAGGCCGCCCTATCGATCTGCGAGGCGCTCCTGCTTGCCATGAACGATCGCGGGTTGCTGCCGGAACACGAGATCGTGGGGGTTCTTCGTGACGCCGCGGCGACCCATGTGAACGCCCTTGGCACCGAACTCGAAATGGAAAGGCACCGGGCCGTCGCCGAAATGATCAACACGATCATCGCTGGCGGGAACTCTGTTCGACGCCCGTGAACCGCTCGGGCGGCGGCGTCGATCCGAATTCTCGGAGTGGAGACCGAATAGGATACCGCGGACTTGCGCACAACGCAGCTAAGCATTTGACCCGGCCCGTTTCGCCAACGAAATCTCAACAAGGAGCACTTCGATGTCATTCACTCCCCTCCACGACCGGGTTCTTGTTCGTCGCATTGAAGGCGATGAGACGACTAAGGGAGGTCTCATCATTCCCGATACCGCTAAGGAGAAACCTCAAGAAGGCGAAGTCGTCTCCGTTGGCGCGGGCGGAAGACGCGAGGACGGCGAGCGCATCCCGATGGACGAGAAATCCGGCGACCGGATCCTGTTTGGAAAATGGTCCGGATCAGAGATCAAACTCGATGGCGAAGACCTTATGATCATGAAGAAGAGCGACATTCTCGGCGTGATCGCATGAGTCCATAATCCCTCATTGCACCCTCAGTCCAAGGAACCCAAGAAATGTCCGCAAAAGAAGTTCGGTTTAGTACCGACGCCCGCGACCGCATGCTGAAAGGCATCAACACTCTGGCCAACGCCGTGAAGATCACCCTTGGACCCAAGGGCCGGAACGTCATTCTCGATGAATCCTGGGGTGCGCCACGCATCACCAAGGATGGTGTGACCGTTGCCAAGGAAATCGAGCTGTCGGATCATTTCGAGAATATGGGAGCGCAGATGGTCAAGGAAGTCGCGCAGCGCACCAATGACGAGGCTGGCGACGGTACCTCGACCGCCACCGTGTTGGCCCATGCGATTGTCCGGGAGGCCATGAAGTCGGTCGCGGCCGGCATGAACCCGATGGATCTCAAGCGCGGGATCGACAAGGCCGTTGCCGCGGTTGTCGCCGAGATCAAGACAATGTCCCGACCGGTCGGCGACAGCGACGAGATCGCGAAGGTCGGCTCCATTTCGGCAAACGGAGAGGTCGCGATCGGCCGCCAGATCGCCGATGCGATGGCCAAGGTCGGAAATGAAGGCGTGATCACCGTCGAGGAGAACAAGGGACTGGAGACCGAGACTAAAGTGGTCGAGGGCATGCAGTTCGACCGCGGCTATTGTCTGACGTCAGCGCCTATGGGTCCAAATAGCGGTATTTGATAAGAGTGTGTTCTTGGCTCATCGTAACCACTGAGGAGTGGACGATGAGAAAGACAAGTAAGAGCCCCGGCGAGAAGATCGTCAAAGACATCAAGTGGGCAACACGCAAACAGTATTCTGCTGAAGAGAACGATCCGGATCTTCTCTTCTGTCAGTTCTTCGATGTTCGCGACATATCCGATCATGGTGCCTCTCCGCTCATTTCATCGCCAGGCTGGACGACATGACTCTGTGTGCCGCAGGTAAATCTTGGCCGCACTGATCGGCGTTAGCAGCATGATGCATTTCACTTCGCTGCTGTGCGGTGCGGTCGGCCAGAATCCGCCTTTGGTTGAAAGCTCTCAGGACGGGGTTCATGAATCGCGCCGCTTCGTTTCATGGCCCGATGACGCGTGCACTCACTGCGGCATACCACCGTCAAAAGTGGGCGTGGTATCAGGTTTGGTGAACGTAGGTGCCAGGTGCCGACACGAGTGGAACCAAGCCCTTATCTGGCGCACCGATGGAGGGTGCCGGCGCGACACCGCTGCTATTCTCTTTCAGCCAGGTCGTCCACGCGGGCCACCAAGAGCCCGGTTGCGGCGTATTTTGCGCAACCCAGGCTTCGGGGCCGACATAAAGCGCCTCGGCAGCACGACGCGAGATCCGATGGTGACCGCGCCCGAGCCTCGGTTCGTTGATGATACCGCTGTTGTGGCCGCCGCTTGTCAGGACAAAGGTCATATCGCTGTCAGTAAACAATTGGGTTTTGTAGACGGACTTCCACGGCGCGATGTGGTCGGTTTCTGTGCCCACGGCGAATATCGGAGCCGAGATGTCCTTGAGCGCGATCACTCGCCCGTTAACGGCAAACCGGCCTGCCGTCAGCCGGTTTTCAAGGAACAGGCCGCGCAGATACTCTGAATGCATTCGGGCTGGCATCCGGGTCGTGTCCGAAACCCAGACTCCCATGTCGGTCGGCAGGTCCTCTTTCCCAAGGTAATAGCGCCGCACGGCACGAGAATAGATAAGGTCTTCCGACCTGATAGCAGAAAAGGCGCGCGCCATTTGGGGCCGGTCAAGATAGCCTTTCTCCCACATCATGTCCTCGAGGAATGCGATCTGGCTTTCATCCAGAAACAACAGCAACTCGCCCGCCTCGGCAAAGTCGACCTGTGCTGCCATGAGCGAGATCGACGCAAGCCGTTCGTCGCTTTCTCGCGCCATCGTGGCCGCCGCGATCGCGAGGATTGTGCCACCCAAGCAATAGCCGACCGCATGAACCTTGCGCTCCGGCACGATGGCATTCACCGCATCGAGAGCCGCGATCACGCCGCGTTCGCGGTAGTCCTCCAGCGACAGGTCTGCTTGATCAGCGGTCGGGTTGCACCACGAAATCATGAAGACGGTAAATCCCTGATCCACAAGGTGTTTGACCATTGAATTATGCGGCGAGAGATCAAGAATATAGTACTTCATGATCCAGGCCGGAACGATCAGGATCGGCTCGGCCTGCACTTTATCGGTCTGTGGCGCATACTGGATCAACTCGAAAAGATCATTGCGGAACACCACCTCGCCGGGTGTACAGGCCAGATCCTTGCCGATCTGAAAGCCCTCTGGTGCGGGTTCATGGACCTGAGCAACGGTGTTTAAAAAATCATGCATGAAGTTGCGCGCACCCTCCGCCAAATTCTTGCCGCTGCTCTTGCGCGTTTCCTCGATGATCTCGGGATTAAGGGCGGGGAAATTGGACGGAGACAACAGGTCTAACATCTGGCGCGCCATGAAGCGGGTCCTGTCTGCATCCTCAGGACGCAATCCGCGCAGATGGTCGGTTGCATAATCCCACCAGTCCTGCACCGCGAGAAACCCCTGCTGCATGTTTCTGAACGGTGGCTTTTCCCATCCGGGATGCCGGAAACGATGATCGTAGGCCTTTGGCACAAAGGCCGGTTCCGCGTCGCTGTTTGGCAGAAGCGACTGCCCCAACAGCCTTGTCATGTTTTCCTGCGCGCGCTCGGCCAATTCAAGTTGGCGACCCGGAGCCTGGGCCAGATGCTGTGCCCAATCGCTCCAGGCTTCGATGAACGCATGCGGCGATACGCCGGCCGACATGTAGGCGACCGCTGCCCGCGATGCGCGATCGAGGTTTTCATGTGGATGTGCCGCTTTTGAAGGAACTTTGGGCTCTGACGCAGCGGCGATCTTGGCGGGAAGCTGGACCTGCTGCGCGTCTGGTGCAGGTGCCTTTGGCTGCGGCGTGCGCTTGGTCATCCGTGCTGTCCTATGCTGGTGTATCTTGTGTCTCAATGCCCTCTTCCGGATTGATCTGTTCGTGCTGACCAAAGCCGGAGCGGCGCATGTGCCCTGTGTAGCAAACGACCGTGGTGGTCGCATTGATACAGATCAGTGCCCACCATCGCTCAGCGTTTTATGCTTCTTTCAATTGTTCCTAGCAGGCTACCGTTTTCTGGCTGGCTGCCCGCGACAGGAAAGCAAAGAGGCCCCGTTTGACACCCAAGAGCTCAGATCCGACACCGATCAGGGACGCTACCCGCGTCGGGACAGGCGCACAGGTGGATGATTGCGGCTTGCCTCTCGACGGTGTTGTGCATGCCGTCAGAGGGGCGGTTGTAGATGTTGTCTTTGCCGGGGCCGAGCTGCCACCAATCAATTCTGCCCTGGTCGTGAAATGGGACCGCCCGACCGTCCTTACTCTCGAAGTCCACAGCCACCTCGATCAGAATACAATACGCGCGGTGGCGTTTCAGTCCACCGCAGGCCTTGCCCGTGGCGTTTCGGTTCACCCCAGCGGCGGGCCGGTCACCGTGCCCGTGGGCGAAGCCGTTCTTGGGCGGCTTCTGGATGTCGTGGGTAACGTGCAGGACGACGGGCCTGCCTTGCCTGAGGATACACCACGTCGCTCGATCCATGCCCTGCCGCCGCTTCTGAAATCCCAGACTGGCGCCACCGACGTATTTGAGACGGGGATCAAGGTGATCGACCTCCTGACGCCGATGGCTCAGGGCGGCAAGGCCGCGATGTTCGGCGGCGCCGGCGTGGGCAAGACCGTTCTGGTGATGGAATTGATCCGCGCCATGGTCGAGAAATATGAAGGTATCTCCGTCTTCGCGGGCGTCGGTGAGAGATCACGCGAGGGGCATGAGCTGCTGACTGAAATGCAGGACTCGGGCGTTCTGGAGCGCACCGTGCTGGTCTACGGTCAGATGAACGAGCCACCCGGCGCGCGCTGGCGGGCTCCGCTCACAGCCTTGACGATTTCGGAATATTTCCGCGACCAGAAGCACAAGAATGTCCTTCTTCTGATGGATAACGTGTTCCGTTTTGTTCAGGCCGGGGCCGAGGTGTCCAGCTTGCTGGGCCGCCTTCCCTCGCGCGTGGGTTACCAGCCGACGCTCGCGACCGAAGTGGCGGGCTTGCAGGAACGTATTGCCTCTGTGGCAGGCTCTGCCGTGACCGCCATTCAGGCGGTCTATGTGCCAGCCGACGATTTTACCGACCCCGCGGTGACCACGATTTCCGGGCACATGGATTGCGTCATCATGCTGTCGCGGGCTCAGGCCGCTGAAGGGTTCTATCCGGCGATTGACCCGCTGGGCTCGTCATCGATGCTGCTCGATCCGCTGGTTGTCGGTGACGGGCATTACCAGACCGCCGAAGCTGTCCGTCAGGCATTGGCAAGGTTTCGCGAATTGACCGACATCATTTCGCTACTGGGAGTCGAGGAACTGGGCACCGCCGACCGCTTGATCGTCAAACGCGCACGCCGGTTGCAACGGTTCCTGACCCAGCCCTTCATGGTGACCGAGGCCTTTACCGGCACACCGGGCGCCAGCGTGCCCCTCACCGAGACCCTCTCGGGGTGCCGCGCCATTCTGGACGGCGAAGCCGACGAGTGGTCCGAAAGCTCGCTCTACATGATCGGAACGCTGGAGGACGCAAGACAGAAAGAGGCCGCTGCAAATGCCTCGGACACCACCAACGCCGAGGAAGCGGCATGAGATTGCGGATCGTGACCCCCCTGTCCGTCGTTGTGGACGAGGATGCCGAAAGCTTGCGGGGGCAGGACGCAAGCGGCAGCTTCGGCATTCGGCCCGGCCACGCCCCGTTCCTGACCGCGCTCGCGGTTTCCATCCTCAGTTGGAAAACCTCCGGGCTTGAGCGGTTCTGCGCCTTGCGCGGCGGGGTGCTGACCGTGACCGGCGGTAGCAGCGTCGCGATCGCCACCCGCGAGGCCGTGGCGGGCGACGATCTGGCCACGCTGGACGCGGAGGTTCTGACCCGGTTTCAGACCGACGCCGACGAAGAACGGGTCGAACATGTCGAGACGATGCGAATGCAAATGAACGCCATCCGCCAGATGATCAGCGGGTTGCGCCGGGGCGCAGACACGGGACAGTTCCGATGACCGAAGACCCATCTGAGCCCCCGGAGACCGATCCTCTGGTCGAGGAAATCCGCAAGCATCGCAGCCGGCGCGAGCAGTGGTTGCGCGAAGGTGACATGTCCGTCGGTCGACGTTTGGCGCAGGTCGGCGTGCTGGGCTGGATCTTTGTGGTGCCGACCTTGGCGGGCCTGTTCTTCGGACGCTGGCTCGATACGCTATTTGAGACGGGCATCTTCTGGAGCGCCCCGATGATGCTGCTCGGGCTTTGCATAGGCGGCTGGACCGCTTGGAAATGGATGAACGCACGATGACCGATCCCTCCACTCTCCCGCTAATCGTCCTTCTTCCGATCTGCTTTCTGGGTGGGCTCTTCATCGGATGGGGCTATTTCCGTGCGCTTCGCGAGACTGCCAACCTGATCGTGGGCGGAGGCAAACCGCTCAGGGCGATCGTCCTGACCCTCGCGCGCATCTCGCTTCTGGCCACCGGGTTCTTCATCGCCGTGCTGGCAGGCGGCCTTGCCCTTTTGGCGGCCCTTGCGGGGGTCCTCTGCGCAAAGTGGATCATGCTCCGCAGGATGGGGGATATCCAAACATGAACTCTCCCCTCGACTCCACCGTCCTGTTCCAGATCGGACCGGTTCAGATCACGCAAGCCATTGTCACGACATGGGCGATCATGGCGATACTAGTGATCGGGGCGTTCCTCTTGACCCGGCGGCTTGACCTCAGACCAACCCGGCGTCAGGCAGCGCTGGAACTGATGGTCGCTACGCTCGATACCCAGATCACCGAGACAACGGGCGCGGCACCCGCCCCCTATCGCGGGTTCATCGGCACGCTCTTTCTGTTCATCCTCGTGGCGAATTGGTCCTCGCTTGTCCCGGGGGTCGACCCTCCGACCGCACAGCTTGAAACCGACGCCGCCCTCGCCGTTCTGGTGTTCCTGTCCGTGATCTGGTTCGGCATACGCGCGGGCGGCGTTGGCGGCTGGCTGAAAACTTTCGCCGCGCCTAATCCAGTGATGATCCCGCTGAACATCCTGCAAAGCCTGACGCGGGTCTTTTCCATGTTCGTCCGACTGTTCGGCAACGTGATGAGCGGTGTGTTCGTCATCGGCATCGTCGCCTCATTGGCTGGCCTGCTGGTACCGATCCCATTGATGGCGCTCGATCTGCTGACCGGGCTGGTGCAGGCCTACATCTTCGCGGTGTTGGCGATGGTGTTCATTACCTCTGCGGTCGAGGACGGCGCGCGAACCCAACCGAATATCGACCTTGCCCCTTCCCCAACGAAAAAGGATTCATGATGGACTATGCTCCGCTTGCCAGTATCTTCTGTGCGGCCTTTGCGGTTGCCTTTGGCGCTATCGGCCCCGCCCTTGCAGAGGGGCGCGCCGTTGCCGCCGCGATGGAGGCAATTGCCCGACAGCCCGATGCCGCAAATACGATCTCGCGCACGCTGTTCGTCGGGCTCGCGATGATCGAGACGACGGCAATCTATTGTCTGGTTATTGCGCTCCTGCTGCTCTTCGCCAACCCGCTACTGGCATGAGCGCATGACCCTCGATTGGTGGGGACTGGGTCTTCAGGCCATCAACGTCCTGATCCTCGTCTGGCTGCTCAGCCGCGTGTTCTGGCGGCCGATAGCCGGGGCGATCACCCGGCGCCAGGAAGCGGCGCAGGCCATGCTGGATGAAGGCAAGACAGCACAAGCGAAAGCCGACGCTGCGCTGGCCGAGGTCGCTGAGACTCGCGCAGGCATCGCGGCCGAACGCGAGGCCATACTTGCTGATGCCAAAGCGGCAGCAGACACAGTAGCGAAAGCCGCGCTGAAGGATACTCAAACCAAGGCGGACGCCATGATCGCTGCCGCGCGCACCGCCATTGACCGCAACAGAAACACAGCGCGGAAAGAGAACGCAACGAGAGCTGCCGAATTGTCGGTCGAGGTTGCAGCCCGGCTTCTGGGCCGGTTCAACACGCCTGCGGTTCAGGCGACGTTCCTTGCGCAACTTGTCGAGGCGATCGCGGGCATGTCCGCTTCCGACCGAACGGCGCTGATAGCCTCGGCAGACGACATCGAGATCATCACCACGACAAACCCGGAGGACGCGGAAAGGGCCAAGATCGAACAAGCGGTAAAGGATGCGTTGGACGGCACGCCCAGCGTTCGTCTTGTCGCCGATCCCGACCTGATCGCCGGACTGGAACTCCGCAGCGGGCATTTCGTGCTTCACAACAGCTGGCGGGCCGATCTGGAGAATATCCTGAAGGAGGTCGAGAATGCCGCCTGACGCGCCAGACTGGTTCACCTCGGCGCAAGGCGCAGTGCGTCGCGCGGCACTGGGTCCGAGACCCGAACACAGGGGCCGTGTCGAGGAGATCGGGGACGGTGTGGCGATGATCTCGGGCTTGCGCGACGTGCGGTTGGACGAGGTTCTGCGGTTAGAGGGCGGTCAATTCGGGTTCGCACGGGTTCTGGACCCCGATCTGATTGGCTGCGTGTTCATCGACGCGGCGACCAAGGTCGAGGCGGGCGACGCCGTCTTCGGCACTGGCGAAGTGGTGAGGGTGCCTGTCGGAGAGGCGCTGCTTGGGCGCATCGTGGACCCACTTGGCCGCCCGCTGGACGGAAATGGGACAATTGAGGCCGAGGAGCTGTGGCCGATCGAGCGCCCGGCGCCGTCGATCATCGAACGCGACCTCGTGACCGAGCCGGTACAGACCGGGATACTCGTGATGGACACGTTGTTCGCGCTTGGCAGGGGCCAGCGCGAGTTGATCGTCGGGGATCATTCGACCGGAAAGACGACGCTGGCCACCGACACAATGATCGCCCAAGCGCACAGCGACATGATCTGCATCTATGTCGCCGTGGGGCAAAAGACATCCAGCGTACGCCGCGCCATCGACGCGCTGCAGGCGCATGGGAATTTCGCGCGCTGCATCGTGATTGTCGCGGGCTCCGCCTCGGCGCCAGGGCTGCAATGGATAGCGCCTTATGCAGGCGTCACGATGGCGGAATATTTCCGCGACCAAGGCGGTCACGCCCTCGTGGTGATCGACGATCTTTCCAAACACGCCGCCACCCACCGCGAGATCGCCCTTCTGACCCGGCAATCTCCGGGGCGCGAGGCCTATCCGGGGGACGTGTTCTACATACATGCCCGCCTACTGGAACGGGCTGCCAAGCTGTCAAAGGCGCGTGGTGGGGGGTCTCTGACCGCCTTGCCGATTGCGGAAACCGATGCGGGGAACCTGTCGGCCTATATCCCGACCAACCTGATCTCGATCACGGACGGACAGATCGTGCTGGATGCTGCTCTGTTCCATCAGGGGCAGAAACCGGCTGTGGACGTGGGGCTGAGCGTCAGCCGTGTGGGCGGCAAGACCCAGGCGCCTGTGCTGCGCGAGGCGGCCAGCACGCTACGGCTCGACTATGCGCAGTTTCTGGAACTCGAGGTCTTCACCCGGTTCGGCGGCATGCCCGAAGGTCGCGTGCGCGATCAACTCAGGCGCGGGAAAAGGATCCGCGCAATCCTGCGTCAGCCGCAGAATGCACCCCTTCGCCTGGCAGATGAGGTGGCGCTCCTGCTCGCCGTGCAGTCAGGGCTACTGGACCCCCTATCGCTCGATGCTGTTGCCGCCTTTCGGGATGAACTGCCGGATATCCTTGACCGGGATGCCGCCGATGCCTTGCGCGTCCTTTCCGAGACCGGGGAACTGTACGAAGAGGCACAGGCTACCCTGATCGCCGCGACGACCCGCCTTGCGTCGAAGCTTGGCGATACGGAGCCAGCGACATGACCGAACGACTGGCCGATGTCAGCGCCCGGATCGACGGCATTCGCCAGTTGGGGGCCGTGGTGAACGCGATGAAGGGCATCGCCGCCGCGCGCGCCAGCACCGCCCGCGCCGAGATCAAAGCCGTCGACAGCTACGCCGCGACAATTGCCGCCGCCATATCCGATGCACTTGGCCCCGCGAGTCCCGCATCATCGGCCAATACCTCCGGAGGTCAAGCCAACGGCATCACCGGTCTTTTAGTGTTCAGCGCAGAACAGGGCTTTGCCGGGGCCTTCAGTGAACGCGTTCTGGACTGTATCGACGAAGATCTGTCTGCTACCAGCTTGTTTCTGATCGGCACCCGCGGCCTGTCCATCGCTGCCGCGCGCGGTCTCCATCCAGTCTGGTCTGCGCCAATGCCCTCGCATACGCCCGGCATTCCGAAACTGGCCGATCAGATTACCAAGGCGATCTACCGCGCCCTGGGCGAGGGTCGTTTTGAGCGTATGGATATGATCCACGCCGGATGGGCGTCCGGGCGACCTCAAGTCCTCCGGCAGGTTCTGTTGCCGGTCGATCTGTCGGCCCTGCCGCCGCCTGGAACGACACGTCCGCTGACCCAGCTACCCACCGACGCCCTGATCAATAGTCTCAGCGGTGACTATCTCCATGCCCGGGTGTGCAAGGCGGCGCTTCATGCCTTTGCCGCAGAGAACGAGGCAAGAATGGAGGCCATGTCCGCCGCGGGCAGCCAGATCACGCGCGAGCTGGGCGAATTCGAGGCGACGCTGCGCCAGGTACGACAGGAAGCGATCACAGCCGAAATCATCGAATTAGGGACCGGCACGGCGTCCGCGCGCGACGCAAGGTGAGCGCTACGGGGCTATCGTAGCCTTCTATTGATCTGCGTCAGCACAAGGTGGCGCGGTTTGGGTCATGTTGGTCGTTACCAAAGGTGTGGCACCCGCCCGTTTTGGTTCGACCGGCGCCATGACATCGACCAGTTCGGCTCATGCAAACGGCGCCAGCAAGGATCCCGCAATGGCATACGCCCCGACGCAACTTGGACAAGACCCGCAATTTGAGCCGTTTCTGTACGCGCCCTTGGGTGAAGATCGACGTGGAAGCAGCGTCACCGTTCTATCGATGTTCGCCCGGCTCGGCCTCGACCCCTGGAGCGAAGCATCAGAGCTTTCCAAGTTGCCCGTAGCGGCGGCACGGCAAAGATTGGAGGCGCTGATGACACGTTTCCATGATGTACCGACCCCTGTTCCGGATCGGAGCAGGATCGTCTCGGGTCTTCTTGCCCTGCTGCCGAGGCGGGCGACGACGGCAAGTTCACCCCAGGACGGCACTTCGGCCAAACTTGCGCTGCCGCCTCAGGGATCCGCATTCTACTGGATCATCGCGGCAGCCCTGTTCGTTGGCTGGGTCGCCATGCTGGCACAAGGCCAGTGAGATGCGCCCCTGCGCGAAACAGCCATCACCCAGCACAACCACCAATCTTGAAAGGAGCCTTGAATGACTGCAGATGACACCCTCTGGGATCTGGAAGAACGCTTCTGGACACAAGGCGCCGACAGTGCGCGTCACGCCACAGCAAAAGGCGCCGTTTTCGTCTTGCCCTATCCTGCCGGCATTCTTCAGGGCGATGCGCTCTGGAGAGAAAAAGACGTCGCCCAGCGGTGGCGTTCGGTCGAGATGAGCGAGCGTTACCTCTCACACCAAAACGACATTGCCGTATTGGCCTATCGTGTCTCTGCCGAACGGAGCGACGAACCGATCTACGAGGCGCTCTGCACCTCGACCTACCTGAACGACGACGGCAAGTGGCTGCGCCTTTCGCACCAGCAGACGCCGCTGAATTGATCGCGAGAGTTACCAGGCGCGGGTTCTTACGGGCGGCAATGTTCAGGCGAAGCATCGCGGGCACGGTTCACGTTCTGATCCACAAGCCTCTGTGATGCGCGCAGCCTAACCTCGGTCAGTCCGCCATCTGCGATCCTGGATCATGATTGTCTGGCGTCAGCGCTTATGGGTCCAAATAGGGCAAATTGCTAAGAGAGTGTTCTTGGCTCATCGTAACCACTGAGGAGTGGAAGATGAGACAGACAACTGGAACACGCAAAAGCCCTGGTGAACCGCCCCGGTTTCCCGGAGGCTGATTACTCCGTTTCACGCGACTTTATCGAACTCGTTGCATTGTTCATAGAACTTCTCCTCGGCCTCTGCTGGCGGGATGTTTCCGATTGGCTGAAGTAGCCGTCGGTTGTTGAACCAGTCGACCCATTTCAGGGTTTCCCATTCGACGGCATCGGCGGTTTTCCAGGGATCCAGCCGGTGGATGACCTCGGCCTTGAACAACCCGATAATCGTCTCTGCCAGGGCGTTGTCATAGCTGTCACCGACGCTGTCGGACAAGTCGATCCCTGCGGGCAAAACACCCAGCTGGGTCTTGAGGATATGGGTCGTTGGGGTGAGCCCCGATGGACGGATCCACGCGCCCTCGTGGCGTAGCAGCGCCGTTTTTTCCTGCGCCCCTGCGATAGAAATGCGGAAGTCGTCTTCCTCATCTAAGCCTAGCGGAGCGTTTGCGAGGTTGCGTAACATATCCGCAACCTGTGCCTCTGAAACGGGCTCTCCCTCGAGTGCGCCAAACTCGGGGATCTCGCCCGAAACGAACTGCAAGGCCCCTACGCAATCGCGCCCGATTTTCTCCAGCATGTGCCAGGCGTCCGTACCGCCTGCACGCACCCGAGCGGCTACGCGTTCGCGTATCGCCTGATTGTCGGGCAACAGGTTTTCCAGGTAGGCAATGACAGGGCCACCTTGGTGCGCCTCTTCGCGCAAAGGCAGGGATAGAGAGATGGGCATGGCGTGTTCCCACGACAGCCAGTCCGGATCATAGGTGAAGTTGATTGCGCCCGAGCTTGCGAGACGCAAAGCCCCCACCAACTTTCCATTCAGAAGCACCTGCATAGTGCCGCTACGCCCGCGTTTGGCCATCAGAAGATATCCTCGATTTCAAGCGAGCCACCGCGCTCCACCAATCGGAACTCAAGCCCAAGTGCCGCCATGACAGCGAGCACTGTGGCGAGCTTGGTTCCCGCATCGCCATTCTCCAGCGACGAGATTGTCGCGACGCGCAAATTCGTACGCGCGCTAATGTCGCTTTGGGTCCAGCCGCGCGCTTTGCGCGTCCGGCGAAGTGCCTCGCCGATCTGCTCGGCCGTTCTTGCTGTGAGGTCCATGATGCGGCTCCTTTTACGGCGCAGCGTAAATCAAAACAAATTACGCCGCAACGTAAATAATTAAATTTTACGCTATGGCGTAACAATCGAGCCGCACTTATGCCTGCAGCCCCGCAGCGCGCACCTGTTCAGGCGTCACCAACTTTGACGCGATCAGGTCCTCGATCTGTCGGTTTGTGATGTGGCGGCACAGGGGATGGCACTCGTGGATCCACTCGGCCAGGCTGGCGCGGCCTTTGGCTTCGGCCTCTCGCGCCTTCTCACGGTCCGCCTGCACCTGGGCAAGCCCCTTCTCCCATCGGCGCATCTTGAACCAATTGTCCGAGAAGCAGACCTTGCTGCGCGTGTAGCCCTCGCTTTCCTTGGCATAGGCTTTGACCGCCTGCTTCAGGTCATCGGGCTTTACCCCGGCTTTCACGGCCGCTAAAATCAGGCGCAACGTAGTTCGTCGGTCTCGGATCCTGTCTTCGGGATAGGCCGCCAGGATCTTCTCAGCTTCAAGATCTTCAACCTCCGCCGCCGCCTCGCGCCTGCGCGTAGGTGGTTTATGGATGGTTTTAGGATGGTTTGGGGTCCACCGTGAACCCCCTACCCCGTTCACAGTGGACCCCGTACCGGGTTCAGGCTGGACGGGGTTCACAGTGACCCCCGTCTCAATATCGGGCTCTGCCGTGGGCTCGAGCGCGGCCACGCGCTCCAAAACGATGCGGTAAATGACGGTGTAGCCGTTCTTGCAGTGCCGCCGCCCCGTCTCGATCAGAATGCCTTCGCGCAGGAAGTCGATGATGGTGCGTTTGACGGTGCTCTCGCTGAGCTCTGTGTGGCGCTGGATCGTGCCCTTGGAGCACCAGATACCCGAGCCGTCATCACTCGCCTTATCGGCTAGGAACATGATGATCTGCTTGCGCGCGGCGCTGCCAAAGCGGCGCTCGGCGCATTCGTTTGCGATCCGCCAGCTCATCGAATTATCCCAAGGTTAGAAACGATTTTGTGAGCATTCTGGCTCGCAAACAGCGTTGAAACTTTCGCTTTTTGTTCACTTTTTGTCAGGGGGTGTTTTGCACCCCTAAACCTTTGTTTTCGCGTCCGTTCTTTCTGGATTGCAAATCCGTGTACACCGGTTCGATTCCGGTACTCGCCTCCAACTTGTATTCTGACGCTAACCCGTTGGAATGTAACGACCCCAAAAACCCTGACGATTGTCAGCAGGGCATGTTCACGGATTTTACGGGAACACCCATGCTGATACGCGATGCACTCGCACGATATAAGATCGACCATCTGGACCAACTCAAACATGCCGGTGAACGCCTGACGCAGTTGGAGCGGGTACTTGAATCAAACTCATGTTCTCACATGCACACGATCACCAATTCCGACCTGTCGGATGCACTCAGCCGGTGGAAAACCAGCACCCGAATCCGGTACAGGGCAGCGGTGACGCATTTCTGGCGGTACGGGCGAGCCAATGATTGGACGACGCTGGCACCGACGATCCTGCCAGCCCGAGAAACACCACGCGAACAGACATTGACGCTGGACCAGCTACGCGCCTTGTATGAGGCCGCACCGTATCAGGGCAAGCCGTGGCGCCAGTTCCTGCAATTGCTCATCCTGACGGGCCAGAGACCCAGCGATCTGATGCAGTTCAACCCGGCTCTGGTGCGCGATCAGTGCATGGTGATCCCGTCTTCTAAGAACGGCACCAGCCACGTCATACCGTTGGTCGGTCGAGCTTTCGTTCTGGCCGCGATGCAGCCGAACCAGTTTCAGGATTTCAAGACAACCGCACACGTCAAACGACGCTGGTTCGTTGACACATATATCCCCGTCAGGAAGTTCCAGATCAGGGACATACGCAGATCGTTCACCACGCATCTGTGCGAACACGGCGCAGATGAAAACGAAGTAGACCGGATATTGAACCATCAGGCCGCAGCAACATCACGCGGGGTTGCACGAACCTACAACCGATCCCGACGCCTGAGACAGCGCCGGGAAATCATGAACCTGTGGGAAGGGTTGTTGTTTAAGGGTGCATAGCGGCATTGACCCGACGCAGAACAAAATTAGAACATGCAGCATGAAAAAATGGCCGCGGACGACTCCTTATGACCTGAAATGCAAACTGGAATGTTTGCGCGAGTATCGCAGCAAACCGTCGCTACAAGACGATTAGGTCGCTGTCTTTGAGTGGCTGATTCAGCACGGCATTGAACCACCAGACCACGCTTTGCCGACCGAACCGGAACTACGCGGGCCAGTCGGTCACAATTAGCTATACTTTTGGATAGTCCCCTATTCTTATGCCCGCTTATCGGTGTCGGTCATTTCGTGGTAGATACAAGTTGCATAGTCCTATGCGAACCCCTCCTGCGGCCACCATCCCAGTGCCGTTGGGATTAGCCAGCTTCGCAAAACTCACTCACAGGAACTGCGAAGCTGGTTCTTTTCTTGCCAACATAATCGTCGTCTTGGACCAAATTCAATCAGTCACATCATCCATTGCCTCTCAACCGGATGCATGCACCTACTGTGGCAGTTCACCGAAATAGCCGCTCAGGTAAGCTATTATTGCACCTATAACGCCGACCACAATCACAATTGAGATTAAAGCACCGCTGCCCCTTGAGTAGTAACCCATCGTCAGTAGCCCGACGACAAAGATGCCAACCAAAAAATAGAGTACAGTGTTGTCCATGACGAAACCCGTGCCGCAATGTCGTTTAGTCACAATATGATAGAATTTCGTGTCATGTCTAACCAAGAAAAAGCCCCGCACTATGGCGGGGCGGTCACTCGTTACCCCCTCATCCCCCAAAAAACCCGCGTTGTTCGGAGGGAAACCAAGTGAACAACGCGGGCAGACAGTTAGGGGTAAATTGTGTACGGCGTTAATTGCACTTTGGATCAAAATTCCCCGCGCCGCCCTAATCTGGGATGATAGGCAACGCGGGGACTTAGTCTGGTCATGGGACTGCCCAGACTAAATGGGGCAAGTGTGTTACGGGTCGTGTCGCTGGTTGGATCAAACTGTTGCAATTTGCGTTCACCTGCATTTGAGGGCGCTGTTCAACCAGCCAGTTCTTAGTTTTCCAACAGAACTTTTGCCAGCATTCCGTTTGTGTTGAACCGTCGGACCCATGCATACCGCCCGCTTAAACGTTCGACGCGCTGAACCGCGTGCGGGACACCACGACCACAGGGTTTGGTGTTCGTCAAACGAGGTTTTTACCATTACTCAAACCGCCATTCTTGGAGAAATATTATGTCTCGAAGTGAGTGAAAAACGAAACTTCATGACAAGGCGAGAAGGATGAACTAGGAATCTAACAAAGAAAAAGTTCTGGACGTATTGTGGAACACATTGCCTTTACCTTTGAGATGGGGGTCGTTTGTACCCTTCTGGCTTTCACCGTTTTTTTGTTCGTCTCCGAGATCATCAGGATCGACCTTTCCGCCATATTGGTTCTGGTTCTCATAGGCTTGCTCAGCTACGCGCCCGGGCTGGGAAATCTGGCGGATGTAACCCTTCTGTTCGACGGCTTCGCATCCAATGCCGTCATCTCGATCATTGCGGTAATGATCGTCGGTGCTGGTCTGGACAAGACGGGGATCATGAACAAGGTTGCTGCCGTTATCCTCAAATATGGTGGCAAATCGGAAGGCAGGGTTGTTCCAATCATCTCAGGAACCGTTGGCGTCATTTCTTCGTTCATGCAGAATGTCGGCGCCGCTGCTCTGTTTCTTCCCGTTGTCAGCCGTATTTCTTCGCGGTCAGGTATACCGCTGTCACGCCTGCTGATGCCGATGGGATTCTGCGCCATTTTGGGTGGCACAATGACGATGGTCGGGTCGTCTCCACTTATCCTGCTGAACGATCTGATCCTGACGGCAAATGACAGTTTGCCGGCCTCTCAGAAAATGGAGCCCTTCAGCCTGTTCTCGGTCACACCGATCGGTGCAGTTCTGATCCTGACGGGAATTGGTTACTTTTTGCTGTTGGGACGCTGGGTTTTGCCCGTGGCTGAAGGGCCTGACAATACGGGCACCGGACAAGGGACACAGGAATACCTGCAAAGGGTCTATGGCCTCAAAGCCGACGTGTTCGAAGTCGTAGTGCCCGAGGACAGCCCCTTGGTCGGAGAGATTCTGGCCGACATCAACCACGAAAACCACCTGTACATCATTTCCACCTTCTATCGCGGCAAAACCTCGATGGTTCAGGTTTTGACAGCCGAAATTGCGGCCCCGTGTCGGCTGGCCATCGTCGGCCGCCGTTGGGAGGTCGAGACGTTCGCCAAGAAATACGGGCTTACCGTTCTTCCGGATTTGGACATTTTTGTCGAAGAGTTCGCCCCCACCAATGCAGGCGTGGCCGAGGTGGTCGTCACGCCAGACAGCAAGCTGATCGGCAAATGCCCCCGCGAGCTTTTGTTCCGCAAGACCTATGGCATGTCGCTGCTGGCCATTCACCGCGGCGAAGAGACGCTGAGCCATGTCGAGACCGAGGATCACGAATCCACTCAGATCGGGCTCGAAAAGTTTCAGGCCGGTGACATGCTCGTGGCGCATACCAGATGGGACAACCTGATGCGGATCAAGCGCGACCCGGACTTCGTCGTTGTGACAACGGACTTCCCCCAGGACGAACTGAGGCCGCAAAAAGTCGGCTGGGCCCTGGCATTTTTCGCCATTTCGCTGTCATTGATCCTGTTCACGGACGTCCGGCTTTCGCTCTGCCTTCTTACCGGAGCGGTAGGCATGATGTTGACCCGTGTGCTCAGCGTGGATGAGGCATACCGCGCGGTCGGGTGGAACACCGTATTCCTGCTCGCCTGCCTCATACCTTTGGGACAAGCTGTACAGAACACAGGCACGGCTGCGTGGATCGCCCAGCAGATCATGATAATTCTGGACGGCTGGCCGCTCTGGTCGCTGCAAACCGGAATCGCTGTTCTGGCGACTGCTTTTTCTCTGGTCATGTCAAATGTCGGGGCCACTGTCCTGCTGGTGCCTTTGGCGGTATCGATTGCGATAGCGGCTGGTGGGAATCCATCGGTTTTTGCACTGACCGTCGCCATTTCCACATCGAACAGCTTCATCATCCCAACCCATCAGGTAAACGCATTGATTATGGGTCCGGCAGGATACAAGGTGATGGATTTCGTGCGTTCCGGCGGGATCATGACTGTGCTGTTTCTGGTCGTCTCTCTGCTCATGATCAACGTCATTTACTAGCGCGAGAGGATCCGGGGTGTTCGGCGGTCTTTTCCCACCATCGTGACAGGTTCTGTCCAGGCACCCGCTCACCACAGTGTACGACCCTGGCAGAGATACCGTTCGTCGCCGGGCTCATCTCAGGCTGTACCCCGCACGACATGCCGCCCATCGACGCCCACAGGTCGCTTTCTACTCCTCCGCATCATTGTTACGCGCGACTCGCTTGACAAGCAGGCCAGCGGTGCCGCATGTCCCTTTCGTTGGTGTCGGTGACAGCCGATGAAAAGGGAATGCGTCAACGGTCATGCCGCCAAACGCAGCCGCCCCCGCGACCGTGAACGGAGAGGATGCCCAATGCCACTGGCCCAAAGGCCGGGAAGGCGGGACATCCGACAGAGGCCCTCCTCTGGCATCCGCAAGCCGGGAGACCTGCCAACAACCGAAGTTGAAACCGGGCGGGGTGTTCCGGTGTCGGGTCCGTGACCAATCGTGGCCCGCATGAAACCCCGTCCCCCGCGAAGAGGATTTGGGGGGATGAGAGACATGACCGAGACCACACCAGTCGAGTTGCTGGTCTGTACCACCTGCCGTCGCGGCCTGCCTGTCGAAGATGACGCGCAACGCCCGGGCGCTTTGTTGCACAAGGCCCTGGAACAGGCTGACCTGCCCGACGGTGTCACCCTGAAAGCCGTAGAATGCCTGTCAAACTGCGATCAAGGTTGTTCGATCGTATTGCGCGGCGGGCCGGGCCGCTGGACATTCGTCTATGAAAACCTGAGCGAAACAGATCATGTCGACGTCATTGTCGACGGTGCGACCAAGTATCTGGCCACTGAAGATGGTTTGGTGAAATGGCGCGAACGCCCCGAACATTTCCGAAAAAACTGTGCCTCGCGCATTCCCCCGATTGGAGCCTGACATGTCGAACCTCGAAAAACTCCCCGTCACAGTGATCACCGGCTTTCTGGGCTCGGGCAAGACCACTTTGGTGCGTCATCTGATGCAGAACCCGCAGGGCAAGCGCCTTGCTGTCGTGGTCAACGAGTTCGGCGATGTAGGCGTCGATGGCGACATCCTGAAATCCTGCGCCATTCCCGATTGCCCGGCGGAAAACATCATGGAACTGGCCAATGGCTGCATCTGCTGCACCGTGGCAGATGATTTCATTCCCACCATCGAGGCCCTGATGGCTCTGGAACCGCGCCCGGATCACATCCTGATCGAAACCTCGGGACTGGCGCTTCCCAAACCATTGCTGAAGGCGTTTGACTGGCCCGACATCCGCTCGAAAATCACCGTGGATGGCGTGATCGCCCTAGCCGATGCCGAGGCTGTAGCCGCCGGTCGCTTCGCGCCCAATGTCGAAGCGGTGGATGCCCAGCGCATGGCCGATGACTCGATCGACCACGAAACGCCCCTGTCCGAGGTGTTCGAGGATCAGATCTCCTGCGCCGACATCATCCTGCTGACCAAGCCCGACCTCGCCGGCCCTGAAGGCGTGGTAAAAGCACGCGAGATCATCGCCGCCGAGGCGCCGCGTCCCCTGCCCGTGGTCGAAGTGGCCGAAGGTGCGGTGGACGTTCGCGTTGTGTTGGGTTTGGAAGCCGCCGCCGAGGATGACATGGACGCCCGCCCTTCGCATCACGACGGCCACCATGATCACGAGCATGACGATTTCGAAAGCATCATCGTCGAGTTGCCCGAGCAAGCCGATCCGACCCAACTGGTGGCCAAAATCGAACGCCTCGCCAATGAGCTGAACATCCTGCGGGTCAAAGGGTATGCCGCCGTTCAGGGAAAGCCCATGCGTCTGTTGGTACAAGCCGTGGGTGCGCGGGTACGTCACCAGTATGACCGTCCGTGGGAACCCGGCGAAGAGCGCCGTTCGCGTCTGGTCGTCATCGCCGAGCATGACGACATCAAAGAGGCGGAAATCCGCGAAATCCTCGTGGGTGTGCGTGAGGCTGCCGAGTAAGACCCATGCACGTCGTCTTCCGCGAAAGCCACGGGCTCGAGGAAACCGAGACCCCGACCGATCTGGGCCAGAGCCCAGCAGAACTGGTGGTGCTGTCTTTCTCGGACAGCGACCTGGGTGCTTTCGCGGCGGGCTGGCATCGTGGTGGCGGACCGGATGGGCGAATGCCGACCCTGCGGCTGGCCAATCTGACAGCTTTGAAACACCCGCTGTCCGTTGACACCTATGTCGAGCAGACGCTCGAGGGCGCCAAGGGCATTCTGATCCGTCTGATCGGTGGCGTGCCCTACTGGTCCTACGGCCTGCAGCAGGTTCTGGCACTGGCGCAGGCCAAAGGCATCGCTCTGGCCGTCCTCCCAGCGGACGGGCGCGAGGATACGCGGTTGGATGACTATTCCACCTTGCCCGTCTCGACCCTGCGGCGGCTGGCGCATCTGTGCGATACCGGCGGCGAGGTCGCGGCACAGGCCGCACTGGCACAGATGGCTCTGGCGGCAGGGCTTTATGCCGGTCCGGTGATGGGCGCCAAGACCTTGCCCGAATGTGGCGCGTGGTGTCCGGGTCGCGGCGTAATCCCGGTGGAAACCGCGTTCGAAGATAACGCTAAACGCATCCTCGTCACCTTCTACCGCGCTTACCTGACCTCGGCAGACACCGCCCCGATCGCCACCCTGATCCGCAGCCTGCGGGCCCGTGGATTCGAGGCGATGGGCCTGTTTGCCCCGTCGCTCAAGGCGCCTGTGGCCGCCGACTGGTTGCGGGAACAGGTTGTTGCGCTGAAACCATCGGCAATTGTCAATGCCACTGCCTTCTCGGGCAAAGGTGCGTCGGGAACATCGCCTCTGGACGCAGCAGATGTGCCTGTGTTTCAGGTCGCTCTCGCCACCTCGCGCCGCAAAGCGTGGGCCGAAGCAGAACGCGGGCTGTCCCCCGCCGATCTGGCCATGCATGTGGTACTGCCCGAGGTGGATGGGCGGATCTCGGCGGGAGTCGCGTCTTTCAAGGAACCCGGCAAACGCGATCCTCATCTGGAATACGCGCGCTTTGCACATCGGCCCGAACCGGACCGGATCGAAGCGATCATCGACCGTGTCTCGGGCTGGCTTGCACTGAACGATAAACCCAAGGCAGATCAGATTCCCGCGCTGGTCCTGTCCACTTATCCCGGCAAAGACTGGCAGATGGCCCATGCGGTTGGCCTTGACGCGCTGGCCTCGGCCCAAGCGATGCTGTCCGATCTTCGCGAAGAAGGCTATGACATCGCGACTGGCGAGCCGATTGCCGACACTCTTCTGGACGCACGGATTTCGTGGGCGCTCGAGGATTATCTGGATGCGCTTGCGGATTTGCCCGAGACCCTGCGCACCGATCTGCACACCGCATGGGGCGCGCCCGAAGATGATCCGGCCTGTGCCGATGGGGTCTTTTATTTCACCGCACTGCGACGCGGCAAGGCGCTGGTCGCGCTGCAACCCGAACGCGGCACGCCCGAGCTGCGTGATGACGACTATCATGACCTCTCGCGCACCCCGCGCCACAGCTATGTCGCCTTCTATTTGTGGCTGCGCAAAGGGTTGGGCGTGAACGCGCTGATCCACATCGGGGCACATGGAACGCTGGAATGGTTGCCCGGAAAATCGGTCGCTTTGTCTGCTCATTGCTGGCCCGAGGCGCTGATCCGCGATCTGCCGGTGATTTATCCCTTTATCGTCAATGATCCCGGTGAAGCCGCGCAAGCCAAGCGCCGGATTGGAGCGGTCACGCTGGGCCACATCCCGCCCCCGATGAAGGAAAGTGGCACGCCGGATCGGATGGTCCGGCTTGAATCGCTGCTGGATGAGTTTTCGAACGCCGACGGGCTTGACCCCAAACGCCGTGACCGCTTGCAGGAAGATATCCGTGATGAAGCGCAGGCCATTGGCTTGGAAAGCGATCTCGGCCTTGATCAGGCAACCTGCACCGCCGAAGCGATCACACGTATCGACCGCTTTGTCTGTGACATCAAGGAAAGCCAGTTTGGCGACGGGCTGCACATCTTCGGGCGCGTGCCCGAGGTGACGGGCAATTTCGATCCGGCCCCGTCGGCCCACGCTGAACGCGACGCGCTGATCAAAGCGCTCGGGGGCAAACGGATCGATGCCGGGCCTTCGGGTTCACCCTATCGTGGTCGGTCAGATGTTCTGCCCACCGGGCGGAACCTTTACACCACTGACCCGCGGTCGGTTCCGACCCGTGCGGCCTATGCGCAGGGTGTGAAACTGGCCGAGGAACTGGTGCGACGCCATCTTCAGGAAGAAGGCGATTACCCAAAAGGGCTGATCGTCGATCTGTGGGGGTCAGCCACCATGCGCACGGCGGGCGAGGAATTTGCCATGGCCTTGCACCTGCTGGGCGTCAAACCTGTATGGGACAAAGGGTCCGAGCGGGTTTCCGGCATCGAGGTTCTGCCGATCACTGACCTGAGCCGCCCGCGCCTGGACGTGACCTTGCGGGTGTCGGGCCTGTTTCGGGATGTTTTCCCGACGCTGTCCGCTTTGTTTGGCCAAGCGGTTCGCGCATTGGCCGCGCGTGATGAGGCGGCGGACTGGAACCCCTATGCCGGGCAGGAGCCGGTGGCGCGGGTCTATGGACCTGCGCCCGGAAGCTATGGCGTCAACATGACCGAACTCTCCGAGGTGTATACCGACGAGGCCCGTGCACAGGCAGGTGAAGCGTGGCTTGAGGCCAGCTCTTTTGCATTGGAAGGCGAACACATATCACAGGACAAGGACGGTATCACCCAACGCGTTGCAAATGCGGACAGCTTTGTCCACTTGCAGGACCTGACCGAAACCGATCTTCTTCTGGCCAACGATTATGCCACACACGAAGCGGGTTTTGCCGCCGCCAAGAAGATCGCCGGCGGAACCGCGCAGCTGTACCATCTGGACAACACAAATCCGGAAAATCCTCGTGCCCGCACCTTGCCTGAAGAAATCAGCCGTGTCGTCCATGCCCGCGCCACCAATCCCGGCTGGATCGCCGGGATGCAACGCCATGGTTTCCGCGGAGCCGCTGAAATCGCAGCGACGCTGGATCATATGGCCTCATTCGCGCATTTGTCCGGCACGGTCGCAGCACATCTATTTGACCTCTACCACGATGCCACGCTGGGCAACGCAGAGGTGGACGCGTTCCTGCAAGAGGCCAATCCCAAAGCTCGTCAGGCCATGCAGGACCGGTTCCGCGCGCTGCTGGAGGCCGGGCTTTGGAACACGCGCCGGAATTCCATCCGGGCCGATTTGGAGAAATTGAGATGAGTGCACCAATTGTTCAGGGCTGGTGCCCCGGCGCCCATCGTCCGATGATGTCCGGTGACGGTCTGGTCGTCAGGGTCAGGCCCCGGCTGGCGCGTCTGGACGCCGATCAGGCTCTGGGACTGTGCGATCTGGCGGACCGCTTTGGCAACGGCTCGATCGATTTGACCAATCGCGCCAATCTGCAAATGCGGGGCGTGGACGAGGAAGACCACCAGCCTCTGCTCAAAGAGCTTGCCGCGCTGAACCTGCTGGATGCGGAACCCGGCATCGAAATACGCCGCAATATTCTGGTTACACCGCTCTATCAGGCGGGCGATTTGACCGCTCGGTTGACCCATGAACTGATTGGCCGGCTTGCGGACCTGCCGGCCCTGCCTGCAAAATTCGGCTTTGCAATCGACACAGGCCCCGAACGTCTGCTGGCGTCGGATTCGGCGGATATTCGTCTGGAAACCGTTGCAGACGGCCTGATCCTGCGCGCCGACGGGTGCGAAACCGGGCGGAGCGTGACCGAGACCGACGCCATTGACCACGTGATTGCGCTGGCAATGTGGTTTTCCAAAACCTACACACCCGAGACACGCCGCATGGCGCGTGTCATCGACGCCCTGCCGCAGGAATGGCAAGGGTGTGCGCCCGGTTCTGTTGGCGCAAAGCTTCAACCCGGCCCCTGTGAACTGGGTGCTCTGTACGGAGCGGCTTTTGGGTCGCTGCCTGCGCGCAAGCTGTATGATCTGATCGAGGACAGCGGTGCTTGCGCCCTGCGCGTCACACCGTGGCGGCTGATCCTGCTGGAAGGCGGGGCGGCGATACCTGCCTCGGCGTTTGTCGAAGATGGAACCGATCCGTTGATGACCACCGACGCCTGCCCCGGCGCACCGTTCTGCCCGCAGGCACAGGCAGAGACGCGCGACATCGCCCGCGCATTGGCTTCGCGTGTTTCCGGACGTCTCCATGTTTCAGGCTGTAGCAAGGGATGCGCCCGCATGGGCCCCGCTGACATCACATTGGTAGGCGATAACGGACGATTTGATCTTGTCAAACAGGGCCGCGCGGGGGATGAGCCCTGCCAGCGCGGGCTTGACCCCCAAACACTCATGACCATGGACTTCACCTGATGCCCTATACATACGAAACCGATGGCGCAGCGATCTACAAGGAAAGCTTTGCCACCATCCGGTCCGAGGCTGATCTGGACCGGTTTGATGCCGATGAAGAGCAGGTTGCCGTTCGGATGATTCACGCCGCGGGTATGGTCGGACTGGAAGAGTTCGTGCATTTCTCGCCCGGCTTCGTGCAAACGGCCCGTACTGCATTGGAAAACGGTGCACCGATCCTGTGTGATGCGCGCATGGTCAGCGAAGGCGTCACCCGCTTCCGCCTGCCCGCCGATAACGGGGTGATCTGCACCCTGCACGATGAACGCGTACGCCCGCTGGCCGCCGAGATGAGCAACACCCGTTCCGCCGCTGCGCTGGAGCTGTGGCGGCCGCATCTGGAGGGCGCGCTGGTCGCCATCGGCAATGCGCCCACCGCGCTTTTTCATTTGCTGAACATGCTGGAAGACCCGGATTGCCCGCGCCCTGCCGCGATCATCGGCTGCCCGGTAGGCTTTGTCGGTGCGGTGGAATCCAAGGATGCGCTTTGGGAAGCCCAACCGGTGCCGTCCTGCATTGTCAAAGGCCGTCTGGGCGGCAGCGCCATCACAGTGGCGGCCGTCAACGCCATCGCAAGCCGGGCAGAATGAAGATGGGCACCATATACGGTGTGGGCCTTGGCCCCGGCGACCCGGATTTGATGAGCGTCCGGGCGGATCGCCTGCTGCGCAATGCAAAACATGTGGCGTTCTTCCGCAAACCCGGTCGCAGCGGCCAGGCACGCAAGATCGTCAACGGGATGATCCCCGAAGGTGCTATCGAGTTCCCTATGGAGTATCCCGTGACCACCGAGATCCCGGTGACAGATCCGCGCTATAACGAATTGCTGGCTGCGTTCTACGAAGACTGCACCAAGCATCTCAAGGCCCTGTCCGAACAGGGTGAGGACGTGGTTGTTCTGTGCGAGGGTGATCCGTTCTTCTATGGCTCGTTCATGCATCTTTACAGTCGTCTACGCGAAGACGCGCCGGTTGAAGTTGTACCCGCCATTACGGGCATGTCCGGAGCCTGGACCGCGACAGGAGACCCGATCACCTGGGGTGATGATGTTCTGACCGTGCTGGTTGGCACCCTGCCCGAAGACACGCTGGCTGAACGCATGGCTAAAACCGATGCATTGGTCGTGATGAAAATCGGGCGCAACATCGACAAGGTGAAACGCGCTCTGAAGACA
Organism: Ruegeria sp. YTSC106; assembly: GCF_059609765.1. Classification (NCBI taxonomy): domain Bacteria; kingdom Pseudomonadati; phylum Pseudomonadota; class Alphaproteobacteria; order Rhodobacterales; family Roseobacteraceae; genus Ruegeria; species Ruegeria sp. YTSC106. The sequence continues at coordinate 301,832 of NZ_JBXWMI010000004.1, forward strand.
GCTGGCCTGTATGACCGGGCATGGATCGTGGAATATGCGCAGATGCCAAACCAGACGGTGACTAAGCTGTCTGAAGCCTGCGAGAAGATCACCCCGTATTTTTCGATCATCGTCGTGCACGGTCAGGGGCGGCGACCATGAGCGGCTGGGTCAAGATTGCCGGTCTTGGGCCGGGTGACGAGGCGCTTGTTACGCCAGAAGTAACGGCCGCACTGGCCGAAGCCACCGATGTTGTGGGCTATATTCCTTATGTGGCGCGTATTTCCGAGCGCCCCGGCCTGACACTGCATGCCAGTGACAACCGGGTCGAAATAGACCGTTCGCGACACGCGCTGCAAATGGCCGCAGAAGGCAAACGCGTGGTCGTTGTATCCTCGGGTGATCCCGGCGTGTTTGCCATGGCGGCGGCCGTTTTCGAAGCGCTGGAAAACGGCCCCGCAGAATGGCGCGACTTTCAGATCGATGTGCTGCCGGGGATCACGGCGATGTTGGCTGCATCCGCGCGCGCGGGCGCCCCAATGGGGCATGATTTCTGCGCCATCAACCTCAGCGACAATCTCAAACCATGGTCATTGATCGAAAAACGCCTGCGTCTTGCTGCACAGGCGGATTTCTCGATGGCCTTTTACAATCCACGCTCGAAGTCCCGCCCGGAAGGCTTTGTAAAGACGCTGGAAGTCCTGCGCGACGAGTGTGAGCCCGAGCGTGTGATCCTGTTCGCCCGCGCCGTATCGCGGACAGATGAAGAGATGCGTATTTCGACACTGGCCGAAGCCACGCCCGACATGGCTGATATGCAGACCGTGGTGATCGTGGGTTCATCCCGCACGCGTGTCATCGAGCGCGATGGAGCACCCATCATTTACACTCCTCGCTTCACCCCTGATGAGGATCAGGGATGAAACAGCCAGTCCAGAACCTGTCCGACCTGCGAAAACTCGGTCCGCTTCGGCAGAACCGGGCGATCGATCATCAGCACGGGCAGGCCCAGCGCCCGCGCCGCATCCAGCTTGGCGCGCGCCCCCGAGCCGCCTGCGTTCTTGGACACGACCAACTGCGTCCCATGGTGCTGCATCAGCGCTCGGTCGTCTGCTTCGGCAAACGGCCCTCTGGCGACGACCACCTCTGCGTTCGGCAAGGGCAAAGTGTCGGGCTCATCCACAAGGCGCAGCAGGTAACTGTGTTGAGGCTGGGTCGAAAAATCTTCAAGATGCATTCGGCCAACTGCAAGGAAGACACGCTGAGCATCGCCGGACAATGCGTCGACGGCGGCAGCGATATCGGGCACGTGATGCCAGATATCGCCGGGCTGCGACATCCAGGCCGCGCGGGTCAACGCGGCCAATGGCGTCCGCGTCGCGGCGCACGCCTCAATCCCGTTCCGGCTCATCCGGGCCGCAAATGGATGGGTCGCGTCCACGACATGGGTGATGGCATTGTCACTGACATAGGCGGCCAGACCTTCCGGACCGCCGAAACCGCCAACCCTTACCGGCAAAGGCTGCGGACGCGGGTTTTCGACCCGTCCAGCGTAGGAATACACAGCCGCAATCCCTTGTTCCGAAACAGCTTTGGCCAGCGCATTGGCCTCGGTCGTTCCGCCAAGGATCAGGAGGTTTGTCATGTCTGAATCTCCGTGGCTGACCGTTCTTGGATTGGGCGAAGACGGGTTTGATGGCCTGTCGACTGCCAGCCGTCAAGTGCTGGACCGGGCCGAAGTGATCATGGGGCCGCCCCGTCACATGTCGTTGCTGCCTGAAACAGGGGCGGAACGTGTCGAATGGCCAGCGCCGTTCTCGGATGGGCTGCCTATCCTGAAAGGATTGCGTGGCCGGCAGACCGTTGTTCTGGCCTCGGGCGATCCGTTTTGGTTTGGCGCAGGTTCCGTCATTGCGCGCAATTTCGATGCCGGTGAATGGACCGCCCTGCCCGGCCAATCCACCTTTTCTCTCGCCGCTGCCCGGCTCGGCTGGCCTTTGGAAAACACTCTGACTTTCGGCTTGCATGCCGCCCCACTGACCCGTTTGCGACCGCATCTGGCCCCGGGACTGCACGCGATCCTGTTGCTGCGCGACGGAAAAGCCGTGGCGGAACTGGCTACGTATCTGACCGAGACAGGCTTTGCCGACTCGGCCCTGCATGTGATGCAGGCCCTAGGTGGCCCGCGCGAAAACACCCGAACAGTCACCTTAACCGAAGCGCTGTTGGGTACGTTCGACCATCCGGTCTGCGTCGGGCTGGAAGTTTCCGGTGCAGGACCCGCCCTGTCCAAAGCGTCTGGTAAACCGGACGCCATCTTTGAGACGGACGGGCAGATCACCAAACGCCCGATCCGCGCGCTGACACTCTCGGCGCTTGCCCCGCAACGGGGCGAGCATCTGTGGGATATCGGAGGGGGCACTGGTTCGATCAGCATCGAGTGGCTGATGTGTGACCCAAACCTGACCGCAACCAGCATAGAACCCCGCGCTGAAAGAGCAGATCGCATTCGTCGGAATGCAATTGCATTGGGACAGGATCGGTTGAACGTCATCCATGGCACCGCGCCCGCTGCGCTGAACGGGTTAGAATTGCCTGATGTGGTTTTCATCGGGGGGGGGCTCAGTGCAGACCTGCTGAACTGGGTGCACACGAATCTACCCTCTGGCACGCGTCTGATCGCCAATGCGGTGACTTTGGAAAGCGAGGCCACACTTGCCCATTGGCATGAGAAGCTGGGCGGTGAACTCCTGCGGATCGAACTCGCACAATCTGCGCCGCTTGGACCACGCCGCGGCTGGAAATCCGCCTACCCGGTAGTGCAGTGGAGCGTAACGCTATGATCGTTGCCGGTTTGGGATTCTCGTCTGCCGCCACAGTCGACAGCCTGCGCGCCGCGTATGATGCGGCGGCAGCGAGCAGGGATGTGACCGCCCTGGCAACTGTTGCCGACAAGGAAGGTCATTCCGCCCTGACAGTTTTTGCCGAAGAACTGTCCCTTCCACTGCATTTCGTTGCCGCCTCCGATCTGGCCGGTCAACGCACGCTTACCTGCTCGACCCGCAGCCGCGCCACCTATGGCACCGGAAGCGTGGCCGAAGCATCCGCATTGGCCGCCGCCGGAAAGCTATTTGGCTTGGGCGCGCGGCTGCTTTCACCCAGACAGATTTCAGACGACCGGCTGGCGACCTGTGCCATAGCCATCGGAGGACAGATATGACCGTTCATTTCATCGGCGCCGGACCGGGCGCTGCCGACCTGTTGACACTACGTGGACGCGACATCATCGCATCCTGCCCCGTTTGCCTCTATGCAGGCTCCCTGGTTCCGGAAGAAATCCTCGACCACTGCCCCGAAGGTGCAAAGATCGTGAACACCGCACCAATGGACCTGGATCAGATCATGGCCGAGATCGAGGCCGCACATCAGGCCGGCCAGGATGTGGCCCGTCTGCATTCCGGCGACCTGTCGGTCTGGTCGGCGATGGGGGAACAGATCCGCCGCCTGAAAAAAATGGGCATCCCGGTCAGCGTAACCCCGGGCGTTCCGTCCTTTGCCGCGGCTGCGGCGGCTTTGGGAACCGAACTTACTTTGCCCGGCCTGGCGCAATCCGTGGTTCTGACCCGGACGCCGGGCCGCGCATCTTCCATGCCCGAAGGCGAGACGTTGAAGAATTTCGCACGCACAGGGGCGACACTTGCCATTCATCTGTCGATCGGCAATCTGGACAAGGTCATTGCTGACCTGATCCCAGCCTATGGCACTGACTGCCCAGTTGCCGTGGTCTATCGCGCAAGCTGGCCGGATGAACGGATCATCCGCGCGACGCTAGAAACGCTCAAGGAAGCCCTGGACGACGGCATCTTGCGCACTGCGTTGATCATGGTTGGTCCGGCACTGGCGGGCGAAGGCTTTGACGAAAGCTGCCTTTATTCGAAAGATTACGACCGCCGCTATCGTCCACAAAGTGCCGAGAGCCCCTGGTCGAGCTGGAGCCATGGTGATGATTAACCCTCCGGGCCTTCTGATCTCCGCACCGTCCTCCGGCACAGGCAAGACAACGGTCATGCTGGGCCTGTTGCGAGCGCTGGCCGAGGATGGCCTGACCGTTCAACCGTTCAAGAGCGGACCGGATTATATTGACCCCGCCTTCCACCGAGCAGCGGCTGGGCGGGCTTCGTTTAATCTTGACAGTTGGGCGATGGGTGACCCGCTGTTGAACGCAATTTCAGCTCAGGCCGAAGGCGCTGACATCGTGGTGGCCGAAGGCTCGATGGGCCTGTTCGATGGCGTGGCCAAGCCGGGCGAGTTGGGTCATGGGTCAAGCGCCGAGACTGCCGCACGGATGGGTTGGCCGGTCGTACTGGTTCTGGATGTTGGCGGTCAGGCGCAATCTGCGGCGGCCACAGCGCTGGGGTTCAAGATGTACAACCCCGATCTGCCCTTTGCGGGAGTGATCCTGAACCGCTGCGCCAGCCCACGGCACGAGCGCCTGACACGGTTGGGGATGGAACGTGCAGGCTTGCCGGTACTCGGTGTTCTGCCGCGCCGAGGCGACCTTACCCTCCCCGAGCGTCACCTGGGTTTGATTCAAGCCGTCGAACACCCGGATCTGGAAAGCGCCATTGTGGGATATGCTACATTTCTGCGCGAACATGTGGAACTGGAAACGATCAAACGGGCGGCTTCCTCAGGCCCCATTGGGCCATCGTCAGACGCGCTGCCGCGCCCTCCGGCCCAGCGGATTGCACTGGCTCGCGATGCGGCATTTTCCTTTACTTATCCGCATTTGCTGGAAGGCTGGAGCGCAGCAGGGGCCGAGATACTGCCCTTCTCACCTCTGGCCGATGAAGCTCCGGCGACGGATGCCGATCTGGTCTGGCTACCCGGCGGATATCCGGAACTGCATGCCGGGACGTTGGCTGCTGCCGGAACGTTCCTCGCTGGTCTGCGCAAGCACGCGGAAACAAGGCCTGTGCATGGGGAGTGCGGTGGATATATGGCGCTGGGTCATGCGCTGATCGACAAGGATGGCGTGCGGCATGAAATGGCTGGCCTGCTGGGGCTGGTGACGTCGTACCAAAAACGCAAATTCAACCTGGGCTATCGCAAAGCCGAACTTTTGGCCCCGATGCCGGGATTTGCACAGAATGCGGCGCTGCGCGGGCATGAGTTCCACTATTCCTCGATCGTGGATCAGCCTGACGCGCCACTCGCCCGTGTGTTTGATGCCGAAGGCGCAGAAGGGCCTCAGACCGGCTCTGTTCGCGGCAATGTCACCGGTACGTTCTTTCACCTGATTGCGGAGGCATCTGAATGAGCGGATTTGTCTCTTTCGTCGGATCCGGCCCTGGTGATCCGGAATTGCTGACACTGAAGGCCGTAGATCGCCTGCAAAAGGCCGATGCGGTTTTGTTCGATGACCTCAGCAGCGGGCCTATATTGAGCCATGCGCGCGAAGACGCGGATCTTGTGGGCGTGGGCAAACGGGCCGGTCGACCGTCCCCCAAGCAGGACCATGTCAGCCGGTTGCTTGTGGACTACGCCCAGACCGGCCAACATGTCGTGCGGCTGAAGTCCGGCGATGGCGGCATGTTCGGGCGCCTGGAAGAAGAGCTTGTTGCCCTGCGTAATGCAGGCATTGAATTCGAGATCATTCCCGGCATCCCGTCTGCCGTCGCTGCCGCAGCTGCCGCTGGCATTCCGCTGACGCGTCGTCTGACCGCACGGCGGGTGCAGTTCGTGACAGGACATGATGTCAGTGGCGCGTTGCCGGACGATCTGAACCTGACAGCACTGGCAGATTCTCAGGCCACCACCGTCGTATTCATGGGCAAACGTACTTTCCCGCTTCTGGCAGAAGCTTTGCATTCCCGCGGCCTGCCTTTGGATACGCCTGCCCTAATGGCTGAATCGGTTTCGACCCCGGATCAGAAGCTGACGAGCGCCACCATCGGCGCCTTGGCCGAACAGCTGAAATCCGAGATCGGCACAGCTCCGGCCCTGATCCTTTATGGGCCGCTGGCGGAGTGCGAAGATGATTGACCTGAGCCTGATTGGCATCGGCACCGGCAACCCGGATCATGTGACCTTTCAGGGTGCGCAGGCGATCCGGTCGGCCGATCTGATCCTGATCCCCCGCAAAGGTGAGAACAAGGCCGATCTGGCCGGGCTGCGTGAGGAAATCATTGATCGGGTAACCGAGACACCGCCGGAGATTGCCTATTTTGACATCCCCAAGCGCCGCGCGGATGACGGCTATCTGCATGGCGTAGACGAATGGCACGACGCCATTGCACTGCGCTGGCAAGACGCGATAGAGGCCCACCCGGAGGCGCAGCACATTGCGCTGCTGATTTGGGGCGATCCGTCCCTGTATGACAGTTCGCTGCGCATTGCGGCGCGGCTGGACCCCAAGCCCAACACCAAGGTGATTCCGGGTATCACAGCCTTGCAGGCATTAACCGCGGCTCATGCGATCCCGATCAATGATCTGGGCGCACCCTATGTCGTGACCACCGGGCGCCGTATCAGGGATGAAGGCTGGCCTGAAACCGCTTCAAAAGTCGCCGTCATGCTGGATGGGGAATGCTCGTTCCAATCCCTTGAAAGGGCAGAGTATGACATCTGGTGGGGTGCCTATGTGGGTATGAAAGAAGAGCTGTTGATAAGTGGCCCGTTGGATCAGGTCGCGCAGCGGATCCTTGATACGCGCGCCCGCGCCCGAGCCGATCATGGCTGGATCATGGATATCTACGTGCTGAAGAAACGCGAGGTGCAGCGCTGCTCGGCGAACACGGATTCGTGACTGCGCAGAGCTCTCAAGTCTGGCACACAGGTCAAAGCAAGATACCGGAGACGCGTGATGAAAGCCTTCATTCCCCTGCTCTGCCTGATCGCTTTACCCCTTTGGGCTCAAGACACGCCCGAGGGCTGGGCCGTATACCCATCCCAAAAGCCGTACGCCGAGCTGGTTGACGCAACCAAAGCCGCGATCAAGGAAAACGGACTGATCGTCGTGACTCAGGCGGGCCCGACCAAAGCGGCGGCAGCACGTGGGATTACCCTTCCGGGAAACCGCGTGATCGGGGCCTTCAACAATGACTACGCCGTGCAGGTTCTGGAGACCTCGGTCCACGCGATGATCGAGGCTCCGATCCGGTTTTACGTAACCGAGAACGAAGACGGGACGGCGACCCTGTCTTACAAGACCCCCAGCTTTGTCTTTACGCCTTACGCATCGGAAGGTGGGCAAGACCTGGTGAATATTGCCACAGAACTTGACACAAAGTTTCAATCGATCGCTGAAAGCGCAGTCAAATAGTCACACTGCCGTGAACCGCCTTGCGTCCAGAGGCGTCCTCCGCAATCTGCTTCGAAACAGTTTCTCGGAGCATGACTGATGCAGGACTCCTCGCCCCGCGCTGCGGATCTTCTGGCCCAACGTCTTTATGAAGCGGGCTGTCGTCACGCCTTTGGGATGCCGGGGGGCGAGGTCCTGACGCTGGTCGACGCACTGGAAAAGGCAGGGATCACCTTTCATCTGACCAAGCACGAAAACTCTGCCGGGTTCATGGCAGAAGCCGTGCATCATCGCGACGGTGCACCTGCGATTCTGGTGGCCACGCTGGGTCCGGGTGCAATGAACGGGATCAATGTGGTGGCGAACGCTTTGCAGGATCGTGTGCCGATGGTCGTTCTGACCGGATGCGTCGACGCGGACGAAGCGTTGACCTATACCCATCAGGTCATGGATCACAGCCGGGTTTATCGCTCGATCACCAAGGGCACTTATACACTGACAGCCAAAGGCGCGGATGTCATTGCTGGCAAGGCGGTGTCACTGGCCATGCAACCACGACCGGGCCCGGTTCATATCGACGTTCCGATTTCAGTGGCCGACACGCCTGCAACCGGCGTGAAACGCCGCCGGCTGGCCAAGGTCGCGCCGGTCAGCCCCGGCGGTGAATGCCTTGAGAAGGCCCGCCGCTGGGTGGCCGAGGCTGAACGCCCCATTGCCATTATCGGCCTGGATGTCCTCTATGACGACTCGCGCAGTGTGGTACAGGCGTTCCTGGAAAATTTTGATATTCCTTTCGTGACGACCTACAAGGTCAAAGGTGTCGTGCCCGAGGATCACCCGCTGTGTCTCGGCGGCGCGGGGCTGTCGCCGCTGGCTGACAAGCATCTCGTGCCTCTGGTCGAACAATCGGACTTGGTATTGTGTTTGGGATATGACCCGATCGAAATGCGCACCGGTTGGCGTGAGATCTGGGATCCGGAAGAAAAACGCGTCATCGATATCTCTGCCGTGGTCAACGACCACTACATGCATCAGGCTGGATTGAACCTTGTCGCCGACACGGGCGAGACATTGGAGGCAATTGCCAAAGGCAACCCGGCCCGTGAAACATGGCCGGGCAACGAGCCAGCGCAGGTTAAAGCCGCGCTGGCAAAGGCCTTCCCCACCGATGAAAGCTGGGGGCCCGCTGCCGTCATTGCCGAAACCCGCGCTGTCCTGCCGCCTGAAACATTGGCCACCGCCGACAGTGGCGCTCACCGCATTCTGCTGAGCCAGATGTGGGCGTGCAACGAAGAACGCGGGTTGATCCAATCCTCGGCGCTCTGCACTATGGGCTGCGCTGTTCCGATGGCCATTGGCCTGAAACTGGCAGAGCCCGACCGCCCGGTGATCAGCTTCTCGGGCGATGCCGGGTTCCTAATGGTTGCAGGAGAATTGTCGACTGCTGCTGAAATGGGCGGCAACCCGATTTTTCTGGTTTTCGTCGATGCCAGCCTTGCCCTGATCGAGTTGAAACAACGCCAGCGACAGATGCGTAGCACGGGCGTCGATTTCGGCCATCATGACTTTGCCGCCATGGGCCGGGCCTTTGGCGGCAATGGCCATACGGTTCATAACAGGACAGAGTTGCGCGCCGCACTGGAAGCTGCTGTAAAGGCTGAGACATTTACAGTGATTGCCGCTGAAGTTGAGCGTGGAGGCTATGATGGCCGCATCTGAAGGCCCATTGAAGGGTGTCAAGGTTCTGGACCTTAGCCGGATCCTGGCAGGCCCCACCTGCACGCAACTGCTGGGCGATCTGGGTGCAAGCGTCATCAAGATCGAAAACCCGGCAACCGGGGGCGATGACACGCGGCAATGGGCCCCGCCATACGTGAGCGATGCCGAGGGCAACCGCTCGGATCTGAGCGCCTATTTCATGTCGGCCAACCGCAACAAGAAATCCGTCGCGCTGGATATCTCCTCGACCGAGGGTCAGGCGGAAATCAGACGGTTGGCGTCACACGCGGACATCCTGATCGAGAACTTCAAACCGGGCGGCTTGGCCAGGTATGGGCTGGACTACGCCACCCTGTCGCAAGAGTTTCCAAGCCTCGTGTACTGTTCAATCTCGGGCTACGGTCAAACTGGGCCGAATGCCAGCAAGCCCGGCTACGACCTGATGGCGCAGGGCTATGGCGGGATCATGTCGCTGACCGGCGACCCCGAGGGCGCCCCCATGAAAGTGGGCGTTGGCATCGCCGACGTGATGTGCGGGATGTATGCGACTGTTGGTATCCTGGCCGCACTGCGCCACCGCGACTTGACCGGCGAGGGCCAACAGATCGATCTGGCGCTGGTAGATTCTCAGATTGCCTGGCTGATCAATGAAGGCGTCAACTATCTGACGTCAGGCAATGTTCCGCAAAGACGCGGCAACGGGCACCCGAATATCGTCCCTTATGACGTTTACGAAACCGCCGATGGGCACGTGATTCTCGCGGTTGGAAATGACGGCCAGTTCAGAAAGCTCTGCGGCTTCATCAATGCTCCTGAACTGGCAGACGATCCGAGATTCGCGACCAACCCGGCCCGATTGGAGCATCGTGACGCACTGAATTCCATCCTTCGTCCTGCGGTGCAGGCGCTGGACACCCAGACCGTTATTTCCGGCCTGGAAGCTGTCAAAGTGCCCGTCGGCCCGGTGCAGACGCTGGATCAGGTTTTCAACACGGAACAAGTGGCTGCAAGACAAATGCAGATTGCCATGCAGGCCCATCCGGGTCAGGTCAACCTGATAGGGAATCCTCTGAACCTGTCTCGCACGCCTGTAACATATCGAAATGCTCCACCGGTCTGTGGAGCCGATACCGAGGCCGTTCTGAGCGCTGAAAACCCGTTCGAGGATTGAAATACTTGCACATTTAGGCGGCAAGTTGCTGAAACATGCCCTTGAATCGGCGGTTTTTTTCGTCTTTTACGCACACGTCATTTCACCAATTCGAGAGCAGGGTCGATACTGTTACGCCCCTCTCGCACACTCTGTTACATCGAACAGTGTCAAATATCGCAATCAGATTGGACCCAAGCATGAAACAAGACGTTTTCGGACAGATGAACACCCTGACCCAGCCGGCAGCCGTCGAAGCCTGGAATGGTGTTCTGCTTGGGTTCATGGCTCATGCCGCGGTCACTCCTCAGCATCTGGGCAAAGTGCTCGAGCTTGAGCCCGACTTCGCGCTGGGTCATGCGATCAAAGGTCTGTTCATGGCGCTGCTTGGACGGCGAGAGATGATGGCGGTTGCCGTCGAAGCGCTGGCTGCCGCCAATGCGGCGACGGAACGTCAGCCCGTAACTGAGCGCGAACGTCTGTATGTGGAGTCGCTGGCCCTGTATCTGGCCGGCCAACAGGCGCAGGCGGTTCAGACATTCGAAAGACTCCTGCGTGACCATCCGCAGGACACTCTGGCGATGAAACTAAGCCACGCAACCCGCTTCGTTCTGGGTGATCCGGGCGGAATGCGCCGCTCGATCGAGCGGGTGATGCCCGCTTATGAACCGGATCATCCGGGGCGCGGTTATCTGCTGGGCTGTCATTCCTTCGCACTGGAGGAAACCGGCGCTTACGAGAAGGCCGAGATCTCAGGCCGGCAGGCGCTGTGGATGGTGTCCGACGACGCCTGGGGCCTTCACGCGGTGGCCCACGTTCATGAGATGACAGGCAACGCGCAGCTTGGCCTTGACTGGCTGGCCGGGCGTGAGGCCGCCTGGTCCCACTGCAACAATTTCCGTTACCACGTCTGGTGGCACAAGGCACTGATGCATCTGGATCTGGGTCAGGTCGATCATGTGATGGAGCTGTATGACGCCCATATTCGCAAGGACAAAACCGACGATTACCGGGACATCTCGAACGCAACTTCACTTCTGACTCGGCTTGAGCTCGAAGGCGTAGATGTTGGGAACCGCTGGGAAGAACTGGCTGATCTGAGTGCAGCGCGGACTGAAGACGGCTGCCTGATCTTCGCGGATCTACACTATTTGCTGGCGCTGACCGGTGATAACCGCGCCGACGCCACGGCCAAGATGCTGAGCCGCATGAACAAGGATGCAGCGCGCGCCAATGACGACATGACCCGCCGAATGGCGGATCCCGGTGTTGCCGCTGCCATGGGCCTCGAGGCCTTTGGTGACGGTCATTACGCCACGGCCTTTGATCACCTTTTGACGGCACGCGGTTCCATGCAACTGGCCGGTGGCAGCCACGCTCAACGCGATGTATTTGAACGCATTACCATCGATTCCGGTGTTCGGGCCGGGCGCCTCGATGCAGTCGAGCGCATTCTGGATGATCGCCGGGCCAAGCGCGCCGGAGGTGAAGACAATTATGCCATCGCGCGCCGCGCCCTGATCGACGCAGCCCGTGACAATGGCGACGCGCAAAGCGTCCCCGCCGAATAACAAGAAGACCAAGAAGGACAGAAAACGTATGGCGACCATATCGCCCGCTTCTGATTTTGCACCCGCTGCGGCCCCCGCCGCAGCCTCTGCCAGCACGCGCGATCCGCGGCTGGATTTCTACCGTGGCATTGCGATGTTTATCATCCTGATTGCACATATCCCCAATGATCCCTGGGCCAAATGGATTCCCGCGCGGTTTGGCTATTCCGATGCAACCGAGATCTTTGTGTTCTGTTCGGGTATGGCCTCGGCCATCGCCTTTGGAGGTGCATTTCTGCGCAAAGGCTGGTGGATGGGAACCGCACGTGTCGCGTACCGCATTTGGCAGGTTTATTGGGCGCATATTGCCTTGTTCTTCTTTGTTGCCATGACGATGGCCGCGCTGGATCAGACTGGCACGTTCGAGAAAACCTATGTCTCGTCGCTGAACCTACAGCATTTTTTCAATGACCCCGCGCCGCAGATGGTCGGGATTTTTACTCTGACCTATGTTCCGAACTACTTCGATATCCTGCCGATGTATCTGGTCGTACTGGCGCTGATGCCGCTCTACATGGCGCTCTACCGCGTCAGTTTCTGGCTGATGGCGGCAGTTTGCGTGGCCATCTGGTTCATCGCACAAACCGGCGCGCTGGCCCTTCCCGCTGAACCCTGGTCCGCGCGCCAGTGGTTCTTCAACCCTTTTGGCTGGCAATTGCTGTTCTTCACCGGCTTTGCGTTCATGCGCGGTTGGATCCCGGCCCCGCCCGTGTCAAAGTCTTTGATCTGGGTGGCAATTGCCTTTGTCGTCCTGTCGGCTCCGTTCGGGTCTTGGAAAGTCTTCACCTGGATCAATACGGCTGCGCCCGAGCTAGGCGCAGTGATCCGCAAGGGCTGGCCCCTGACCGAAGAGCTGCGCGGTAAAACCGAGTTCGGCCTTCTGCGATATGTCCACTTTCTGTCGCTGGCCTATCTGGGATGGGTTGCAGCGGGCGAGCGCGGCCACCGTCTGATCGCAACAGGTCATGGTGTGGGCGCACGTATCTGGCAATTTCTGCTCGCCGTTATCACCAAGGTCGGCCAGCAATCCCTTGCCGTCTTTGTGTTTTCCATGGCCGCGGCCCGGCTGATCGGCGTCGCGCTGGATCAGGCTGGGCGGGATGTCGCCACTGTCTTTGTCGCCAACATGATTGGGTTTGCGATGATCATCGGCGTTGCCTATCTGGCAGCTTGGTTCAAGTCACAACCCTGGAAGTCGAAGAAATGAAATTCACACGCCGCGAATTCCTCGTCTCGACGACTGCTTTGGCCTTTGCCCCGACCGCGTACGCGACGGGCGGTGAGACGCCTTTTGACCGTGATTACGTAATTGAAATGGCCCGCGATCTGGCCAGCCGCCCCTATGTGGAACGCGAGATGGTACCACAGGAATGGCAGGACCTGACCTATCAGCAATACCGCTCCATCCGGTTCCGGCTTGACCGGGCGCTGTGGTACGAAACCGAGACGCCATTCAATGTCGATTTCTTCACCCCCGGCCTGTATTTCCCCCGCACCGTAAAGGTGGAGACGGTCGAGAACGGCATGACCAAGCCGGTCGCCTTCGATCTGGAAATGTTCGACAAGTCCGAAGACGTGCCGCAACTGCCAATCGATGACACGTTGGGCTTCTCCGGCCTGCGCCTGCGCACTGAAATGCACCGCCCCGGCAAGACAGATGAATTCTGCGTCTGGCAGGGGGCCAGCTATTTCCGCGCCATCGGTCTGCACGAGGTCTACGGACTGTCCGCGCGGGGTCTGGCGTTGAAAACCGGCGATCCGGATGGCGAGGAATTCCCCGAATTCATCCGTTTCTGGCTGGAACGTCCCGAACCGGGCCAACGCAACATGGTCGTGCATGCATTGTTGGACAGCCCCAGCGTGACCGGTGCCTATCGTTTCAACGTCACGGCGGGCGCTGATTGCATCATGGATGTTGAGGCAACGCTGTTCCCGCGCGAAGAACTGCCCCATGTGGGCATCGCTCCGGGAACTTCGATGTTCCTGTTCGACCAGACCAACCACAGCCGGTTCGACGATTTCCGCCCTGCTGTACACGACAGTGACGGCCTGCTGATCCGCAATGGCGCGGGCGAGGTTTTGTGGCGTCCGTTGGCCAACCCGACCCGTCTGCAGGTTTCATCCTTCGTCGATACAAACCCACGCGGGTTTGGTCTGATACAGCGCAAACGAGAGTTTTCGGACTACGCCGATCTCGAGGCAAATTACCACAAGCGCCCGGGCCTGTGGGTCGAGCCCCAGGAAGATTGGGGCAAAGGCTCGGTGACGCTGGTTGAGATCCCGGCAGATCAGGAAATCTATGACAACATCGTCGCCTATTGGCGTCCGGCTGAGCCCTTTGCGGCCGGCAGTCAGGTCGACCTGTCCTATCGCTTGATCTGGGGGGAAGAACCCCAACGCACACCGATGCCACGCGTAATCAACACCGCGATGGGCGAGAACACCTTTGGCGAAGGCCGGCTGGCCGTCATCGACTTTGAAGACAGCGAATTGTTCGCGGATATCGGCGCGATCACGGTTTTCGTGGATTCCCCCCATGCGGAAACCTCGGACGGGGTATTGCAACGCAACCCGGATACCGGTGGCCTGCGTCTGGCGTTCTCATTCCTGCCCGGCGATCGTAACCATGTGGAACTGCGGGCGCAGTTGCTGAAAGACAAACAGCCTGCCTCAGAGGTCTGGCTATACCGATGGACCACATGAACCGCGATCTGCATATCATGCCGCCCGAAGCCCCTCTGGCGATGCCTGCGCAGAACTTTGGCGCACGTTTCCGGGATGCGGACGCACCTTCCGGTCAGAACAGGTCATCTACCGGATTCTGGCGCGCGCTTGCCTTTTCGCCTGCAATGGCCGCCACTCTGGCCTTGCTATGGGTCATGAGCGATTGGTTCGGTGCGGCGGGCATCAACGTGATTGAAGGCATCCTTTTGACCTTGATCTCGTTCAACTTCTTCTGGATTTCCTTCACCGTCTGCACCGTTTTGCTGGGCATGGTGTCGCTGGCAAAACAGGAACGTCCCAAGCGCCGGACCGCAGGGCAACCCCTGCGGGTGGCGCTGCTGACCCCGGTCTACAACGAGGTCCCCTGGAACGTACTGGGCAATGCCCGCACCATGTTGGAAGATCTTCAGGCGCGCGGCGGGCAGCACCACTATGCCATGTTCATCCTGTCGGACACGCGCGACCCGGAAATTGCGGCACAGGAACAGGCCAGCGTCGAGGCACTGCGCACCACGCTGGCACCCGGGCTTGAGCTGTACTATCGCCGCCGCGAACAGAATACCGATCGCAAAGTGGGCAACATTGCCGACTGGGTCAGCCGCTGGGGCGCGGATTGGGATGCCATGCTGGTGCTGGATGCCGACAGCCTGATGACCGGGCGCGCGATCCATCGCCTGACCGATGCACTGGCATGCGATCCGGGTGCGGGCTTGATTCAAAGCTATCCGCAACTGATCGGCGCGCAGTCTGTCTTTGCCCGGATGCAGCAATTTGCGAACGGCGTCTACGGCATTGCCTTTGCCGAAGGTCTGGCCCGCTGGTGCGGGCAGGAAGGCAACTATTGGGGCCACAACGCGATTATCCGCACCAAGGCTTTTGCCGCAAGCGCCGGATTGCCCAAGCTGCGTTCGTTCAGCGGTCAGGACAAACTGATCATGAGCCACGATTTCGTCGAGGCTGGCCTGTTGCGCCGCGCCGGATGGGCCGTGCGATTTCTGCCGCGCATTCGCGGATCATATGAAGAAACACCGCCCACCCTCATCGATCACGCCATGCGGGACCGCCGCTGGTGTCAGGGCAACCTGCAACACCTGAAACTGTTGGGTTCATCCGGATTCCGTGCCGTGTCGCGGTTCCACATGTTCCATGGCGCAGTCGGCTATCTGATGTCCCCATTGTGGTTCGCCCTGTTGTTGATGTGGGCGCTTATCGGTCAGGGTCAGGATGCCTCTGTCCTGCATTATTTCAGCCCCGACAATCCTCTGTTCCCGCAATGGCCCGAGATGTCGGAAACCCGTCACGCGCTGATCATTCTGGTCATGTACGCGATGCTGTTGGCCCCCAAGGTTCTGGGCGTTCTGGCCCTGCCGCTAAGCGGTGTACGCTACGCGGATTTCGGTGGCGGGCGGAAATTCCTTGGCTCTTTCCTGGCAGAGGTTCTATTGTCGATCCTTTACGCTCCGATCCTGATGGTGCAACAGATGATCGCTGTTTTCCGTACGGCTTTCGGCATTCAGCGCGGTTGGTCGCCTCAGGCCCGCGACGGTGGCACCTATGGTCTGCGAACGCTGATCCTGTGCCATGCACTTGAAACCGTCAGTGGAGTGGCGCTGAGCGTCGGTATCCTGTCCGGTCTGGTGTCGATCTGGCTGGCCCCGATTGCCATCAGCCTGGCTCTGGCTATCCCATTATCTGCGCTCAGCGGTGTCTCGGCAGGTGCCGCGCGCAAAATGGTCGGAATGCGGGAGGACTTCAGCGAACCCGCCATCACCCGGTCAGCGCGCCGCTATCGCGATGAACTGAAGCGACTGGTCGAAGGCAAAGGCAACATGACCCCGGCCGAGTGATTAACTGCCGGGAAGCCCTTCATACCAATCGACCATCATGTCGGCCCAGCCCGCGGGAACGGTATGCCCTCCGGGAAACAAAGCAAATTCCAGCGCGCTGCCTTCGGCACAGGTGGTCCAGCGTCGGCGCATGAAATCACCTGTAGTACTGAACCCGGTTGGTTTGTGATCTATACATCTGTTGGCATCACGCCAGATTTCCAGGCCCGCGTAGATATCCCCCTGCTGATAGCGCCCTCCGCCCAGCAGGCGCCCTTCCAGCGGCACCACATTGTCTGTCCAGCCATGCGTATGGAACATGCGGATCGGTCCATTGCAGGTTTCAGGATGCGGACGCCAGAAACCACCGGAAACCGGAACATAGGCCGAGAACGTATCGGGGGCCTCGCAAGCCAGATAGTTGACCATGAAAGCACCAGCGGAAAACCCGCCCAGCAAGACACGGTCGGCGTCGATACCAAACCGCTTTGCCGCGTCTTGCACCAATTCGGTCAGAAAAGCGGTTTCGTCCCGATCCCCAAAGCCTGGATAGAAATTCCAGCTTTTGGTTCCGCCCCGGTCGGGCCGTTCCAGCCCCTCAGGGGCCATCACCGCGTAACCGCGTTTCAACAGCGGTTCGACCATCCCGCGATTGCGCATCGTACCCGACCCGCTGCCGCCATACCCATGCAGGAAAACCACCATGGGCGCATTGTCGGCATCGGGCAGTTCGATGTGATAGGCACCCATGGGCGTCTCACATGTATCCTCTTGCCCGGCACACCCCGCCAAAGCGGCTTGCCCGGTCACTGTAACGGTTAAAGCCAGGCTGAATTCCCGGATCATCCTGCATCCTCATCAATTTTTTGAACCGGTAATCCGGCCCGAACCCATCCCGGCCCTGCGGCCGAACCCAGCATGCCCTCGGGCACGTCGATGATATTGGTAAATCCAGCCTCGATCAGGCGGTTGCTCAGGCGTGCTGAACGCACACCGCGCGCGCAGATCAGCGCCACTGGCGCTGCCTGATTGCCACCGGTCAATTCCGTCAGTGCATTGACGAAATCTTCGCGCCGCATATCCAGCGGCACAGCACCCTCGCCAATTCCGGATGCCCGCCATTCGCGCGGAGTGCGGATATCTACCAGCAGAATGCGCCCGTCTACTGCCTGTTCATGGGCAACGGCTACGCTGATCCGGCCGCCACCGTGGTCTTCGGGGATCAAACGGTATTCCCTGATCGCAAACCCACCTGCGATCGCAGCACAAACGCCGATCAACATCCATCTTCGGATTCGGTTCACTTTCTCGGCCAAGATTCAGCCTCCTGTTCGCTGAGATTTGTTCTATCACAGGTGGGGTGAAACGGGGGCGTTGAAAAACCCCGACCCACATCAAGATCGTGTCATTTTTTCGCAACGTGGCAGAATACCTGACCGAACCATTAGGACTCTGTAAAAAAGTTACAATATCTGGACAGTCGGCAAAATATCTTTACAAAATTGGCTTCACACTGACCGCCCAGATCGGAGTATCGCACTTGTCCCTATTCCTTATCGCGGCCCTTCCCTTCCTTGGCGCTGTTTTTCCCGCCCTGCTGATCCGTGCAGGCCGGAACGCAGCCGCTTCCTCCGCCGGTTTGACCACGTTCCTGGCCCTGATGGGCTTGCTGATCCATATCCCCGCAGTGATGCGCGGAGAAGTCGTAACCGCCCGGTTCGACTGGATACCGGGGCTGGGTCTGAACGCGAATTTCATGCTGGACGGCTTGGGATTTTTGTTCGCGTTGCTGATCCTGGGCATAGGATTGCTGATCATCCTCTATGCAAGGTTCTATCTGTCGCGCGAAGATCCGATGGGGCAGTTCTATACCTATCTTCTGCTGTTTCAGGGCGCGATGGTCGGGATCGTCCTTTCAGACAACGTCCTACTTCTGCTTATTTTCTGGGAACTTACATCGCTCAGCTCATTCCTGCTGATCGGTTATTGGAAACACCTGCCCGAAGGCCGCCAAGGTGCGCGTATGGCACTGGCGGTCACTGGCTCTGGCGGCCTGGCGATGATTGCCGGGATGCTGATCCTTGGCAACATCGTGGGATCTTATGACCTCAGCGTCATTTTACAGAACAAAGAGCTTATTCAGGCCTCACCCTTCTATATGCCTGCGCTTGTCCTGATCCTGCTGGGCTGTTTCACCAAATCGGCACAGTTTCCGTTTCATTTCTGGCTGCCGCACGCCATGGCAGCACCGACACCGGTTTCGGCATATCTGCACTCTGCCACCATGGTGAAAGCCGGCTTGTTTCTGATGGCACGGATGTGGCCGGTTCTGGCTGGCACGGATGCTTGGTTCTATATCGTGGCCACCACGGGTCTGGTCACCATGCTGATCGGCGCGTCAATCGCGTTGTTCAAGGACGATCTCAAAGCGCTTTTGGCTTTTTCGACCGTTTCGCATCTGGGTTTGATCACCATGCTTCTGGGTTTCGGCACAAAAATTGCCGCCGTCGCTGCCGTGTTCCACATCATCAACCACGCGACGTTCAAAGCCGCCTTGTTCATGACCGCCGGGATCGTGGATCACGAGACCGGCACGCGCGATATCAAAAGGCTGGGCGGCTTGCGCCACCTGATGCCGATCACCTTCACCATTGGCACGATTGCCGCCCTCTCAATGGCCGGGCTGCCGCCCTTGAACGGGTTCCTGTCCAAAGAGATGATGCTTGAGGAGACCGTGCACACCACATGGCTGCACTCTCACTACCTGGTTCCGGGCCTGGCGTTGCTGGCTGCGTTGTTCTCTGCCGCCTATTCCTTCCGCTTTGTGAGTCATGTTTTCCTTGGTCCAGAGCGGGAAGATTATCCGGCCCATCCGCATGACCCGCCCGTTGGGTTGTGGATCGCACCGGCATTCCTGGTCATGCTTGTCATCCTGATTGGTCTTTATTCCGCTGCCATTGTCGGACCTCTGGTTGCAGTGGTGTCAAGCGCGGTGATTGGCGGTGAAAAGCTGCCCTACTATTCACTGAAACTCTGGCATGGCTTCACACCGGCCCTATACATGTCGGTTGTGGCCACGCTGGGCGGCCTGTTACTGCTGGCGCTGCACAAACGGGGTGAGCAGATCTGGAACGCACTGCCCCGCCCTGAGGCCAAGCAGATCTTCGAAGCAATCATAGACGGGCTGACAAGACTGAGCCGCTGGATCACCGATGAGATGCACAACGGCATTCTCAGCCGCTATGCAATCATCTTTGTCGCCTTTACCGTTGGCCTCGGCTATTACGCGTATTCGACCGGGACAATTGGTATTGAGACCCGCGTTCCACTGCCGGCACAGATCATTCCGATCATCGGGTGGATCTGTCTGGTTGGCGCGACGCTGGGCATCATGTGGTTCCACCGCAACCGCCTGTTGTCGCTGGTATTGATCGGAGTCGTTGGCCTGATCGTTTCGATTGCCTTCAACTATCTCTCGGCCCCGGATCTCGCCTTGACGCAAATCTCGGTCGAAGTGGTGACAATGATCCTTTTGTTGCTGTCGCTGAACTTCCTGCCGACCGAAACGCCCTGGGACAGTTCAGCGGCCCGACGCTGGCGGGACGCCGCGATATCCGTCGTCGCGGGCCTTGGCACCGGTGCGCTGATCTACGCGATGATGATGCGCGATTTCGCTTTCCCGACGATTTCAGAGTTCCATCTGGCCAATTCCTACAAAGGCGGCGGCGGCACCAATGTGGTCAATGTGATCCTTGTTGACTTCCGGGGTTTTGATACCTTTGGCGAGATCATCGTTCTGGGCATTGCCGCACTGATCATCTTTGCGCTGACGGAATCCGTTCTCGGTACAAATGTCCGCAGCTATCTGCTGAACCGCAAACCGCATTGGCCGCAATCCGGGGACTCGCATCCGCTGATGATGGTTGTGGTTACCCGCGTGATGATGCCGATCGCACTTATGGTCGGGGCGTACATCTTCTTCCGCGGGCACAACCAGCCCGGTGGCGGTTTTATCGCCGGGCTTATCGTCGCCATCGCTTACCTGATGCAGTACATGGCCAGCGGCTATACCTGGGCCATCGAGCGGCAGAGATTCTATTACCACGGCACCATCGGCTGGGGCGTTTTGATCGCCGCAGCAACCGGACTGGGTGCATGGTTCAACGATCGTCCTTTCCTGACCAGTGATTTCGGCTATCTTCACTGGCCACCGCTGGAGGAGTTCGAATGGGCCACCGCCATGCTGTTCGATACGGGTGTTTTCCTGGCAGTTCTGGGCGCGGTGATGCTGGCGCTGGACAGCTTGTCGCGACTTGCGTGGCAGCCGGGAATGGCACAGGAATTCCCGATGGATATCAACCCACTGCGGGATGATCTTCTGGAAGAAGAACAAGAGAAGGAGCAGGCCTGATGGAAGCGCTCGTAGCCTCTGCCGTCGGCATCATGACTGCCGCCGGGATATTCCTGATCCTGCGCCGTCGGACGTTCCCTGTCATTCTGGGCCTGTCTCTGATCACATACGCGGTGAACGTGTTTCTATTCGCGACCGGGCGACTTGCTTTGAACGCACCGGCAGTCCTGAACAAATACAAGGACGTCCCCTATACCGACCCACTTCCGCAGGCGCTGGTTCTGACCGCTATCGTGATTTCTTTCGGGATGACTGCCGTGATCGTGATGATCTCACTCAGCGCATACCTGTCCGCCAAAGACGACCATATCGACATGACCGCCCAGGACAGTGTTGACGCACCGGGAGATGACGCATGAACCACTGGATCGTTGCGCCGATCGTTCTGCCCGCGATTCTGGCCCCGTTCATCATCATGGTCCTGCGATACCATCTGGACCTGCAGCGCATCTTCTCGGTCGCCGGTGTTGTGGCTTTGCTTGGGATTGCGCTGACGATCACGGCTCAGGCCTCGGGCGGGGACATTCAGGTGTACGAGCTTGGCGACTGGCCCGCCCCGTTTGGCATTGTCATGGTGCTGGATCGCATGTCCGCAATGATGGTTCTGCTGACTGCCCTGCTGGCCCTGCCGATTGTGTTATATGCCATTGCCTCGGGCTGGGATGACCGGGGCAAGCATTTTCATGCGCTGTTCCATTTCCAACTCATGGGCGTTTGTGGCGCCTTCCTGACTGGCGACGCCTTCAACCTTTTCGTTTTCTTCGAGGTTCTGCTGATCGCCTCTTACGGCCTGATGACACATGGCGGTGGCGCGGTGCGGTTGAAAGCGGGTGTGCAGTATGTGGCTTACAACCTTTTGGGGTCGACCCTGTTTCTGTTTGCCCTCGGTACGATCTATGGCGTGACCGGTACGCTGAACATGGCGGACATCGCCGTGCGCGTTGCGGAAATTCCGGCCGAAGATACCGCATTGCTGCGTGTTGGCGCGGTGCTGTTGCTGTTGGTCTTCTGTATCAAGGCTGCCGTTCTGCCCCTGCACTTCTGGCTACCGGCCAGCTATGCCAACGCCCCCCTACCCGTTGCGGCCCTGTTTGCAATCATGACCAAGGTCGGTGCCTATTCGATCCTGCGGATGTACACGCTGGCCTTCGGTCCCGAAGTAGAAGCCACGCAGGGTCTGGTTGGCGAGTGGCTGCAACCTGCGGCGCTGCTAACGCTTGCGGTCGGCGTTGTCGGCATTCTGGGGTCGCAGCATATTGCCCGCATGGTTGCCTTCTGTGCCATTGCATCCATGGGCACTTTGCTGATCGCGATCGCGCAATTCACGCCCGACGCAACGGCAGCCGCCCTTTATTACGTCTTCCATTCGACCCTTGCGACGGCGTTGCTGTTCCTCGTTGCGGACCTGATCATGGAACGACAGGGAGGGACCATCGCCCCCAAACCGCCAATGCCACAAAGCGGGTTGATAGCCGCGTTGTTCTTTGTTGGCGCCATCGCCATGGCCGGTATGCCGCCACTGTCCGGCTTTGTAGGCAAACTTTTGGTTCTGGACGCTTCGCGTGATGCATCCGATGCCACCGCAGTGTGGGCAGTGATCCTGATCGGATCATTTGTCACCATCGTCGGGCTGGCCCGCGCCGGGTCGCTGATCTTCTGGAAAAGCCACGACGCTGAAGTTGTCGCAACCGAAGAAACCGTCGAAGGCGAAGAGGCGTCTGCCCCCACCGCCCCCGAACCGCAACCCGGCCTTGCCCTTTCGGCCGTGTTCGGGGCCGTGGCAGGTCTGATCCTGCTGACCCTGTTCGCAGGTCCGGCTCTGGAGTACACGAGCAAAACCGCAGAGCAGTTGTTTGCGCCTGAAAACTACATCTCTGCCGTCTTGGGAAGGGAAGAGTGATGAAACTACTGCGCCGGATTTTCCCGCACCCCCACCTGACTATTTTGCTGACGCTGGTCTGGGTACTGCTGGCGAACAAGCCTTCGTTGAACTCTCTGGTCTTTGGCCTAATTCTCGGGATCATCATTCCATTCGTCACTCAACCCTACTGGCCGGATCGTCCCAAACTTCGCAACTGGCCAATGATTGTGGAATACATGCTGGTGGTGCTTTGGGATATCGTGGTTGCGAACGTGACAGTGGCCCGGATCATCCTGTTCAAACGCAATGATAACCGCCAGCCCAACTGGATCTGCGTCCCGCTTGAACTGCGCACACCCGAAGCGATCACGGTTCTTGCGGGCACCATCACGATGACTCCGGGCACCGTCAGTTGTGATTTGTCAGCTCAGGGGCATAATCTGCTGGTGCACTGTCTTGATGCCCCCGACCCCGAGGCCGTGCGGGACCAGATCAAACAGCGCTATGAACGTCGCCTGAAGGAGATTTTCGAATGATCGACTACGCGATTTATTTTGCATTTGCCTGTTTCGGTGCGGCGATCATGATGTGTCTGTGGCGTATCATCTCCGCTGACGGGGTCGGTACTCGGGTTCTGGCCTTGGACACTATGGTGATCAACACCATCGCCCTGATGATCCTATATGGGCTGGATCAGGGGACAGAGATCTTCTTCGAAGCCGCCATGATCATTGCCATGCTCGGTTTTGTTTCCACCGTGGCCTATGCGCGCTTCATGTTGCGCGGCAACATTATCGAATGAGGGCGGGATGACATTCATCGTGGAACTGCTGATCGCCTTTTTCCTGATCGTCTCGGGTATCTTCGGCTTTGTCGGGTCTTTTGGCATGATCAAGCTGAAAGACCCGATGTCCCGCCTGCACGCGCCGACCAAGGCAACGACCTTGGGGGTGGGCGGCGTGCTTCTGGCCTCGATCGTGCATTCTGTTCTTCTGGAAGGAAAGCTGTCCCTGCACGAACTGCTGATCACTCTGTTCTTGTTCCTGACCGCTCCGATCACGGCCCTGTTCATTGCAAAATGGCACATACACCGTCATGAAAACCCAGAAGACCTGCCGGATGCCGGCGAGGATGAGCTTTGGGCCACCCACGCCGTCGAGCAGGTCGAGGACGTCCCGGACCATAGCGCGAATTGAAACCTATGCACATTCCTCCTCTGCCCCTGACCCGCGATCTGGTTCTTGTTGGCGGAGGTCACACCCACGCGCTGCTGCTGCGCAAATGGGGGATGAACCCATTGCCCGGGGCGCGGGTGACAGTGATCAACCCCGGCCCAACGGCCCCTTATTCCGGAATGTTGCCAGGATATATCGCCGGACACTATGACCGGTGGAAGCTGGACATCGATCTGGTCAAACTGGCGCGTTTTGCAGGCGCGCGGGTCATTCTGGGCTCGGTCGACGGACTCGATACCGATCGTCAGGAAATACATGTTCCCGGGCATCCTCCGGTTGGTTTCGACGTGGCTTCGGTCAATGTTGGCATTTCGTCGGACATGCCCGCAATGCCCGGCTTTTCGGAACATGCGGTACCGGCCAAACCACTGGGGCCATTCGCGGCAAAGTGGGCTGCTTATCTGGAAGGCAGCGGCGCTGCCTCGGTCGCCGTAATCGGCGGTGGAGTCGCCGGGGTTGAACTGGTCATGGCGATGGCTCACGCGCTAAAGGCAAAAAGTCGGACAGCACAGGTTACACTGATCGACAATGCCTTTGCCCTGACGGCCACCAAACCCAAAGCGGCAGCGACGATCCGGCAAGCCATGCAGGATCTTGGTGTGGAAGTGATCGAAAACGCAGCAATCAGCCGGATCGCTTCGGATCACGTCGCATTGCAAGATGGGCGCACAATTCCCGCCAATTTCGTGACAGGTGCGGCCGGAGCCCGCCCGTATGACTGGATCGAAAAGACCAGGCTGGACCTTGAGGATGGCTTCATCCGGGTGAACAGCTACCTCCAATCCAGCGATCCAGTGGTTTTTGCCGCCGGTGA
The DNA here is from genome assembly GCF_059609765.1 of Ruegeria sp. YTSC106. NCBI lineage: Bacteria > Pseudomonadati > Pseudomonadota > Alphaproteobacteria > Rhodobacterales > Roseobacteraceae > Ruegeria > Ruegeria sp. YTSC106. The sequence continues at coordinate 326,464 of NZ_JBXWMI010000004.1, forward strand.
TTGCGCCCATCTGGTGGACAATCCCAGACCCAAGGCCGGGGTTTATGCAGTGCGCGAAGCACCGATTCTGTTCGACAATCTGCGCGCGGCGCTGGGGGCTGGACGGATGCGCAAATATGTCCCGCAGAAGGACTACCTGAAACTGATTTCACTAGGCGACAAATCGGCGTTGGGTGAGCGGTTGGGAGCATCCTTCAGCGGAACGATGATGTGGACATGGAAGAACCACATCGACCAGACCTTCATGAACAAGTTCCGGGACCTGCCGCAGATGAGGCCCCCTGCGCTGCCTCGCGAAACTGCGGCCGGACTTGTTGAGGGGCTGGGTGAAAAACCGATGTGTGGCGGATGCGGTGCCAAGGTCGGGCGGGGTGCATTGCACATTGCGCTGAAATCGCAACCCGCTCCCATTCGCCCGGACATCACCCCCTTGCCCGGCGATGACGCGGCTCTGCTTCAGACGGGCGGAGTTCAGCAGGTCATGACGTCCGATCACCTGCGGGCTTTCACCAAAGATCCTGCGCTTATGACCCGTATCGCGGCTGTTCACGCCTTAGGCGATATTTGGGCCATGGGGGCCACGCCTCAGGCAGCCACGGCAACCATCATCTTGCCACGCATGTCTTCTGCCCTGCAAAGCCGTACCATGTCGGAAATCATGTCAATCGCAGGAGCCGTCATGCGGGACGCCGGTGCCGAGATTGTGGGCGGGCACAGCTCCATGGGTGACGAGATGACGATTGGCTTCACACTGACCGGGTTGTGCGAAACCGCCCCGATCACACTGGCGGGCGGGCAACCGGGCGATTGTCTGATCCTGACCAAACCCATAGGAAGCGGTGTTCTTATGGCGGCCGAGATGGCCGGCCAGGCCAACGGTGCCTGGGTCGCCGCAGCCTACCAGCACATGGTGCAGCCGCAGGGCAAGGCGGCCCGCATATTGGCCGGGGCCCATGCGATGACCGACGTGACCGGGTTTGGTCTGGCCGGACACCTGCAAGGCATCTGCGACGCTTCCGGATGCGGGGCCATGATGGATCTGGGTGCTGTGGACGTGATGGAAGGCGCGCAGGAGCTGACGGACCAGGGTGTTCGGTCAACCCTATTTGCAGACAACCGGGCAATAGCACCTGACCTGCCCACCGAGGGCAAAGCCGCCTTGATGTTCGACCCGCAGACAGCAGGCGGCCTGCTGGCCGCGGTCGCGGCGAAGGATGCCGATACCGTCCTGGAAGACCTCAAGAACGATGGGTATCCAGCCATGGCAATCGGCGAACTCACCGAAGCGCCGGGGCTGCGTCTTCAAAGCTGATCCAGCAGGCTTTCGATCCGGGTCGCTGCCTCGCTCAGGCCGGCGTCGTTCAGAACAGCGATCTCAATATCGGCCAGTTCCGCAACAGAACGGGACCGCCGCGACTTTGCGTATGCCGGGTCATAATGCTGCTCCATCAGGGCCTGAGTAAGCATCTGTTTTTGACCTGCATTGATCAGCTGCATCCAACCATCAACAACCTCGTGCCCACGATGAGACCGCAGCGGCGACAGCCGTTCTCGCAACCGGTCGCTGTCTGACAGGATGTCATCATAGGCTTGAACCAGATAGGCGGCACGCGCTTCGAGTGGCGCCGTGATGTTCACCCTCGGGGCTGCACATAAAGCGTTCCACAGGCTGGGTGGCAATATCAGGCTCCCAATCCTGGAAGATTCCGCTTCGACCACAACCGGGTGCGCCGAGTCCATCGAACAAAGCGCTCCCGACAAAGCTGATTCAAAGGCTTTCTGGCTGGGCTGCCCGCCCGGTCTTTCCCCCAATAATGATCCTCGATGATTGGCCAGTGCTTCGAGGTCCAGAACCTGCACTCCACGTGCGCGCAACAGGGCCAACAATTCTGTCTTGGCCGTTCCGGTATAGCCATCCAGCGCCACCAGCCGATGCGGCAACGGATCATCATACAAATACGCATTCACCAACCTGCGGTAGGTGCGATAGCCGCCCTCAATCACTTCCGCCCGCCAGCCGATTTGTTGCAGCATCCAGGTGAACGACCCGGAACGCTGTCCGCCACGCCAGCAATAGACCAAGGGGCGCCAGCTGCCTTCGTGATGGCTTAGATGCCGCTCAATGTGGTTGGCCGCGTTGCGGAACACCAAAGCAGCCCCAAGTTTACGCGCCAGAAACGGGCTCTCTTGTACATACATGGTTCCGACACGGGCGCGTTCCTCGTTATTCAGAACTGGCAGATTGATCGCACCTGGCAGATGATCTTCAGCGAACTCGGCAGGGCTGCGCACATCAATGACTGTGTCATAGTCATGCGCGTAAAGCTGTGTCAGATCAGGAAAGTTCAGAGCCATGCCGAAGGTCTAGCTTGCCGCGTTTCCAAAGGAAAGGTCATGCGCCCTCACGCGTCGAAAGGCTCAATAAGATCAGGCCCGCTGGCCCGGTTTGAGTTGACGGCCGGACCGACGCGATGAAAAGCCAGCACATCCCTTTCCCCCGGCTGCATCAGACGTGCGGCCCCCTTTCCAGCTTCACCCAGCCATAATGGCCAGTGTGGGGGCTCAAGGATCAGGGGCATCCGATGGTGGATCGTGCTGAGGTTTTCGTTAGCCGCCGTTGTCACGATGGCACAGGTGCCCTGACGGTTTTCATCCACCCCCCAGTCCTGCCAGATCCCTGCAAAGGCAATCGGGGTGCCATCCCTGCGATGGATATACCAAGGCAAGCGCGTTCCCTCGTCCGTCTTGGTCCATTCGTAAAACCCTGTTGCGACAATCAGACAGCGGCGTGATCGGCAGGCATCGCGAAAGGCGGGCTTTTCCGCCAAAGTCTCGGCACGTGCGTTGATCAGCAACGGCCCGGCAGTTTCCGTCTTGTACCAATGTGGCAGAAACCCCCAGCGCAGCGCATCCAGATGACGGCCTGATTCACCGCGCCGCACCACATGCACCTGATTTGTCGGACACACGTTGAAGTTCGGGACGGTTGGCAACGCATTAGCCGGGCGCGCGGAAAACAGCTGCGCCATCGCGTCATTGGGAAGAGTTATTGCAAACCGTCCGCACATGGAAATGGACCACCGTTACAATCCTGGTTCTGACACAGGATCTTACTGGGTCGCATGGAAAACCAGAAAACGCGATCCCACAAGAGCAAAGCGGTGGCCTTTGGGGAGGCTGGCAAGCGTCCACAGGCACTGAAAAGACCCCGCGGGAACTCAAAAATTTCCCGAAGGCCTCGGATTATCAAACCTTTTCCGGCTTCGTTTTGACCGAGGTGAGGCAGTAAGGAAAGCCTTGTCCACATTTCGTTGAAGCTTCGTGGACAAAGCCCGATGATCCGCTGCTTGCCCAGAAATTGGCGAGCGCGCTGATACACACGGGTCAGGTAACGCGTGATTTGGCTAATACCCGAAAAGTAAATAACAATTCCCAGTCCACCGGCACCTTGTACGGGTCATAGTCGAGAGTAGGCCTGAGGAGAAAACTGGAGTCAATTGCCCGGTTCACCGCCCACAAACTGGCCTCAAACCCCAACAACCCGAAAATGCCTGCAAAACGTGCAAAGGCTTACTGTCTCTAGGGGTTCGCCCAAGTCAATTAGGGGCTGGCGCGAGGTCGCGGATCAGATCAAACCGATGCTTGACGGCTTGGGCCCGGAACTCTGGCCGGAATACGACTTCAGCTGATCCGTTAGGAAACAAAAAAAGCCGCACCATAGCGATGCGGCTTTTGTTAATCCTGAAAGCAGAGTCACTTCTGCTTGATGCGCCCATCAACATAAGACTGATACGGAGCATTTGCCGCCAGATATTCGGCAGTTACATCCGCAAGGTCCGGACCGAAGTCATAGGCGTTCTTGTCGTCACCCTCGAACATCGCGTACCCATCACCACCGTTGCGGACGTAGTTATTGGTTACGACCAGGTAGGTTTTATTCGGGTCAATCGGAACAAAACCGTCGCCCTCGGCGACCATCACATCAATGATACGCCCTTCGTTCGGCGCAACACTGGGGTCCCAGGTAAAGCGCAGGCCGGCGACCTGAGGAAAACGCCCCTTCACGTCTTCCACCTGACTGACACCATTTTCAAGCGCGTCGATCACGGTCTGTCCGGTAATCTCAAAAGTTGACAGGGTGTTCTGGAACGGCAACACGGTCAGCACTTCGCCCATGGTCACATCTCCGGGATCGATAGACGCCCTCAAACCACCCGAGTTTGCAATGGCAATCTGTACACCCTGATCGGCAACCCGCGCCAGCATCGCATCAGCAACAAGATTGCCCATCTGGCATTCCTGCACACGACACACAGCGCGATCGCCTTCGATGGCTTCAGCTGTGCTTGCAACAACCTTGTTTCGGATTTCATCCAGAGGCACCGCCAGTTCCGCGATCCGGTCCAATGCGGCCTGATCCTCGGTCACAGTGTTGTCCATGATCAAAGGTTCACCAACAGCTTCGACCACATTGCCGTCATCATCAAACGTGACGTTCAATTCGCCCAGAAATTTGCCGTAGGCATATGCCTGAACGATCTGCACACCGTTGACCACCGTAGGATACGGACCAACAGCCTTGTCTGACGCATTCGAAAGATAGGTATTCGAATGGCCGCCGACGATTACATCGACCCCGCTTGTCTCTGCCGCGACACGCTGGTCGACGCCATAGCCTGAATGGCTGAGCACGATGATCTTGTTGACACCTTCGCCCGTCAGCCTGTCGACCTCGGCCTGCACCGCCGGTACCGGGTCTGAAAAGGTCACGTTGGGACCGGGCGACGCAAGTTCATGCGTATCGATCGGCGTAAGCCCGATCAGGCCAATCTGTTCGCCACCCACCTCGATCACAGTAGATTTCTTGATGTGGTCGGTCAGAAGTTCTTCGTCGCGAATATCGGCATTGGACATCAAGACCGGGAAATCGACCGAGTCAATAAAGCCACGCAACACTTCCGGGCCATCGTCAAACTCGTGATTGCCCACGGTCATGGCGTCATAGCCCAGCTTGTTCATGAACTCGGCAGCGACTTTTCCCTTGTAGTACGTGTAGAAAAGAGACCCCTGAAACTGATCACCACCGTCCACCAGAATCGAATTGTCGGCACGTTCACGTGCTTCGTCTATGGCAGTGACCAGACGCGCCGATCCACCAAAGCACTTTCCTTCGGCATTGTCTTCTGCGTCGCATCCGCTGTCGTATTTATTGATCGGCTCGAAACGCGAATGAAAATCGTTGGTGTGCAATATTGTCAACTTGTAGTCGGCTGCCGCAACACCAGCGGTCAGGCCCAGAACCGCAACTGAAGTCAAAATTCGGGTCTGCATCATGGTACTCCCAGTTGTTATTTGTGGTGATCGTGCGCGCATGACGACAGAGAGTCAAAGAAGAAATCCGACTTGATTCCATCTTCGGCGCGGGGCATCAGGTCCGTATGCTGATTTACAAGATTTTCCGAGCCGAAGAGTGGGCCGCCTTGCAAAACCAGGGTGCCTCAGACGGCGCACCGATTGATGTCGCTGACGGGTTTGTCCACTTTTCCACCGCTGAACAAGCCGCTGAAACCGCAGCCAAGCATTTTGCCGGTGTCGATGGGCTGACTATATTGGCCTGTGACGCAGATGCGATGGGCGACGACCTGAAATGGGAGGTCTCGCGCGGCGGTGCCCTGTTCCCGCATCTCTATCGCCAGATCCGGATGAGAGATGTTGTCTGGTCACGCCCTCTGCCTTTTGACGGCACCGCGCACCAGTTCCCAGAGGACATTTCATGACATCCTATATCGACCCGGACCGCGACCAGTTCGAGGCCTTCAAGGCATTGGATCGAGACCGCCCGATCGAAATGCTCAATCTGGTGAAGTTTCGGGCCAAGGCGCAGTACCCAACCGCCCATGAACTGGCGAATGCCGGGCTGACCGGAGCGCAAGCCTATCAGAACTACGGGGCTGAAACCGCTCCGATCATTGAACGTATCGGGGCGAGCATCCTCTGGCGTGGGGTGTTTGAATCAACCCTCATCGGGCCATCGGATGAAACATGGGATGCCGTCTTTGTTGCGCGCTACCCGACTACACATGCGTTTCTTGAAATGGTAACGGACCCGGTCTATCGGGCGGCCGTAATCCATCGTCAGGCTGCGGTGGAAACGTCGCGCCTGATCCGATGCGGTTCAGGTGAAGCCGGGACGGCGTTCGGATGAAACTGACAGAAAAACTGGGGCTGGCCGCCCTGCACCGCATGGACCCCGAGACCGCCCACGGGATGTCGATCAAGGCATTGAAGTCCGGACTCGCACCCGCGCCAGGGCCAGTGACAACACCGCGCCTGAAAACCGTCGTTGCCGGGCTGGCCCTGCCGAACCCGGTTGGGCTGGCCGCCGGGTTCGACAAAAATGGCGAGGTTTTGACCCCGCTGTCCCGCGCCGGGTTCGGTTTTGTCGAAGTCGGGGCGGTCACGCCGCGTCCGCAGCCGGGGAACCCCAAACCCCGCCTGTTTCGACTGACCGAGGACAGGGCAGCCATCAACCGCTTTGGCTTCAACAATGAAGGCATGAAGGTGATGGCCAAACGGCTGGCAAACCGCCCCAAAGACGCGGTCATCGGCCTGAATCTTGGGGCCAACAAGGACAGCGAAGACCGTGCCGGCGATTTTGTCAAAGTGCTGGCCCATTGTGCCAAACATCTGGATTTTGCAACCGTCAACGTGTCATCCCCGAATACGGAAAAGCTGCGGGATTTGCAGGGCAAAGCCGCACTCACCGCATTGTTGAGCGGTGTGATCGAGACGCGTGATGCGCTGCCGCGCCCGCTGCCGATCTTCCTGAAAATTGCACCGGATCTCACCGAGGCGGAATTGCAGGACATCGCCGAGGTCGCCCGCGAAACCCGGGTGGACGCTGTGATCGCCACCAACACCACCCTGTCCCGCGACGGTTTGCGCAGCGTCCACAAAGACGAAACCGGTGGTTTGTCGGGCGCCCCGCTGTTTGAAAAATCCACCCGCGTACTGGCTCGGCTGAGCAAATTGACGGGCAGGGATATCCCCCTGATAGGCGTTGGCGGCATCAGCAATGCCGAGCAGGCCTATGCCAAGATCTGTGCCGGGGCATCGGCTGTGCAGTTCTATACTGCGATGGTGTATGGCGGCATTTCCCTGGCGGCTGACATCGCTGAAGGGCTGGATGACTTGCTGGCTCGTGACGGTTTTGACGCCGTATCGCAAGCTGTCGGCAGTAAACGAGAGGATTGGCTGTGATCGAATACTGGCACAACCCCCGCTGTTCCAAATCCCGCGCCGGACTGGCACTGTTGGAAGAAAACGGTGCGCAGATTACCGTTCGAAAGTACCTGGAAGACGCGCCTTCAATCGACGAACTTCGCGCCGCACAATCCGCCCTAGGGCTGTCACCCATCGAAATGATACGCAGAGGCGAAAAACGGTTCAAGGAATTGGGGCTGAGCAAAACCTCGCCCGACGAAGACCTGATCCGTGCCATGGCCGAAAACCCGATCCTGATCGAGCGGCCTCTTGCAATTGCCGGAGACAAAGCCGCCATCGGACGTCCACCAGAGAACCTTTTGACGCTGCTCTAGGACACCTGTGCCTCAAGCTTGGGATAGCGCCAGCCCATTGTCACCCCACGTGCAATATTGAGCACCATCAACGCGGCCCACAGGCCGTGATTGCCGAAACTCGGCACCAGTATGAAAAGTGCGACCACATAGATCGCCACTGACTGAATCATCGCATTGCGCATGGCGCGGGTCCAGGTGGCACCGATGTAGATACCGTCGAACATCCAGCTTGCCACTCCGATCACCGGAGCAATCGCTGCCCAGAAGAGAAACTCACGCCCGGCCTCGCGTACCTGCTGTGAGGTTGACATCAGGTCGATCAGCGCCGGGCCGGCTAAGAAGAAAAACGCTCCCAGCAACAGCGCGCCCCCAACACCCCATTGTGAGGCCATGACAGAAGCGCGACGCACCTGATACCTGTCTCTGGCCCCGACTGCGCCTCCGACCAGCGCTTCCGCGGAAAAGGCAAACCCATCAAGCGCAAAGGCCGTGATTTCAAGAAATTGAAGCAAGACCTGATTGGCGGCCAGATTCACGTCACCCAGATCCGAGCCAACAAAAAGGAATGTGGTGAACGATCCGGTCAACAGAACGGAACGCAGCATGATATCACCGTTGACCTGCAACATGCGCCGCAGCCGGGCAGCATCGAAAACCCGCGCCCAATCGCGCCAGATTCCGTCCGCGAACCCATCCCGGCAAAGCCATAACCCCAATGCCAATCCTGTCCATTCTGCAATCAGGGTGGCAATGGCTACTCCCTCGACCCCCCAGCCAAGTCCAAGAACGAACCACAGGTCGAGAACGATATTCAACCCATTCATCCAGACCTGAAGGACGAACACGCCGCGCGTACGCTCGACGGCAATCAGCCAGCCGGTAACAGCATATAATGCAATGGTGGCAGGTGCCCCCCAGATGCGAATCTCCAGATAGGATCGGGTCAGGGCTTCGACTTCGGGGCTTGCCGGGGAAAGCGCGAAGGCACCCGCAAAAACAGCCACTTGCGCAAGGATGAAGAACAGCCCTGCCGCGCCACCCAGCATCAGGCCGCGCATCAGCAACGCCCGGGTTTCAACAATGTCACCTGCCCCGCGTGCCTGCGCCGCCATCCCGGTGGTTCCCATCCGCAGGAAACCGAAGATCCAATAGACAGTGGACAGAATCACAGCGCCGATGCCGACCGCCCCGATTGGGGCCGCCTCGCCCATCTGACCGACTACGCCCGTATCCACCGCACCAAGTATGGGAACAGTGGCATTCGACAGGACGATCGGCACCGCGATCTTCAACACCCGTCTATGTGTGATGGGCGCCGAGGCGTCCTGCATGGTCAGCTCTGATCTCTGGGGGGTTGCGGCATCAGGAAATGCCCGGAAGCCTGCGCAAACAGTTTCGCATGATTGTCCTGCCAGGCTTCAACCCGGACCGAGGCATAACGCCGCCCGGATCTGCTGATGAAGGCCCTTGCATATGCGTCCCGTGGAAGGCCCGAGCGCAGATAGTCGACCGTAAAGTCGATGGTCTTGGGAAAGCGGATATTCGGGTCGGTCACAATGGCCTCTCCGTCGATCTCGCCATTTTCGATGCGCGGGAACAAATGTTCCCAACTAAGGGTAATGACAGCGGTCACTTCGAGGAATGCCGCGGTTACACCGCCATGAATCGCAGGCAGGAACGGGTTGCCAATCAACTTGTCATCGAAGTTCAGAACACCGGTCAGTTCATCCCCGCGCCGGTCGAAGCTGATATTGAGAAAGCGGATGTAAGGCACACCGTCAACCAGCGCACGCAACGCTGCATCGCGTCGCTGCTTGACCACCTGCATTGGTTCGGGACGAGGTCTTGCCATGTTATTTCCCCTCAACCGTAAAGGATCCAGAGGCAGTGGCCACCGGCAGGTCCTTGTCGTCGTCCATAGCCGTCGCTCGTACAAAAGCCACGTTCCGCGTGATGTGATAGCAGACGGCGTGCGCTGTGACCGTTTGACCCGGTGTCGCCGCGCGCATGTAGTCAATTCGCAGATCGATCGTGGCTGTCCCGCCGGGGGCCGACGGGTGGCTCATCACAGCAGCACCGCAGCATGTGTCCAGAATTGTGGAAATCGCCCCGCCGTGAATCACCCCTGTGCGCGGATCACCGATCAGATCCTCATTGTAGGGCAACGTGATTTCTGCCTCGCCATCGCCGATCTGCGTGAGCTTGAGGTTCAATGCCCGCGCGTGGGGGATCGCCTCGATAAACTGGCGGGCTAAAACTGTCTTGTCGACCATATGTTTGCGTCCTGTTCTCTGCCCGTCCTTTATGAGCCGCTGTTTCCGCAAAGGGCAAGCCCACCTGTTGCGCTTGGGATCGGGACCGCCTAGGTTGCTGACAAGGAGATCGGGAATGTCCAACAACCGTTTGTCATTCAAAGAGATGTGCGCCGAGTTCGACGTAACCCCGCGCACTCTGCGCTATTACGAATACATCGAGCTCTTGCAACCGGACCGTGAAGGTCGGTCGCGGTTTTACGGCCCGCGAGAATGCGCGCGGATGAAGCTGATCATGCGCGGGCGCAAGTTCGGATTTCCTCTGGAAGAAATTCGTCAATGGCTTTTGATCTACGAGGATCAGGGCAATGAAGCTCAAATGGCTACTTTCGTCGAGATGGCGGACCGCCAGATGAGCGAGCTTCAGCAGCAGCGCCAGCAACTGGATGAAGCCATGGACGAACTCAAGCGTCTGCGCGACCAGACAGCCAAATCTTTGGGATAGCCGCCGCTCCCATTCCGCATATCCAAAATGATCACTCCGAACCCGCGCAAGCATGTGCGCAGTGTTCCGCCATTGCGACGGTTTTGGCGGGAAAACCCGCTTGACGTTGCGGAAAGAAAATTGCGTCAAACCTTGCTTACGTGACCGGATGTTACGTCAACTTGGAAATGACGCAGCGTCTGGATTACGTAAACGTCACTCTCATGTTGTAAAGCGCACACCAACTGCGCAACTCATATCTCATGACGCCAGTGACGAGAGTATGACGAATGACCGAAGATGTGATGACCATCCGCGAGATGTGCGAGACCTATGATGTCACACCACGCACCTTGCGGTTCTATGAGGCCAAGGAACTTCTGTTCCCGATCCGTGAAGGCCAGAAACGTCTGTTCACCAAGCGTGATCGGGCGCGGCTCAAACTGATCCTGCGCGGCAAACGATTTGGATTCAGCCTCGAAGAAATTCGGCAACTGCTGGATTTGTACCATGTCGGCGACCAGCAGGTCACTCAGATGACCCGCACCTATGAAATCGCGTGCGAGCGTCTGGAGGATATGGAATCGCGCCGCGAAGAGCTGACACAAGCCATCGACGATCTGAAAGAGCAGTTGCGCTGGGGCGAGAAAGTCATCGCCTCGATGAAACAGGAAAAGAAGGCAGCCGAGTAACCTCGACCTGTCATCCGGACATATGAATTAAGGGAGCTTCACATGCCCGTTTACAACGCGCCAATCAAAGACATGCAGTTCATCCTGCACAACGTACTGAATGTCTCGCAGTCGGATATCCCCGGCTACAACGAACTGGAAGCCGAGTTTACCGGCGCGGTTCTGGAAGAAGCCGGCAAGGTTGCCACCAATGTTCTGCATCCGCTGAACGTTGTCGGCGACACCGAAGGATGCCGGTTGGAAAACGGCATTGTGTACACCCCGACCGGGTTCAAAAACGCCTTCGAGCAGATGAAGGAAGGTGGCTGGACTGGCCTCGACATGCCGGAAGAGTATGGCGGTCAGAACATGCCCTATGTGCTGGGGACCGCCGTGGGCGAGATGTTCTCGGGCTCCAACCAGGCTTTCACAATGTACCAGGGCCTGACGCACGGTGCTGCCTCGGCGATTCTGGCGCACGGAACGGACGATCAGAAGAACACGTACCTGCCCAATATGGTCAGCTGTGAATGGACAGGCACCATGAACCTGACCGAGCCGCATTGCGGCACCGATCTGGGCCTGATGCGCACCAAGGCCGAGCCGCAGGGCGATGGCAGCTACAAGATCACCGGCCAAAAGATCTTTATCTCGTCGGGCGATCACGACATGGCAGACAACATCATCCATCTGGTGCTGGCAAAAATTCCCGGCGGCCCCGAGGGTATCAAAGGTGTCTCGCTGTTCATCGTCCCGAAGTTCATGGTCAACGAAGACGGCTCCCTGGGTGAGCGCAACGGAGTCTCGGTCGGCAAGATCGAAGAGAAAATGGGCATCCACGGAAACTCGACCTGCGTCATGAACTATGACGAGGCCACCGGCTGGCTGTTGGGAGAAGAACACAAAGGCATGCGCGCCATGTTCACCATGATGAACGAAGCGCGCTTGGGTGTGGGCATGCAAGGCCTGTCTCAGGCCGAAGCTGCGTATCAAAATGCTGTCGAATACGCCAAGGACCGCTTGCAAGGCCGCGATGTTACTGGCGCAAAGAACCCGGACGGCCCCGCCGATCCGCTGATCGTTCACCCTGACATCCGGCGAAACCTGATGGACCAGAAAAGCTTCACCGAAGGTGCACGCGCATTCATTCTGTGGGGTGCCACGATGATCGACAAGGCGCACCGGTCGGGCGACAAGGACGCCGACGGCCTGATTTCGCTGTTGACCCCGGTCATCAAAGGATTCCTTACAGACGAGGGCTATGACATGACCGTTCAGGCCCAGCAGGTCTATGGCGGCCATGGCTACATCGAGGAATGGGGCATGTCGCAATATACCCGCGACGCCCGGATCGCCATGATCTACGAAGGCGCCAACGGCGTTCAGGCGCTCGACCTGGTGGGCCGCAAGCTGGCGCAGGACGGCGGCAAGCACGTCATGGCCTTCTTCGACATGGTCAAAACCTTCTGCAAGGAAAACTCCGGTAAGAATGAAGCCTATGACAAGGCCTTCATCGAACCGCTGAAAACCGCGTCAAAGGATCTTCAGGCCGCTGGCATGTACTTCATGCAGGAAGGCATGAAGAACCCCAACAACGCTCTTTCCGGTTCGTATGACTTCATGCACATGTTCGGCCATGTTTGCCTGGGCCTGATGTGGGCGCAGATGGCCAAGGCCGCGCAAGAGGCTTTGGACGGTGGTGCGTCGGACAAAGCGTTCTACGAAACCAAGATCGACACCGGCCGCTTCTACATGGCCCGCCGTCTGCCCGCCACGGCGATGCATCTTGCACGCATCCAGACCGGCGCAGACACGGTAATGGTACTGGACGCTGCGAATTTCTGATCACAGTCTGGGTTCGGGTAACATTGCCCGGACCCAGCCTTTCGAAGGAAACCACATGCCGAAACGTTTTCGCCTAACCCGCCGCTTTCCGATCGCAATGACCGAGGACGGGTACCGCAAGCTCAAAGCGTTCGCGCGCGAGGCGGGCCTGGACGAAGGCGAGGCACTTTCGTTTCTGTTCGAGAATTTCAACAGTGTAATTGATGAGGAGAACCTGACCCACCGCCTACGCATCTTCAATTCCGAGCTTGAGGCGCGGAAACGTTAACAAAACCAGCCACCTGATCTCGGGTGGGCGTGTTTTCAGAAAGACGAACTCCAAGGGCGCTGCCTATTGGTTGGTCTTTCTCGAAATACGCGAATGTCGACTTCGTACCATGCGCCTTGGGAGGGGCGAGCACATGTCCATCAAACTTCATTGCTTCGGAGAAAGTGGGAACAGCTACAAGGCTGCTTTGGCACTGGAAATGTCCAGTTTGGAGTGGGAACCGGTCTTCGTTGACTTCTTCAAAGGTGTAACCCGCACGCCTGAGTATCGCGCCGAAGTGAATGAAATGGGCGAAGTACCTGTTCTGATCGACGGCGATTTTCGTACCAGCCAATCCGGCGCCATCCAGGCCTATGTGACTGAGAAGTCCGGCAAGTTCGGCGGTAAGGACCGGGAAGAGAACTATGACATTCTACGCTGGGTGCTTTGGGACAATCACAAGCTCAGCTCGATGGCGGGCCTGACCCGGTTCCTGATCAACTTTCTGCCCGAACAGCATCGCAACCCGGATGTGATCGCCTTCAACCAGGGCCGCCTGAAGGCTGCCTATCAGGTGCTGAACGCGCATCTGGAAGGCCGAGACTGGATCGTTGGTGACGGCGTGACCAACGCCGACCTTAGCTGCTGCGGCTATCTCTATTACCCAGAACCTTTCGGCTTTGATCGTGCCGACTGGCCCCATATCGACGCCTGGCTTTCTCGCCTGTCCGAGCAGCCCGGCTGGAAACACCCCTATGACCTGATGCCCGGCAACCCGTCGGATCGAGCTTGAGGAGAAGACCCATGACCGAAGCATATATTTATGACGCCCTGCGCACACCGCGCGGCAAGGGCCGCAAGGATGGCAGCCTGCACGAGGTAACCTCGGTGCGCCTGTCCGCCCTGACCCTGAACGCGATGAAAGAACGCAACAACCTTGAAGGGCACGCCGTCGAGGACGTGATCTGGGGTAACGTCACGCAGGTGATGGAACAAGGCGGCTGTCTGGCACGCTCGGCGGTCCTGGCCTCGGATCTGGACCAGTCGATCCCCGGCCTGGCGATCAACCGCTTCTGCGCGAGCGGAATGGAAGCAGTGAATTTGGCGGCAAACCAGGTCAAAGGCGGCGCAGGCGACGCTTACATCGCAGGTGGCGTTGAGATGATGGGTCGTGTTCCCATGGGCAGCGATGGCGCGGCGATTGCCGTTGACCCCTCTCTGGCGATGGAAACCTACTTCGTGCCGCAGGGTATCTCGGCCGACATCATTGCGACGGAATATGGGTTCAGCCGCGATGACGCAGACGCTCTGGCGGTTGAATCGCAAAAGCGCGCGGCCGAAGCTTGGGCCGACAACCGGTTCGAAAAGTCGGTCATCACCGTCAAGGATCAGAACGGCCTGCCCATTCTGGACCGTGACGAATACATGCGCCCCGGCACCGACATGCAAAGCCTTGGCGCACTGAACCCGTCCTTCCAGATGATGGGCGAACAGATGCCCGGCTTCGACAAGGTAGCAATGTTGAAATACCCGCATCTTGAGCGGATCAATCACATCCACCACGCGGGCAACAGCTCGGGCATCGTGGATGGTGCGGCTGCGGTCTTGATCGGCAACAAGGAATTCGGCGAGAAATATGGCCTGAAACCGCGCGCCCGCATCAAGGCCACCGCCAAGATCGGCACCGACCCGACCATCATGCTGACCGGCCCGGTTCCTGTGACCGAGAAGATCCTGACTGACAACGGCATGAAGATCAGCGATCTGGACCTGTTCGAGGTCAACGAAGCCTTTGCCTCGGTCGTGCTGCGGTTCCAGCAGGCATTCGATGTCGATCCCGCCCTGGTCAATGTCAACGGCGGCTCGATCGCGATGGGACACCCGCTGGGCGCAACCGGTGCGATTATCATCGGCACTTTGCTGGATGAACTGGAGCGTCAGGACAAGGAAACCGGTCTGGCCACGCTCTGCATTGCGTCCGGCATGGGTGCGGCAACGATTATCGAGCGCGTCTGATGCCCAAACTGGATCTTTCACAGATACCGTTCAAGGGCGGCTCGTCCTACCCCGGCAGGCTGGCCGAGGCGACTGCGGGTCGTTTCATTCAGCGGATCGGGGATGCGGGCGGCCTGACCCAATACGGGGTCAACATCGTGCGGCTTGAACCGCAGGGCCTGTCTTCGCTGCGCCACTACCACATGGAGCAGGACGAATTTGCCATCATGCTCAGTGGCACCTGCGTGCTGATCGATGACGATGGTGAGCATGAGATGTTGCCCGGCGATTGCGCCGCTTGGCCCGCAAGTGAGGCCAATGGCCATCATTTGGTGAACAAATCCGATGCGCCCGCAACCTTTTTGGTGGTGGGCACGCGAACCCCGACCGAGACCGGCTTTTACAGCGACATAGACATGATGGTGAAGGATGATGAGAACGGTTTCTCCTTCACCCGCAAGGACGGCAGCCCGCTGACGGCTGACCAGATTGGAGATGACAATGACTGATTTCACTCTGACCAAAGACGCGGACGGCGTCGCCTTTGTTACCTGGGACGCCCAGGGAAAATCCATGAACGTGCTGACCCGCGAAGCTTTTCAAGAAGTCAGCCAACTGATTGATCAGGCCCTAAGCGACGACGAGATCAAAGGTATTGTCATCACCTCGGGCAAGGAAGGCTCTTTTGCCGGCGGCATGGACCTAAATACACTGGCGACTATCCGTCAGGAAGCGGGTGACGAACCCGCACAGGCATTGTTTGATTTCGTCATGGGCGGGCACCACATCCTGCGCAAGCTGGAATTGGCAGGCATGGACCCCAAGACCAAGAAAGGCGGCAAACCCATCGCCTGCGCGATCAACGGAACTTGCGCCGGGATCGGGACCGAGATCGCACTGGCCTGTCATCACCGAGTTATGACCAGCAACCCAAAGTCCAAGATCGGTCTGCCTGAGATCCTGCTGGGCATCTTCCCCGGCGGAGGTGGCACCATCCGTTACAGCCGTATGGTTGGTGCAATGGCGGCGGCCCCCGTACTGCTTGAAGGCAAGATGATGGACCCGGCCAAAGCCAAGGGCGCACAGTTGATCGATGCAGTTGCAGACGATCCGGTTGCCGCAGCCAAAGAATGGGTTCTGAATGCCAAGGACGCTGATCTGGTGAAACCCTGGGACGCGAAGGGCTACAAGATGCCCGGTGGCGCGCCTTACCACCCTGCCGGATTCATGACCTTCGTGGGCGCAAGCGCCATGGTTCACGGAAAAACTCAAGGCGCCTTCCCTGCGGCCAAAGCCCTTCTGAGCGCGATCTATGAGGGCGCGCTGGTTGATTTTGACACCGCTTTGAAAATTGAAGCCCGCTGGTTCACCAACGTTCTGATGAACCCCTCCTCGTCGGCGATGATCCGGACACTGTTCCTCAACAAGGAAGCGCTTGAAAAAGGCGCGGTCCGTCCGAAAGGCGTGCCCGATCAGCGCGTCAAGAAAATCGGCGTTCTGGGCGCTGGCATGATGGGGGCCGGTATTGCACTGGTTTCTGCCCAAGCTGGCATGGAAGTCGTTCTGATCGACCGCGATCAGGAAGCGGCCGACAAAGGCAAAGCTTATACCGAAACCTATCTGGACAAGGGTATCAAGCGCGGCAAGGTCACGGCTGAAAAGAAAGAGGCCATGCTGGCGCGCATCACGGCGACACCGGATCTGGACCATCTGAAAGGGTGTGACCTGATTATTGAAGCCGTGTTTGAAGACATGGGCGTAAAGGCCGAGATGACCAAAAAGGTAGAGGCGATCATCCCGGAAGATTGCATCTTTGCCTCGAACACGTCGACCCTGCCGATCTCGGATCTGGCCAAGGCAAGCGTGCGTCCGGAACAATTCATCGGCATCCACTTCTTCTCGCCGGTCGAGAAGATGTTGCTGGTCGAGATCATCAAGGGCAAGGAAACCGGTGATCGCGCGGTGGCCAAGGCACTGGACTATGTGCGCCAGATCCGCAAGACACCCATCGTCGTCAACGATGCCCGCTTCTTCTACGCCAACCGCTGCATCATTCCGTACATCAACGAGGGCGTTCGGATGATCGCCGAGGGTGTAAACCCTGTGCTGATCGACAACGCAGCGCGTCAGCTGGGCTTCCCGGTGGGGCCGATTCAGCTGACCGACGAAACCTCGATTGATCTGGGTGCCAAGATCGCCCGTGCGACCAAGGCAGCCATGGGCGATGCCTATCCGGAAAGCCCCTCGGACGATCTGATCTTCTGGATGGAAGAACAGGGCCGTCTGGGGCGCAAGGCGAATGCCGGCTTCTTCGTCTATGACGAAAAGGGCAAACGCGTCGAATACTGGAAGGGTCTTCAGGAAAAATATCCACTTGCCAAAGACCAGCCCGACCTGATCGAAGTACAGGAGCGTCTGATGTTCGCGCAGGTTCTGGAAGCGGTTCGGGCGCTGGAAGAAGGCGTGCTGGAAGACATCCGTGAGGGCGATGTGGGCGCCATTCTGGGCTGGGGCTTTGCGCCGTGGTCCGGTGGTCCGCTCAGCTGGCTCGACATCATCGGCACGCCCTATGCGGCCGAACGATGTGATCAGCTGGCCGAGAAATATGGCGAACGCTTTGCCTGCCCGTCGCTGCTGCGTGAGATGGCCGAGAAGGGTCAAACCTTCTACGGGCGCTTCAACCCCGAAGCGAAGGCTGCCTGAAACAGTGATGCAGGCGCGTGAGATCACGCGCCTGCCTCTTTTTTGTCAGTGTTTGGTTAGATCTGCCATTCGGGCCGCAGAAACAGCACCGGCGCGTTTGGACGCCCCGGTCGACCCGGTCGCCTGACCCCAGAGGGCGGACGGATCGGAAATATCGGTTCCTGTGGAATGGGTGCAGGCAGGGCACCCAATGGGTTGGCAAGGGCTGACATATCGCCCCTGCTTGCAATCAAGTTGACCAGTTCTGTACCGGTCTCTTCATCAGCGACATCGTAACCAGGCCCGCTGGCCGTGCCGCGCATGTTGAATAGGCCGGAAGGGCAGTAAGCCTGCAGGCCGCCTTCAACAAAGATCACCTGATCTTCGTCGAAAAACAGGGAACGGACCTCAAACGACGATCCCGGTGCCTGCGACATAAACCGACCCACGCCGTTCAGCAATCGTGCGGACACTACGGAACACACGCTGGCCCTGACATCAGACCGTGTCAGGTTCAGAGCAATGCCCTGCTCGGGCATCAGCCAGACGGGACGCCCGTTATACGCGGCGCGTGCAGGTACAAAAACCGGCAAATACTCCGAACGGCGCTCTTCGGCAGGAATGACCACGACGCTGGTCGAGATGCGGCGCACCTCTTTGAACCCGTGATCCAGTGTTCGGACCAGATCGCCAACTGCAATGCGTTCCACCGGTTTCCACCCGCTGGTTGTCGCAATCTTCGTGCCGTTCAAAAACCCGCCACGGCGCGCATTCACGGCGTGGTTCAAAGTGGATGGACCAGTTTCGGACGACTGATCAAGATATACAGAAATACTCGTAACTTCAGACACGTGCCTAACCCCCTTTGGCACAAACTCACTATGCCAAACAGCTAACATCAAAAATCGAGGCTGTCTTATTTCAGACATATTTATGCCCAATTTGGGCCGCCTCAACGGGTTTTTGCAGAGATTCCGTAAACACTGACAGGCCACAAACCGGCTTTTGTGCCATTTTCGAAACGGGCACCATGTTGTGATCGTTCGAATCCACCTGCCCCCGATCAGACGAAATGAAGTCGCTTATTCAGATTGCAGCGTTTTAAAACCGTTGACAGAGTGCGGTATTGCACGCGTCAGGCAAGTTCTTGCTGGGTGGATGACCGTTTGGCCCGCCAGCCCAGCAAAACCCCCGCTGTCGCGATCAGGACGATCCCGGACACCTGCATCAGATCGAGGGTCTGACCCAGTGCGACGAATGCAAAGAGCGGCCCGAAGATCATCACCGAATACTCGAACACGGCCACGTAAGAGGTCTCGCCTACCTGATAGGCTTTGATGAGCATGAAGACCGCAATCGTCGACCCGACTGCCTGAATTGAAATCCATTGCAATGCGGGCCCCACGCCCCAGACCCATCCCCGCGTGACAAAGCCTTCGGGCCCGTCCAGCGTGGCAACAGGCGAGACCGTGAACAAAATAACCCCCACGGCCCCTGACAGGCCAAGGGTAATGACCATGGCCGCCAGCATCGCAACCGTGCTTTCACGCGCGCAATATGTCCGCGTCATGATCGAACTCAAGGCATAGAAAAAACCAGCGGCAATCGGGAAAACCGAACGCATATCAAACTCGACCGGGTTTGGCTGCAAAACCAGAAGAATACCCGAAAAACCGATCAGTACAGCCAGAATGCGCCACGGCCCTATCTTTTGTCTGAGCGCAATGGACGAAATCAACAGCACGAAAATCGGGGAGGTGAACAACCCTGCCAGGGCTTGCGCAATCGGCATCATCGACAGAGACGCAAAATAGAAAAACATAGCCGTTGTGATCAACAAACTTCGTAAGATGACAGGTCCCCACCGATGCGGCCTCAGCCCACCCAGCCCCAGAAAGGAAAGGCCAACAATCAGCGGCAGCATCAACAGTGCCCGCATAAAATGGAATTGCCACAGCCCGACCGTCTCGGCCAGCAGGATCACAACGTTGTCGATCACGCCGATAATTGCCATCGCAGCTACCATCAGGGCCGAAGCCAGCACCGGGGCGGTGGACGTGTCTGCCTGCATTTTCGCGCCTCTGTTGCGATCAAAGATCGGCGATCTTTTTCCTGACGGGTATCCAGCACAAATCGGAATGCCTGCGCAACAGGTTTGCGCCCGGGGATTTTGCCATGCTAAGCTGCGGCAAAACAATTTCGAGCAGACCTCAACCAATGACGGCCCTGAAAAAGTACCAGCGGATCGAAGCCACCGGTCTGTGGCGCCCTTCGCCCGATGAACAGCGGCGCGAAGTTGTGGTATCGATTGGCAAAGCAACCCTGACAATTTCCGATTTCAATGACAGGGCTTTGACTCATTGGTCCTTGGCGGCGCTGGAACGGCAGAATCCCGGTGCCTTTCCGGCTGTTTTCAACCCCGATGGTGATCCGGATGAGACACTGGAACTGGGAGAATCCGAAACCACGATGCTCGAAGCGATCGATCGGCTGCAACGTGCCATCGAACGCTCTCGTCCCCGTCCCGGCCGTTTGCGCTGGATGAGCGTCGGAGGCGTTGTGGCAGCGGTTCTGGCGGTATTGTTGTTCTGGTTCCCCGGTGCTTTGCGAAACCACGTTGTCTCGGTCGTGCCCGAGGTCAAACGACAGGAGATCGGAGACACAATTTTGCGTCGGATCGAGCGCGTCTCGGGACCGGCCTGCACGTCTGTGGATGCGCAGGCTTCGCTGAATCAGTTGGCCCACCGCACAGGCGTCCGGCAGATCATTATTCTGCCCGCAGGTGTTCAGGACAGCCTCAGCCTGCCCGGTGGCACCGTTCTGTTAAATCGTGCCCTGGTAGAAGACCATGAAGACCCTGCCGTCGCAGCAGGTTATATTATCGCAGAGCGCGCGCGTACGGCGCTCAACGACCCGCTGGATGATCTGCTGGACAGAACCGGGGCATCCTCGGCCTTTCGGTTGTTGACGACCGGGGAACTGACCCCTGAGATCATTGATACGTATACCGAACAGGTCCTTTCGCAGCCCCGACCATCCCTTCCAGACGAAGACTTGCTGGCGATGTTCTCACAAAGCGCCCTGCCCTCTGCCCCTTACGCCTATGCTCAGGACATTACCGGTGAATCAGTGCTGGGTCTGATTGAGGCTGATCCCATGGCCGGCCGAACCCTGGAACAGGTGTTGCCGGACCGCGATTGGGTCCGGCTGCAAAACATATGCGGCGAATAATCCGGGTTACTTGGTTCCAAACATCCGGTCGCCTGCATCGCCCAGACCCGGCATGATATAGCCTTTCGAGTTCAGCTCGCGGTCCAGTGCGGCAGTGACGATATGTACATCCGGGTGCGCCTCTTTCATACGCGCGACCCCTTCCGGCGCGGCCAACAGACAGAGAAAGCGGATATCCGTCGCCCCCGCCTCTTTCAGCAGGTCAACGGCCGCAGCCGAGCTGTTGCCAGTGGCCAGCATCGGATCCACCGCGATAACCAAACGGTCTTTCAGGCTCTCGGGTGCTTTGAAGTAATACTGCACGGGCTTTAGCGTTTCTTCGTCGCGATACAGACCGACAAAACCGACGCGCGCAGAAGGAACCAATTCCAACACCCCATCCAGCATCCCGTTTCCGGCACGCAGGATCGACACCAGCGCCATTTTCTTGCCCGCAAGAATGGGGGCATCCATTTCTTCCATCGGCGTTTCGATATGGCGCGTGGTTAACGGAATTTCGCGCGTGACCTCATAGGCCAACAACAACGTTATTTCGCGCAGCAACTGCCGGAACCCGGCGGTCGAGGTACCCTTGTCCCGCATGAGCGTCAGTTTGTGTTGCACCAGCGGGTGATTGACAACGGTCAGATGTTCGCTCATGTGTTCTCCAGTCTTTTATTGACCCGCGCGCGGGTATCATCATCGCAAAAGGCCGCTTCCAGGGCGGTCTGATTCAGGGCCGCAAAATCTTCGGCCTCCCAGCCGAAGGCTGCGTTCAACATCTCATATTCCCGTCGCATGGTCGTGTGAAAAAACGGGGGATCGTCTGTGGATACCGTTACCTTCACTCCTGCATCGCGCAAGTTCGCAATCGGGTGGGCCGCAAAATCGGGGAAAAGCCCCAGAACCACATTCGATCCAGGACAGACCTCAAGAGTGATTTCCCGGTCGACCAGTTCGCGAACAAGGTCCGGGTCCTCGAGGGCGCGAACACCGTGCCCGATGCGCTCGACTCCCAGATCGCGCACAGCATCACGCACGCTTTCAGGGCCTCCGAACTCACCGGCATGTGTCGTCAGGCGAAGCCCGGCTTCGCGCGCGCAGTCGAAAGCCCATTTGAAATCAACCTGTGTGCCAACGGATTCATTTCCCCCCATGCCAAAACCGGTAATCCAGTCGCCCGCTGTTTCTGCTGCACAATAGGCGCTCCGCTTGGCTTGCTCGGGGCCAAAATGGCGGACACATGTGATGACACCCCGCAGGGTTATGTCGAACTTGCGTTCGGCTTCATCCGCAGCGTCCTGAATGGCATTCAGATAGTCCTGCCACGCGTGCAGATCACCACCCCCGCAAAAGTCCGGGCTGAGGAAGGTTTCCGAATAGACCACGCCGTTCCGGGCGCTTTCTTCGAGAATGGCCAATGTCAGCCGCCGGAAGTCTTCAGGCGTTTTCAGGACTTCGCAGGCGGCCTCATACACATTCAGGAAATGCGCGAAATCGCGAAAATCATAAGAACCGTCGGACTTAAAGATACCGCTCAGGTCCACCCGCTTCTCATGCGCAAGCTGGCGGATGAATGCCGGTGGCGCGGCGCCTTCGTGATGCAGGTGCAGTTCTATTTTCGGCAGGTCGGCGACGCTCATAGAAAATTCCTTCCCGGCCCTTGCGCCGGAATGTCCAGGTGATGGGCGATGCTGGCGGCAATGTCGGCAAAGTCCACCTGGCCGATCTGCCCCGTGCCAGACCCGGAAATCAGAACCGGTACTTGTTCACGTGTGTGATCTGTCCCGGTCCAGCTGGGATCATTGCCATGATCGGCGGTCAACACCAACAGGTCGCCGGGGCGGAGCCTGGCCAGAATCTCACCGACCTCCCGGTCGAACCATTCCAATGCTCGGGCATAGCCGCTGATATCCCGACGGTGGCCAAAAAGACTGTCGAATTCAACAAAATTGGCGAAAGTCAGGCTGCCCTCTTCGGCGTCATCCACCAGATCTGAAAGGTGCCGCATGAGTTCAGCGTCCGACCCTTTGCGCAGCGTGTCGATACCCTGCATGGAAAAGATGTCGCCGATCTTGCCCACCGCGTGCACCTTCCGCCCGGCATCCTGCACCCAATTGGTCAGAACCGGAGCGGGCGGCTGAATGGCGAAATCCTTGCGGTTGGTTGTCCGTTCAAATCCCGCCTCTGGCGTGCCGACAAAGGGGCGCGCAATGACACGGCCCACTTTCATCTCGTGCAAGCGCGGTGCAAGTGCGCGGCACATACCCAGCAAACGGTCCAGCCCGAAACTCTCTTCATGGGCTGCGATCTGAAACACACTGTCGGCTGAGGTGTAGCAGATCGGCCAGCCGGTTCGCATATGCTCGGCACCTAATTCAGCGATGATCGCCGTGCCCGAGGCATGGCAATCGCCAAGGATGCCTTCGGTCCCGGCGGCCCGGGCCGCTGCCCGGCTCAGGTCCGCAGGAAAAGCTGGAACCGTATCCGGGAAATAGTGCCATTCCCAGGGTACCGGCAGACCTGCCAGTTCCCAGTGGCCCGAGGGCGTGTCTTTGCCGGGCGAATGCTCGCGCGCGCAGCCCCACAGCCCAACGGGTTTGGCGTCCAATCCGGGGGTTGCGTCCCCAGACGCCAGTCGCGCAGCCGCACCCAAACCCAGCGCGTCGAGGTTCGGCAGGCTCAAAGGGCCCGAGCGACCGTCTTCGGCCCGCCCTTCGGCACAAGCCTGCGCGATATGAGCCAGCGTATTTGCCCCACTATCCGGGACGTCCCCATTGAAAAAACGATCGGCATCAGGCGCACCGCCTATTCCAACGGAATCCATGACGACGAGAAATGCACGGCTCATACGCTAATCCTTTCGTGGATCAGATCCGGAAGCATCGGAGTCGTATCGCTGATCTCAATCGCGCTCAGCACGGTTTCTGCGGCTCGGCGCGCGGCATCTTCCCGAGCAGCATGGATCACGGCAATCGGTGAACCTTTGGTCAAACGATCCCCCAGCCGGAGAATATTGGATATTCCGACGGCTGGATCGATCTCATCACTTTCGACCTGACGGCCACCGCCCAGCGCAACCACGGCAAGACCCAGAGCTTCGCCATCGATAGCAAAAATGAAGCCGTCCCGCGGCGCCGGAACCTCTTGGATTACATTCGCCTCAGGAAGGAACCGAGCCCAGGTCTCGACGAACTGAACGGGGCCACCAACCGCTGCCATCATGCGCCCAAATCGCTCTGCGGCGCGTCCGTCACGGATGATTTCAAAGATTTTATCACGTCCCTCCTCGACCGAACCGCACATTCCTGCATCGGTCAGCAAGACGCCCCCCAGCTCGGCAGAAATGTCTGCCAAAGGTGACATATCCGAGCCGGTCAGGACTTTCATCACCTCAGCGATCTCCAAAGCATTCCCCAACGCCGGGGCCAATGGCTGATTCATGTCAGTGATCACCGCCGACGTGCGACACCCTGCTGCGTTTGCGGTCTCGGTCAATGCGGTGGCCAATTTGCGGGCATCTTCCATCGTTTTCATGAAAGCGCCGCTGCCGACCTTGACGTCAAGAACCAGCGCGTCCGGGCCGGCGGCCAGCTTTTTGGACAGGATCGACGCTGTGATCAGGTCCAGGCTCTCAACTGTCGCGGTCACATCCCGCACCGCATAAAGGCGCTTGTCTGCCGGCGCGATCTGGCCCGTCGCTCCGACGATGGCGGCACCGGTTTCGCGCAGAATCTGCGCAAGACGGTCCTGCCCGATCTGAGTGCTGACCCCCGGGATAGCCTCAAGCTTGTCAAGCGTTCCACCAGTGTGCCCCAGGCCCCGGCCCGAGATCATTGGGACGTACGCCCCACATTCCGCAAGCGCCGGGGCAAGAACCAGGCTGACACTGTCCCCGACACCTCCGGTCGAGTGCTTGTCGATCACCGGTCCGTCCACATCCCAATTCAGTACGTCTCCACTGTCGCGCATCGCGATCGTCAAATCCGCACGCCCCTGAGCGCCCAAACTGCCCATGCAGACGGCCATGGCAAAAGCCCCGGCCTGCGCGTCGCTGACGCTTCCGTCCGCAAGTCCCTGCGCAAACCAGATCAGTTCCTCGCGACCCGGCACCTCCTGCCTGCGCAGTTTTGCTATGATCGCGCGGGCATCCATGCGTTCAGACATCCTCCATGTGTGAAGCATCGAATGCACCCGGCAACAGATCCCCGATGGTTGTCTCAAATTCGGCACCGTCCACGGTTGCCAGAGTAACTTTCACATCGCGCTTGCCAAACTCGGCCAGTTTCTGGCGGCACCCACCGCAGGGCGGCACAGGCTGAGGGCTGGAGGCAACCACGTAGACCTCTGTAAATTCCTGCTCGCCCGCAGCAACCATCGAGGCGATTGCACCGGCCTCAGCACAGGTGCCTTCGGGATATGCCACATTCTCAACGTTACACCCGGAATAGACCTGACCCGAGGAGGATCGAAGCGCCGCGCCAACCTTGAAATTCGAATAAGGCGCATAGGCATTTTCCCGGACGGACAAAGCAGCGTCTTTCAGCGACATGGCGATTCCCCATTTTTTGATCGTCTGGTCAGAAAATTGCACCGTAAAGTAAAAAGGCGGAGAAGTTGAAGCCCCCAGCCGATGTTTTTCGGTCAGCCCAGTGTTGTGTTGAAGGTACCGGGCAAGGTGACTTCCAGCAACTCGATGTCGTCCGATGGGGCAGATAACCGCGTGCGCATCCCGGGCGGGATGACAAAGGCGTCTCCTTGCTCCAGCCGGTAGGGCTCGCGCCCTTCGCCTTCCAGCGTGACCGCTCCGTCCATCACGAAGGTAAAGTGAATGTCCGTATCGTGGCTGGCCCATTCGGTATCGCCCTGCCCTTTGCGGACGACCTGGACCCCTGCGACCCCTTTGGTGTTCTCGGCAATTGTCGTGTCGCGGCAGATGTAACCCGGAAGACGGAATGGTATCCATTCAGCGTCCTTGGCCTGGTTATAGACAAAGCGTTGCCCCTGCCATTCGCGCTCCGGGTGAAAATGCGGCGTTGGAAGCTGCATGTCATGGTCGATTTCCGTGACATGTTCCGCTGGCACACCTATTTCGACGACCTGAACATTGTCTGACGCTTCGAGTACACGGTGACGAATTTCCGGCGGCTGGATAAAGCAATCCCCTGCATTTAGGCGCATTTTCTCTCCCTGATCCTCGTAGACAACATCCACCCAGCCATGGATGCAGAATATCAGTTGGAACCCAACTTTGTGAAAATGCACCATGTCGGGCACCGGACCACCGTCCGGGATACGGATGTGGCTTGCGATGATCGATCCGCCCAAACGGTCTGGCACCAGATCGCGATAGTGCATCCCAGCCCGGCCGATGATCCAGGGTGCCTGATCCTTGAGCCTGCGCACCACGAAGGAATGAACTGTTTCAGGCATCACCAGCGGCGGATTTCGCTCTTCGATTTCGATCCGGGTCCCATTCGGCGCGACAAGAACGCGTTGGCCATCTGCAAAGCTTTCCGGGTCATCTGTCAGGATGCGCAATGCTCCCGGACCTTCGGGCGCGTCTTTTTCGATCCGCAGCCGCAGACCGTGCCCTGAAAACACTGCGACGCGCGGATCGTCTGCGGGATAGATCATGTCCATCTGCATCCCCAACACCTTGGTATAAAAGGGGATGTCGTTTCGAATTTCCTGGGTAGGCAAACGAAATTCAGCTTGGGTCCGGGAATGCTCGGATGTCTTTGTCATGAGATGTCTCATCAGATTTCGATTTCGGCCATCCGATCAGAACAGAGGCCAAAATGCCAATCGAAAAGAACATCTCGAGCGTTTCTTCCATCACGAAAAGCCGCGTTTTCATAACTGACGACAAAGCGTCGCTGTGCAGCCCGGTGAATTCTTCGAGAAGTTGGGCGATGACGGCAAGACAGCCGGCCACTATGAACACGATCATAAAAGACGCGCGTTGCTTGATAGCACGCCATCCCGTCGGGATCCCATGCCAGATGACGCCGCTCAGAACAACGCAGGCCAGCACGACCCTGACCACAGTGACGTCCAGCACGGCATCTAGACCGTCAAGGATCAGGAACGGCAAACTGCCTTCAGGGTAAACGCTTTCCTCAAGCTCACGCTCGGCCAACAATAGGAATGTCAGCCCGATATAAAGCCGTGTGACACCCGGGTATCGCCACAAAGCCGCCACACCCGCTGCAAACAAACACGCCGCGGAAATTGTTTCAAACAACCCGCCTTCCTGATTGAAAACCAGTGCCTGTTCTGGCCAGATGCCAACAGCACCAAGAAGCACAACACCCGTCAGCACCGCAAACCATATGGTCAGCCGCACAACTCCAGTATCCGCCACAGGACCAGAGGACAGGCCATCGACCTGATCATTTGCCTTGAAAGTCATTACTGCTTCGTCTTGCCTGAGTGTTTGTTCGTTTCGCAAAGTTACCTAGATGTAAAAAAAATGTGTCAAAATTCAACCCAATTCCGGTTCGCAACTGCGAGACGTCGGCAAAATTACGCAACGTAGCCAAGCTCGGACGAATAGTTTAATGTTAAATCAAATTCTCAGAGGGAACTGAATCTCCAATGTCTGACACCCCCAGCCTGCGACAGGCCGCGCTTGACTATCACGCCCATCCGAAACCTGGAAAACTTGAGATCAAGGCCACGAAACCGATGGCCAATGGTCGCGATCTGGCGCGCGCCTATTCGCCCGGCGTTGCCGAGGCCAGCCTTGAAATCAAAGCCGACGCTGCGAACGCTGAAAAGTATACGGCGCGCGGCAACCTTGTCGCCGTGGTGTCCAACGGCACTGCGGTTCTTGGTTTAGGCAATATCGGGGCGCTGGCCTCGAAACCGGTGATGGAAGGCAAAGCCGTCCTGTTCAAAAAGTTCGCAGGCATTGACTGTTTTGATATCGAAGTCGATCAGCCCGATCCGGAAAAGCTGGCGGATATCGTCTGCGCGCTGGAGCCGACATTCGGGGCCATCAACCTGGAAGACATCAAGGCGCCGGATTGTTTCATAGTCGAAAAGCTGTGCCGCGAACGCATGAACATTCCCGTTTTCCACGACGATCAGCACGGAACGGCCATTGTCGTGGGGGCCGCTGCGAAGAATGCTCTGCATGTAGCCGGAAAGACATTTGCAGACATCAAGGTCGTATCAACCGGTGGCGGGGCTGCCGGGATTGCGTGCCTGAACATGCTTGTGAAGCTGGGTGTGAAACAGGAAAACATCTGGCTGTGCGATATTCACGGGCTCGTCTACGAGGGGCGTGCCGAGGATATGAACCCGCATAAGTCGCAGTTCGCGCAGAAAACGGACTTGCGTACTCTGGATGATGTAATCGGCGATGCAGATCTGTTTCTGGGCCTTAGCGGCCCGAATGTCCTGAAGCCCGAAATGGTCAAGAAAATGGCCAATCGTCCAATCATCTTTGCACTGGCCAACCCAACGCCTGAAATCTTGCCACAGGCCGCGCGTGAGGTTGCCCCGAACGCGATCATCGCCACGGGGCGCAGCGATTTCCCCAATCAGGTCAACAACGTGTTGTGTTTCCCGTTTATCTTCCGGGGGGCTCTGGATGTGGGCGCGACCGAGATCAATGATGCGATGCAGATTGCCTGCGTTGACGGCATTGCGGATATGGCCCGCGCGACGACAAGCGCCGAGGCCGCAGCCGCCTATAAGGGCGAACAACTGACCTTTGGGCCGGATTACCTGATCCCGAAACCCTTTGACCCGCGTCTGGTGGGCGTCGTCTCGTCTTCGGTTGCCAGGGCAGCCATGGAAAGCGGCGTCGCAAAGCGCCCCATTGAGGACCTTGAGGCCTACAAGGAAAAACTCAACCAGACTGTCTTCAAGTCGGCCCTTTTGATGCGCCCCGTGTTCGAGGCTGCGGCTGTCGCATCCCGTCGCATCGTTTTTGCCGAGGGCGAAGACGAAAGGGTGCTGCGGGCTGCACAGGCCATTCTTGAGGAAACAACAGAAACGCCGATCCTGATCGGGCGACCCGAAGTAATCGAATCCCGTTGCGAAAAGCTGGGCCTGACTATTCGCCCGGGCACAGATTGCCAGATCGTGAACCCGGAAAACGATCCGCGTTATTACGACTACTGGAACTCGTATCATCAGATCATGCAGCGGCGAGGTGTGACGCCTGACCTGGCCAAGGCAATCATGCGCACAAATACGACCGCCATCGGCGCGATCATGGTGCATCGAGGCGAAGCTGACAGTATGATCTGCGGCACGTTTGGCGAATATCGCTGGCATCTGAACTATGTTGAACAGGTGCTGGCCGACGGCGACCTGCGCCCGCACGGCGCTTTGTCACTGATGATATTGGAAGACGGCCCCTTGTTCATAGCCGATACGCACGTTCGGCAACTGCCGACACCGGAGGAGTTGGCCGAATCGACCATTGGCGCGGCACGGCATGTTCGTCGATTTGGGCTTGAGCCCAAGATCGCATTCTGTTCGCAGTCGCAATTCGGCAATCAGGCAGAAGGTTCCGGAAAGCGCCTGCGCGCCGCATTGGAAATCCTGGACCAGAAACCACGCGACTTTATCTATGAAGGGGAAATGAACCTGGATGCCGCCCTTGATGCGGACCTTCGCGAGCGGATCTTTCCGGGATCACGCCTTCAGGGCGCGGCAAATGTGCTGATCTTTGCCCATGCGGACGCAGCCAGCGGCGTGCGAAATATTCTGAAAATGAAAGCGGACGGGATCGAAGTCGGACCGATTCTGATGGGAATGGGCAACAAAGCGCATATCGTCACCCCGTCCATTACCGCACGCGGATTGCTAAACATGGCTGCCATAGCGGGGACCCCGGTGGCGCATTACGGGTAAGCTGGTCTCCTGTCGACGTGAACCGCAATCCTCGCGGGGGTGCGGTTAATAAAACACTCACACCTTGGCTGCTATATGTCGTTGCACCTCCGTGGTGACGATAGCGGATGAGTGGCGAATTGGCATTGCGCCGAGTCGTCTCTCGCATGATCTTTTGCACTACCGAATTTGCAAGTTTGCAAAGTGGCCTTTTCGGCGCAGAAAATTCAATGCCGGAAAAGAGGTTTGCAAAAATTTGCAAGCTATTGTGTGATTTCCTGCAAATATTTTGCGATAAACTGACGCGTCGTCATTTGACGCGCTTGCCCGAAAGTTTTCTGGGTCCTAACACAAAGACCAAGTCGTTGTGAGGAGGACGAGATGGCGTATCAGGACGTTTATGACAGCTGGAAGAAGGACCCCGAGGCGTTCTGGATGGACGCCGCCAAGGGGATCGATTGGGTCAGGGAACCCAGCAAAGCGCTGTTCGACGACAATGCGCCCTTGTACGAATGGTTCAGCGACGCACGGGTCAATACCTGCTGGAACGCCGTGGACCGCCACGTGGAAAACGGGCGCGGCGAACAAACCGCAATCATCTATGACAGCCCGATCACCCACACCAAGCGCGAGATTTCATATGTTGAACTGCGCAACCGCGTGGCCAATCTTGCCGGTGCGCTGCGGGCAAAAGGTATCGAGAAAGGTGACCGCGTCATCATCTACATGCCGATGATCCCCGAAGCGCTTGAGGCGATGCTGGCCTGCGCACGTCTGGGCGCTGTGCATTCCGTGGTGTTTGGTGGATTTGCCAGCAACGAATTGGCGGTCCGTATCGATGACGCCAAACCCAAAGCGATCATAGCCGCGTCCTGCGGAATGGAGCCTGGGCGGGTGGTGCACTACAAGCCGCTTCTGGACGGCGCCATTGAACTTGCTGAACACAAGCCGGATTTCTGCGTCATCTTCCAGCGCGAACAAGAAGTTGCACAGCTGATCGAAGGGCGCGACTACAACTGGCATGGGTTCCAGTACGGCGTTGAACCGGCAGAATGCGTCCCCGTCGACGGAGACGATCCGGCGTATATCCTCTACACTTCGGGCACCACCGGGGCGCCCAAGGGAGTCGTGCGCCCAACTGCCGGGCATCTGGTGGCGCTGAACTGGAGTATGAAGAACATCTATAACGTCGATCCAGGTGATGTATTCTGGGCGGCGTCCGATGTGGGTTGGGTCGTTGGGCACTCCTACATCTGCTACGCACCCCTGATCCACGGGAACACGACGATTGTGTTCGAAGGCAAACCGGTCGGCACCCCTGATGCGGGCACCTTCTGGCGCGTAATCTCCGAGCATAGGGTCAAAAGCTTCTTCACCGCGCCCACAGCGATCCGCGCCGTCAAACGTGAAGATCCAAAGGGCGAATTGATCGCCAAATACGATCTGTCTCATCTGCGGGCTCTGTATCTGGCAGGCGAACGCGCTGATCCTGATACCATCATATGGGCACAGGATGCGCTGAAGGTTCCGGTGATCGACCATTGGTGGCAAACCGAAACCGGTTGGGCCATTGCCGGCAATCCGCTGGGCATCGAAGAGCTTCCGATCAAGCTGGGTTCGCCTGCCAAACCGATGCCGGGCTATGACGTACAAATACTGGACGAAGGTGGTCACCCCATGAAAGCCGGCGAACTCGGGGCCATCGCTGTCAAGCTGCCGCTGCCTCCGGGCACCCTGCCGACCCTGTGGAACGCCGAGGAGCGGTTCAAGAAATCCTATCTGGAGCACTTCCCCGGGTATTATGAAACCGGCGACGCCGGAATGATCGACGAGGACGGATACCTTTACATCATGGCCCGCACCGATGATGTCATCAACGTCGCGGGTCACCGCCTGTCGACCGGCGGGATGGAAGAAGTGCTTGCCGCTCACCCGGATGTGGCCGAATGCGCGGTGATCGGTGTATCGGATCAGCTAAAGGGTCAGATGCCCGTTGGGTTCCTGTGCCTGAATGCCGGCGCAAACCGGGATCATGCCGACGTGGTTCAGGAAGTCGTCAAAATGGTTCGGGAAAAGATCGGCCCGGTGGCGGCCTTCAAGCTGGCTGTGGTCGTCGACAGATTGCCCAAGACCCGTTCAGGTAAAATCCTGCGTGGTACGATGGTGTCGATTGCAGACGGCCAAGACTATAAAATGCCTGCAACAATCGACGACCCTGCCATTCTTGACGAAATCAAAGAAGCCTTACAGACAATCGGTTATGCCAAGTAACCTGATGGCGGCGCAAGCCGCCCTTTGTCGTGTCTTCTCTTGCAACCGGAAGCAGCCTCCCTACTGTCGCATTAAGACAGTGAGGACCCATGACACAAACCGATATCTGGCGTCTCAGCGCCACTGACCTGGCCACCCTGACAAGACGCGGGGACCTGAGTGCGACCGAGGCGGTTCGGGCTTCGATCGAGCGAATGGATGCGGTCAACCCCGACCTGAATGCAGTGGTGGAAGACCTGCGCGCCGAGGCGTTGGAACGTGCCAAGGCCTTGGACCATGCGCGGGCAAACGGCCAACCGACGGGGCCGCTGCATGGCGTGCCGGTCACGATCAAGGTGAATGTTGACCAAAAAGGCCATGCCACAACCAACGGTGTTGTTGCTCTGAAAGATGTAATGGCACCGGATGACGCCCCGGTTGTGAGCAATCTGCAAAAGGCCGGGGCAATTGTTATCGGGCGGACCAACACGCCCGAGTTCTCGTTCCGCGCCGACACGGACAACCCGCTTTATGGGCGTACGCACAACCCCTGGGGGCGGCATATCTCTCCTGGCGGCTCTTCCGGCGGGGCTGGCGCCGCGGTCATGGCCGGAATCGGCGCGTTGGCCCACGGCAACGATATCGGCGGCAGCCTGCGCTTTCCCGCAGCAGCCAACGGAGCCGTGACAGTGAAACCCGGGCTGGGGCGTGTCCCGGCGTGGAACCCAAGCCAGAAAGCCGAACGCGGCTTGCTGGCGCAATCGATGTCCGTTCAGGGCCTGTTAACCCGGTCGGCTGCCGACCTGCATCTGTCCATGCCCAGCCTGATCGCCGCCGACGCGCGTGACCCGTTTCACGTGCCCATGCCCTGGCGTGGTCCTGACCTCGACGCACCAGTCAAAGTGGCCTTTACAAAAAACACATTCGGCTATGCCTTGCACCCCGAGGTCGAGAAAGCGCTCGACACGGCACGAGAGGCGCTGGTTGATGCGGGCTATGTTGTGGAAGAGATTGACCCGCCTGATGTTTTTGAATGTGGTCGGATCGGTTATCGTACGCTGATGGGCGAAGTGCTGACGCTCATGAAATCAGATATCGAAGCCGCTGGTTCCAAAACCATTCAGAATATCTTTGAGGTCTATTTCCAGGAATTCCCGCCAATTGTCGAAACCGAGATGATCCAGATGCTGGCCAAACGAAGCCACTACGCGCGCAATTGGTCCCTGTTTCTGCAGGATTTCCCTTTGGTACTGTCGCCTTTCCTGCCACAACCGTTCTTCAAACCCGATCGGGACACCGAAGGCGCTGAAGGTGTGCACGAGGTTCTGGGGTGCGCCGTATATTCTTATGCGATGAACTTTTTAGGCCTGCCTGCGGCATGTGTCCCGGCCCGGCTGGCTGAATTGCCGAAGGGTCCTCAGCCGATCAATGTTCAGATTGCCGCTCAGCGCTGGCGCGAAGATCTGGCGGTGGATGCGGCCGCGGCCATCGAAGCACGCGTGGGGCAAATTTGCCTGCCGTTATGGGAAAAGACAGAGTTGCAGGGTGGCTGAAAAATAGACCCCGGGACATTGTACCCGGGGCCCGACTGCTAAAATAAGCCCGGATTTCTGATGACGAGCGTAGCACCACCCACCCTCGCCAGCGCAAAATCTGCGCAATCATTCGAAAACGCCTTTCAGGTGGCCACTCACTCCCACCTTGGCGTGTTCTCCGAGCAAGTTCACACTATCCAATTGTGAGCGAATCCCCTGTGAACTGCTTCACACAGGCTCAAAAAAGCTCGCAGAAACGTAAATTTAAGTGAATTGCTCGGATATCAGCCGCTCCTCCAACCCGTGTCCCGGATCGAAAAGAATGCGATGTGAGATCGCTGGCTCGGATCGGATCTCGACCCAATCAACGTCTGGGAAGGCTATGGAATCAGCCGCAACGATAACAGGTCGCTTGTCCGCATCCAGCACATCAAACCGCACCTTTGCGATTTTAGGCAGCAAGGCACCACGCCATCGGCGGGGGCGAAATGCGGCGATTGGTGTCAACGCGAGAACGTCCGAGCCGATCGGCAGAATAGGCCCGTGCGCCGAGTAATTATATGCCGTTGACCCCGCCGCAGTAGACAGCAGAGCTCCATCGCAGACAAGTTCATCCATGCGCTCGCGGCCATCAACACTGATCTTCAAACGAGCAGCCTGTGGCCCAGCGCGCAACAGCGATACTTCGTTGATCGCCAGCGCCTCGTGCAATTTTCCGGACTGATCCATCGCCCGCATTGCTAATGGATTAATCACCTCTTCTTCGGCTTCCACCAGCCGTGCCATCAGGTCGTCTTCGTGGTACTCGTTCATCAGGAACCCGATCGTGCCGCGGTTCATACCATAAACCGGTGTATCGAGATGCTGCATGTTGTGCAGGGTGTGCAACATGAAGCCATCCCCTCCAAGAGCAACCACAACATCTGCGTCGCGAGGAGCAGCATTGCCGTGTTTGGCCACCAGAGTGTCACGGGCTGTTTGCGCCACTTTGACCTCGCTGGCAAGAAAGGCGATTCTTTTTTTCATGTTTTCCGGTTTCCGGTGCTGCACATTTGGTTCCGAAACAAACATACCTTTCCCCGATAGGCCAGTCTTGACGCCGTAGCGGGCCAAATCGTCGCTTTAAGCCTTTTGCAAATGTGGCGTTTCCGATAGGAAATCCGCAAGAATTTTACCCAGCCATGTGGAGCGCCCATGAACGCCAATCTTCGTGACACCGGATTTTTCACCCAGTCCCTTGCTGATCGTGATCCTGAGCTTTTTGGCTCGATCACGTCGGAACTGGGTCGACAGC